>JAITCP010000102.1 GCA_031283025.1 Spirochaetaceae bacterium | reverse complement strand
TAAGAAATTTTCCTACTCCCCACTCCCTATCTTCCTCCGTGATCCTTGCGTGAATTTCTTATCACCCTGCCCCGCAGCACTTTTTGTATTTTTTTCCGCTTCCGCAGGGGCATGGATCGTTGCGTCCGATTTTGGGAGATTCACGTTTATAAGGGGTTATATCTTCTGTGTCGTCATCATAAAAAATACTCCTACCACGCCTAATCTTTTTATGTATCGCGGCATATTTATCTAACAGAAACTCTTCTTTTTTCTGATTAAGCGCGTCAAGATAAAACGACTGGTTTAGTTTGAAAAATTCCGGATATTCATTCATCAGTATCTTTATCGACGGGCGTAATAGAGACAGATTATAGGTAATATAAATCTCCATCTCCAACTGTTGTTTTTTATTTTTGTCTTCCAATAAAAGAAATGCTGTCAAGTCAATAAGTACATCGTGTATCCGCTTATCCGACTGTAGTTTATGCAGCATAACAGTTGAGTGTATGTATTTAAAATTTTCTTTGTCTTCATCACAGTATTGTTTGCTGTTTTCCAGCGAGGGTAATATTTTTTCCACAAACGGAATAAATTCGATCTTTTCAATAAACTTCGGCATTAAATCCATTAGGTGCGAATAAGTCTCTTTATCCGGATTTTTGTCATTAACAAAAAATTCCGCAAACTTATCATAGTATTGCAAATTGTTTTCGCCGGAAAATAAATCTTTGTTGTACGCTCCCACTATATAAAGAATATATTCGTCACGGAACATATTTATATCCTGTTCCATGGCGCGCCGGAAAATGTCCGGAATCAGCTTAGGGGCATTGTGTAACGTGTAATTCATATACGCAATCCATGTTTTTGGGTTCAACGGAGACGCGTTCACGGTTTTATTATAATAGCCGATTGCTTTTTCCTTATGCCCCTGCGAAGCGGCAATTTTTGCGCGTAACAACAGCGTTTCATAATCCGCCGGGTCTTTTTCGATCAGTTCTTCGCATATTGTTACAGCGGAGCCGCTTTTCTTCAAATACCATAACACTTCGGCAAGAAGGCGCCTGGCATCGCTTGAATCAGGATTTTTGCCGCTTAATTCCGTAAGAAAATCAACGGCCTGTATGTATTTGTTTTCCCGGATAAGTTCGCGGGCCGCAAGCAAATCGTTTTGTATGGCGCCGGACGCGGTAAAATAGCCGTCGTACTCAGCGCGCTCCTTTTGATCGGAAAGCGTTTCATAAGCGGTTCGCAGCGCCTTAAAACCTTCAGGATCAGAATCCGGCGAATGTATTTTAACCGCCGAAAAATATGCGCGTTTTATTTCGTTAGCGTCCGCTCCGCGCTCTATGTTCAACAGTTCGTAATAATTCATTACTTGTTTTCTTCTTCTAAATCGTCAATCGCGTCATCCAGATGGAATTTAAATTTCTCGATAATCGGCACGTCCCAATTCATAACAAGCGCTTTTTTTAATTCATTGGCGGCGGCTTCAACATTCTCCGATTTATCCTCGCCATGAACCTTTATCAGCCTTTCCGCCTTATTGATTATTTGCCGGTACTGCCGGGCGGCGGGGTTTTCTTTCCATTTTGAAAGGTCAAGGTTTTTGCCCATCTGCGCCGTGTTGACCGTTACCGACGCCGATTTACCTGTCGAGATTATTTCCGCCTGAACCGTTAAAATGCCGTTCAAATCGTATTCGAAGCGGATATTTATTTTTTCCTTGTTTGCTTTTGCTTTGGGTATGCCGCTAAGCTCAAAACTGTTCAGCAGGTAGTTTTCGTCCGGATCGATGCTTTCGCCCTGGTATGCGGTAACGTGCACTTTCGTTTGATAATCGCGGGAGGTCGAATACATTTTAGAGGCGGCTGTGGGAAGAGTCGTGTTGCGTTTAATAATAATGTCGCAAAACGTTTCCTTATTGCCAAATCCCAGATCCATCAAAGCTTCCGTGCTCAGGCTGTATGGGCAAATGTCGGTTAAAACAATCGCGTTTTCTTTTAGAACACCGCTTAATACGCCAGCCTGTATTGCCGCGCCGCGGACGACAGCCAAATCCGGGTCAACCGCCGCCTCCGGAGTTATGCCAAAAATTTCACTTAAGAATTGTGATACAAGCGGAATGCGCGTGCTGCCGCCGACCAGCAGCGTTAAATCAATGTCTTGGGCGGTTAATTCCGCGTCGAATAACGCCGTCTTGATTTGCTGTTCGGTAGAATAAATCTTTTCTCGAATCATGGATTCAAAGGCGGATCGGGTAATTTTTTCAGAATACCCAACGGGGTTACCGTCTTTGCTGTATAAAAACGGCAATTCTATTGTGTTTTCTGTTTTGCTGCTCAACGCAATTTTACCCTGCTCGGCGGCAATTTTTATCCGCATCATGGCGCGTGCGTCACTTGTTACATCAGCTTTATCGCGTTTTTTAATTATTCCGGTTATATGATTCATGATCTCCTGGTCAAAATCCTTTCCGCCCAGCGTGTTGTTTCCGCAGCTGGATTTTACCTCCACCACGCCTTCAAAAAGTTCAAGCACGGTAACATCAAGAGTTCCTCCGCCCAGATCGTACACCAATATATAGTCGCAGTCGCGCATATGTTCAATTCCGTAGTCCAGGCTGGCCGCAGTCGGCTCGTTAATAATACGTTCCACCTCAAGCCCGGCGGCCTTTCCCGCGGCTAAAACGTCCTTGCGCTGTGAATCGGTAAAATAGGCGGGAACAGTAATTACAACGGAATCAATCGTCTGCCCTGAGTGTTTGCGCGCACAGTCTGTCAAATAGCGGATAATCATCGCCGCCGTCTCTACCGGTGAATAAGATTTGTTCCGTGCCTGCAATTCCGTGTTTTGACCAAAAAGCCGCTTTACCTCAAGGAATGTGTTTTCCGGCTCAATAAGCGCTTTTTCTTTGGCTTCTAGTCCGATAACCGGAGCGCCGCCCTCGTCTATGTATACGACCGACGGAGTTATAGTTTCTCCCAGATGATTCGGAACAATTACAATTTTGCCATTGTCATCAACATAAGCTATTTCAGATGTTGAGGTGCCAAAGTCTATTCCTGCTTTCATTAAATACCATCCTTAAAAATAAAAATATTGTTATTCGGCGCGTCGATCTTGTTCACCATGACAACTGCCCGCCGTATAATTTCGTTTTGGTAAATGATGCCGCATTTTAGTGTTTTAATAATATAACCGTTTGGAATATCAAAGTTTTGTTCGGTACTTTCTACGGTATGCAGATAAAAATTAACCGGCTCATTGGCCGCGTTAATTACTTCAAGCCCTGCGGACCTTGCGGCATTTTTTGCCGCGTTCCACATCATCTGCGCTTGTTCAAAAAGCGGCGAATTTGCGTCTGCGCCGGCAAAAAAATAAAAATCCCCGATAGTGTCCACAAGCGCGATCAGCGAGTCAATTAGGGCGCACTTTTTGTCGTCTCTTTGCAAAAGATCATCAAGCTCTTCAAGTTGGATGCTTGTTTCTTTTTGTTTTGTTTCAATTTTGCCCAACCGCCCGCTTATTTCCGCAAGACCGTCGTTGATATTGAAAACAGCGCTTTGAAAGGCTGTGTCGGCATAATATTTTAGCTCTTTCCTAAAAAAATCTAAAAACGCCATTCATGGTTACCTCCTGTGATCAATTTCAAACTAGGGAATCTCTAAAACTTCAGTTTTTAGAGATTTACCGCTTAAAAATGCACGTTTCGCAGCCCAAAGGGCGAGAAACTGCAAAGGAACCTCTGAAAACAACCGGTTTTTAGAGGTTCCCATTATTTTGCCGGTTTCCCCCATGCGGGGTTCTTTCGTTCGTGCCGTCGTTCAACAGGGCGGGTTTTCTTTACTACAATGCCGTGTTCGGCAAAAACAAGCCGTACTGCCTTTTCCAGTTCTACTCTGGGGGGATTCATGGGCAGGATAAAGCGCCGGGCGCTGATAAAAAAATCCCGACATTCTTCCCAGGTTCCCTTTTGTAATTCCTGCCAGGGGGTAATTAATTCCAGGTAATCCCGTATCAGGGCGATAAGCGGGTGGACGTTCGGCGTAACGTTTGTATTGCTATTCGGTTTGCCGCTTTGCCTGCCGGATGGAACGCCGCTTTGTTTGGCAGCCGGAGCGGACTCTCCGGCAAGGCTTTTCAGGTATGCGGAGCGGAAGGCGCTGTTGTTCCTCATTAAGTCGGCGGCTTCCTTTTGTAAAAAGCCGTAAAGCCCCGTTTTTTCCAAATTTTCCACAATCAGGGCGGCTGCGGGGGAACGGATGATTTTGGACATTTCCTCCGTAAGCCGGGAAGGGGAAATCCCGCCCAAAAGGGGCGCTTCTTTCCGGATGCGCCGTTCAAGGTTCCGGGGAACGGAAAACCCTCCGGCGGCGGCGTATTTGACTGCCCGGATCATCCTTACCGGATCATCCTTAAAGATAAGCTCTACAGGCATTATGGGCTGCAACAGCCGCTTTCTGATGTCTATCATCCCGTTTACATAATCTACCACGATCTGCCTGCCGGGATCATAAAAAAGGGCGTTAAACGTAAAATCCCGGCGCAGTACGTCTTCTTCTATTGTTCCGTAAGTATTGCCGGCATGGCTGTCTTTTTGGGAACGGAACGTAGAAACTTCAAAAATCCTGGATCCAAAAAAAACATGAACCAGCCGGAAGCGCCTGCCTATGATACGTGAATTGCGGAATATTCGTTTGATTCGCGCCGGGGCGGCGTTGGTAACAATGTCAAAGTCCTTTGGCTTTTTCCCCAGGATCAAATCCCGCACAGCGCCGCCCACAATGTAGCTTTCATAGCCGTTGGCCCGCAGCCGCCCGGTAATAAACACAGCGTCGTTGTCTACATCGGCGGCGTTAATTTTGTGCTCGTCCTGAGTGTAAACAACGGCTTTCTTTTTGAGTTTTCCGTTTTGTTCTTTCCCGTAGCGGATCAGCATTTATTTCCCGATGTCGTTCAGCCGCCGTGTAAGCCAGTTAAGAATATCTTCAGTTACCTCGTCCCGGTTGGTTTCATTAATGGTTTCATGCCGGGCTTCCGGGTACATCACAAATTCCAGGGCGTTTATACCATGTGCGCGGTATGCTTCTACCAGCATGGTAGGACTGTGCCCCATTTCCCCCACCGGATCGGCGCTGCCGCAGAATATGTAAACGGGCAGGTTCCTGTCGATCTTTTCAATGGCTTCTTTCCGGTGAATCGCAATAATTCCGCCAATCATGTCCCGGTAAAAGCCGGAAGAACAAGGCATACCGCAGAGGGGATCGGCGGCATACGCGTCTACTTCATTTTTATCACGGGAAATCCAGTCAAAGGGAGTCCGGTTTGGCTTAAAGGCTTTGTTGTAGGACCCCGTAGAAAGGGCGGCGGAGATTTTTGAAAAGCGCCGTGATCCCTTGAGCGTGGCGAGCAGTGAAAGAACCGGCGCTCCCAGGGTAATATCCAAGCCGCCCGGCCCGCGGGTGCCGGAAAGTATGTAGCCCTTAAGGGGAATCTCCGGCACGGGATCTTCAACATAGCCCTGAACAAGGAAAGAACCCCAGGAATGGCCCATTATAAAGATGGGAATTTCCCCGTATTCCGCTTTTGCTTGTGCGGCGATATGTTTCATAATGATACGGATATCCTCGACCACGCGGAAAAAGCCGTTTTTATCCGCCGTATGGCCTAAGAGACCGCCCTTGCCCCTGTCATTTACCGATAAATCCGCCGTTTTTCCGTGTCCCCGCATATCCGCAGCCCACATTTCAAAGCCGTGGGAACAGATTTTTTCCGCCAGACGGCGGTAACGAAGTGAATGTTCCGCCATGCCATGAACCAGATGAACCAACGCTGCGGGCCTTCCGGTTTCTCCCTTCCAGCGCCTGACAAAGAGCTTTGCCCCGTCATCACAGTCAATCCAGCCGGTTGTTTCAATCATACTTCCATTATGCTATACTCTATGATAGATGTACAAGCGTCTAATTATTATGGTCATGTGTCTGGTTCTGTCGGCGGGCGCTTTCCGTATTGGCGCTGAAACGGCGTCGGGGGTTTTCCCCAGGGAAAGCGGGGGGGCAGCCGCTCCCATTTGGCGGCAGGCGCCCGGCGGAAAACTGCTGGGGGTTCCCTCCGTGCAGGCGGGTACCGTGGTGGCGGTAATGGACGGCGGGCACCTCAAAGCCTACAGCCTGGACGGAAAGCCCCTTTGGGATTACTATGCCAAATCAAAACTCATCCCCTATGTAAGCCGGAACCGGGACGGAACCAGTTTTATCTGCCGTACCGACGGGTTTCTTATCGCCGTGAACAACGGGGGGCGGGAACTATGGCGGCTAAAAACCGGCCCCATCACCGCGCCGGTGGTAAACGGCTGGGACGGAAGAATCTTTGTTACCACGGAAGAAAAGATATACTGTTATACCGCTTCCGGCTACCTTCTGTGGACAAGGGAATTGGCCGGCGATGTCGTATCCGGCCCATTTTTAGGCGGCGGGGGCGGGATTGTAGCGGCCCTTAAGAACGGGGAACTGCTGGAACTTGGCCCCTTTGGCGCGGCCCAAAGCCGGCCCATAGGGGAAACCCCGCAGGCGATCATCCCCATAGACGGGGGTACGCTGGCCCTCCTTAAAAGAGGAGGCGTTAGACTGTTTTATTCAGATTCTTCTTCTCCGGACCAGCCGTTTATATCCATACGGGGTTCTCCAATAGGCGGGGTCAGCCGGGGCGATTCGGTTGCGATGCTTCTGTCCAACGGATCGGTAACCCAGATAAGCCTTTCGGAAAAAAAGGTAAAATGGAGCGAATCCAGCCATATCAAAAATAACGAGGTAAAAACGATAGACGATTATTCCATGATCTGGGATGAACGGGGTATCTACGTGTTCAGCCACCGGGGCGCTACGGGCTTTAGTATTGAAGGTAAACGCCTGTGGACGATTACCCTGAAAGGGACTTCTGCAATCCCCGCTTTGGGGGATAACGGAACTCTTTTATCCGGCGGGCAGGACTGGATACTCTATGCCTACAAGGTAGAAAACCGGACTTTGCCGCAATCCTCTTCCGCCGCTGTCCCGGCAGAAAAATACGGCTTGGGCGGTATTTTACCGGGTATGGAAACCTTTTACTCGCTTGTTGAGTATATGGTAAATGAGGAATTGACCAAACTTGGCGTGATGATACGGGATGGGCAGATTGGCGAGAACGAGCCGTTTTATACCATGTATCTTCGTGAAATTGCTTTTTCCTCTATAACCCCCCGTACTTCAACGAACCGTCTGCGGGTTAATTTCCGGCTTAGAGCGGAAGCAGCCCGGCTTTTGGGCTATTTTGCTTCCCGTGAAGCAATTCCCTTTTTGGCGGAATTGTTCCTTAAAGACGACGATCCGCTGGTACGGATCGCCGCGGCGGAATCCATCGGTAGAATCGGCACAGACCCGGAAGGCATCGCCCTAAAAGCCTTTGCCCGGACTATCAACGCCGTCCGACGGGAAGAACGGGTCTTGAGCGCCATCGTTTCCGCCACCGGCTCTCTTTGCCGTTTTTCCGGCCCCCCCTTAAGCGAAACCGGCATAAAACTCCTGCAGGATATGGAGCAGGACTCCATGCCTTATAGGGTTAGGGATCAAGCCAGGGAAGAAATCGCAAAGATCCTCCTTTAGGCGCGGCATGAGGTTGCAGATTTTCACGATATGGTGTATTCTATATATTGGAAATCTCTAAAAACAACCGGTTTTTAGAGGTTCCCTATTGTAATTAAAGGAGCAAAAAATGAAAAACTTTTTTCGCATAATCCTGGGAATGGCCCTTTTTATGGCGCTTGTTTCCGGAGTATTCGCTCAAAATGTTAACCGACAGGAACTGGAAGAAAATCAGGCATCGGTAAACTTTATCAATTATGAAGGCCCCCATTCCCGTATTGATACGGTTGCGCAGATTCGTGCCATCGGTTACGACCTGGGACGGGCAATACGGAACGGCGCCGTGCAGGCCGGGACGCAGAACCGCTACTTTGTAATTCACTGCGCCGCCGATCCTGAAGGGGATAGATACGATGCCGACGTATTTGGCCTGGGAGTGGATGTGGGCGTGGATCACATACGGAACCTCCGTCTGATCCTGCAAGGTTATCTGGAGGCGGCCTACGGCTACAGCGCCGCCGATGCGGCCCTTTTGGCCCGCTTTATAACGATCTACAATGCTGTTTTCCGGGGCGATTGGAATTTTTATTCAACCCGGTACAAGAGTATTGTGACTCAAAACCTGGTCAGGGAAAAAGCCGGTCTTTCCATCCGCTATGACGAATGGCCCGGTCAGACACTTATTACCATCCCCCTTGGAACCGGCATTCCCGGTTCTCTCAGCGCCATAGACACTTCCGGCCTTACCGATCCCGACGTGATTGACTCCATGCGGAGTGATGAGGGCAGGGGTATTGAAGACCGCCAGGATATGGTAGACCTGAAACAACGGGAAGCTGAAGAAGCCGCCCGGTTGGCTGCGCTTGAACGGCAAAGATTAGAGGAAGAACAAAGAAGGCTTCAACGGGAGCGGGAGGAAGCCGCCGCGGCCCAAAGGAGGCTTGAAGAGCAGCAGCGCGAGGCTCAGCGCCAGCAGGAGGAAGCCCGGCGGCGGCAGGAACAGGCCCGGCTGGATGAAGAAGCACGCCGAATATCGCAGGAAGAATCCCGGCAGCGCCAGCAGGAGGCCCGGCAGCAGGAACAGGCGGCCCAGCGGCGTCAGCAGGAACTGGCCCAGGAACAGGCGGCCAATGAACAGCGCAGGGATGAGTTAGCCGAACAGGAAAGAGAAATGGAGCGGCGCCGCCAGGAAGCGGACGAAATTCAGAGGCTTGCCGATCAAAAGGCACAGGAAGCCGAGAACGAACGGCAGCAAATCGCCCAAGATCAGCAGGAAATGATTGACAGCGGCAGTACTGCAGGAGCCGTTGCCGCCGCACAGGGAGGCCAGCCGCCCAACGGGCTGCTTGCGGCGGGAATTGTGCAGAACAATGCATCTCTGGGACGCCTTTACAGGGTTGATCCTGCTAACGGTTCTGTTATCCAAACTTCCGGCATGAATACCGTAAACACCAGGACTATTACCCTTTCAGGCGCCAGAATCTTTGCCATTGCCGGAATCAATCAGGGCAACGGCGCTGTCCGGCTGGTGGAAATAAACAACGATACACTGGAGATGCTTAAGCAGGGAGAGGATGACATTCACCCGAACAGCCTGCTTTGGGCAAACGGCAGTAACTTGTATGCGATTACCGTAGTAGACGGTAAAAATTACATGGCCCGGTATGATACCGACCTGGCTAAACAGGCGCAATCAGCCTCAGAGGTTCACCCCTACGCATCCTGTATTTTCCAGGGGGACAAAGTTCTTACCCAAAGCGCCAATGGCAGTCCAATCCTGCTCAACGGGCAGACGTTAAAGTAGACGGCAGGGGAGTAGGGAGTAGGGTTTTTGTTCGTAAGTAAAGCGTGATGCTTTCAACTCCCCACTCCCCACTCCCTATCCCCCATAAATATGTTCAAATTCACGGAGTAATTCCAGGGCTTTGGCTTTACAGCTTCCGCAGGCCGTGCCGATTTTGGTAGCGGCTTGGAAATCTTCCCAGCTTCGCGCTCCGTTTTTCCACGCCCTTTCCAGGTCTTTGTCTGTAATACCTAAACAGTTACAAATGGTAAGCTCTTCTTCCTTGAATAGCCCGGCACGGCCTGTCTTTGAGAGGTAGTCGTCAATGGCCGTCCTAAGGGCTTTATCCCCCAGCACTGAACAGTGAATCTTGTTGTGCGGCAGCCCTCCAAGTTTTTCCACCAGGTCTTCCGGCCGTATTTTGTATGCGTCGGCAATGTTCATCCCCTTGATTATTTCCGACAGCATACTTGTGGAAGCGATTGCGCTGGCGCAGCCGTATGTTTTCCACCGCACATCGGTGATCACATCATCCTTTATGCGGAGCAGCATAAGCATTTGATCCCCGCAGCGGATATTCCCCGTTTCTCCCCGCGCATCGGCGGGGAAGGACGATATATCGTCTTCAAGGACATTCCGGGGATTAACGAAATGTTCTTTTACCGTATCTGAATAAAGCCAATCAACCATCGTTCCTCCAAAGACTGCGGGCGGCGCACACCCCGCAAATTTCTATTCTATTTTCCTTTCTGCGCTATTTCCAGGGTACTCATGGAACGGAGCCGGGCGATAACCGGCGGCAGCGTTTCCAGTACATGATCAATGTCCGCGTCGCTTGTTCCCAGCCCCAGAGAAAAGCGGATCGATCCGTGGGCCAGTTCAGGGCCCAGCCCGGCGGCCAGCAAAACATGGGAGGGCTCAAGGCTCCCCGACGCGCAGGCAGAACCGGTAGAGACTTCAATGCCCGCCAGGTCCAGGGAAAGAAGTATCGCTTCCCCCTCCGCGCCGGGAAAAGATACATTGAGGGTATTGGGAAGCGCCTCTGTTTCATGGCCGTTGATCCTTATATTGGGGATTCTTTCCAAAAGCCCCGATTTAAGTTTTTCCCGTAAAACCCGCATGGTTTTACCGTACTCAGGGGTTTCACGCTTTGCCAGTTCCGCCGCCTTGCCAAACCCAAGTATGCCGGTGTTGTTGTAGGTTCCGGCCCTCATGCCGTCTTCCTGGTGCCCGCCGTGAATCAGCGGAAAGAGAGGGGCTTTTTCTTTTACATAGAGGGCGCCTATGCCTTTGGGGCCGTATATTTTGTGGGCCGACAGGGTAAGGTAATCCACGCCCATTTTTACCGCGTCAACCGGAACTTTTCCCACAGCCTGAACCGCGTCGGTGTGCATCCATGCTCCGGCAGCTTTGGCCAGCGCTGCAATTTCTTCTATATTTTGCATAGTGCCGATTTCATTATTTGCCGTCATCACCGACACAAGGAGGGTTTCTTCATTCAGGCATTTTTTGAACGCTTCCATGCTGATCCTGCCCGATTCATCCACGGGCAGAAAAGTAACTGTATACCCCATCGATTGCAGGTATTTGGCGGAATTGAGTACGCAGGGGTGCTCGATAGCCGTGGTGATAAAGCCCCGCCTGCCTGAATCAAGGGGAGCGCCCCGCTTGTCCGAGGTCAGGCTCCGCATGGTATTAAAAACCGTATTGTTCGATTCCGAACCGCCGGATGTAAAGATCACCGTTTTGGCCGGAACCTCCAAAAGTTCCCCCACTTTTTTCCGCGCTTCCTCCACCCTGGCCCTGGCTTCCCGGCCCGATCCGTGCATACTGGAAGCGTTGCCGTACACCGCCATATCCTCTACCATTGCCGCCCTGACTTCTTCACGGAGGGGAGTGGTCGCGTTGTAGTCCATGTAGATTCTTTTCATTCTGGTTATATAGTATACTCAAATCCATGAACTATCCAACAGAGGCAGTCCTAAAAGACGTTCTGAACAGGATGACCCTTTCTCCTTCTGGCTGGCGGGGCGTTTTTAGCGCCGGCGGGGACGAAGAAAACCCCGGCGAGGAACCGGCCCCCGTTTACTGCTGCATCGCCGCGGCGGCGGCGGCGGTTTTTGCAGATTACGTCGCCAACTTGCCAAAGCACAGGCCGCAGCCGTGTGAATGTACAGCGAAGCCGGTGATTATTCTGGGGCGGGACACCCGGCCTACCGGAAGGATCATCGCAGACATGATGATCCGCTCCTTTCTTGCTTCCGGCTGTACGGTACGTTTCGCGGGGATTGCCGCCGCCCCGGAAATTATGGCCCACGCCCGGACTGCGTTTAACGCCGCGCCGGACTCGCCTAAAGGGTTGCCTTTAGGCGCTTTTTGTTACATTTCCGCAAGCCATAATCCCATCGGCCATAACGGCTTTAAATTCGGCCTTGATGACGGCGGAGTGCTGGAAGGAAGCGAAGCAGCCGGGTTAATCGAGGCTTTCAAGAACTACATAGCCCAGCCCGATCCCATAGGCCGGATTCGCTTTCTGCTGGAAAAAGCCGGTGAAGACGCAGTCCGGCAGGTCTATGCAGAATCGGAAAAAGTAAAACAGGAAAGCCTTGAGGCGTACTTTTCTTTTTGCAGGAAGGTGATTGCAGGAGAAGGGGCCGAAACGGTAATGCAGGCGATAACGGAAGGTCTTAAAAATTTTCCTCTGGGGATTGCCGTGGATTTTAACGGTTCCGCCCGTGCGGTGAGCATAGACGCAGAACTGTGCCGTTCCCTGGGGCTGGGGTTCCGCGGGATCAACGGCAATCCGGGGGAAATTGCCCACGCGATTATTCCTGAAGGAGATTCCCTGGAAAGCTGCCGCCGTTTTCTGGAGGAGCTTCACGCAAAGGACAATTCATTCGTCCTGGGCTATATGCCTGACTGCGACGGCGACCGGGGGAACCTGGTAATCTGGGATGACGGCAAAAATGCCGCCCGAATTCTTGAAGCTCAGGAAGTGTTTGCCCTTGCCTGCATGGCGGAACTGGCCCAGCTCGTTTGGACGGGGGAACTGCCGCCGCCCGATGCGCCCCAAACAGCGCTCCCGCCCAAAGATGCCCCAAAAGCGGCGGTGGTGGTGAACGATGCCACTTCCCGGCGCATTGACCGGATTGCGAACGCCTTTGGGGCGGCGGTGTTCCGGGCGGAAGTTGGGGAGGCCAATGTGGTGAACCTTGCCCGGAAGCTCCGTAAAGAAGGGTATATGGCGCGCATACTGGGCGAAGGTTCCAACGGCGGGAACATCACTCATCCGTCTTCTGTTCGGGACCCGCTGGCTACGGTTTTTGCGATGGTTAAACTCCTTACGATCCAAAGCGGCAGGGCGGGTAATGGGGGAAAGGGCCTTTTTGAAATATGGGAATCTCTAAAAACTTCAGTTTTTAGAGATTTACCGCTGAAATGGAAAGATGCGGCGCAAAAAGCGGGGATTAATCCGGTAAAACCGGAAGCGGCGGCAAACATCCTGCGGGATGCTGAACAAACATTGACGCTGGCTGCGATAATCGATTCCCTCCCCCCGTTCTATACCACCGGCGTTTCCGCTCCCGAAGCGAAACTGCAGGTTACAACAAGCGATCACGCGCTGCTTAAAGACCGGTATCAAAAAATATTTGAAAAGGAATGGAACGAAAAAAAAGAACAACTTAAGTTACGCTGGGGCATTACCGGCTGGGAAGCCTGCGCCTGTAATGGTACAATGGAACTGCGGAATCTTTCCCGCTTTGGCGGCGCAAAAAGCGGCGGCTTAAAGATCGTTTTTACATCAGCCGGATGCGAAACCGCCGGGTGTAAAGGCAGCGAAGCGGAAAAGGCAAAAAACGAAACGGCATTTATTTGGCTGCGCGGTTCCAAAACGGAACCGGTATTCCGTATTATGGCGGATGCGGAAGACCCCGCGCTGGAACGGGAATTAATTGCATGGCAGCGGGCCATGACGGCGGCGGCAGACACCGGAAACTGAAACTATAACGGGGGAATAAACATGGGTGTACGCGGTGAAATTTTTTCTACCAGACTGATCCTTCCCAACAGGACTTATTTTCTTAACGTAAAAGAAAACCGCATGGGGGATCTGTATCTGAACATTGTAGAAAGCAAGAACAAGGAAAGCGGCGGCTTTGAACGGCAATCGGTAATTGTCTTTGCCGACGATCTTCCCCTCTTTTTG
>JAITCP010000083.1 GCA_031283025.1 Spirochaetaceae bacterium | reverse complement strand
CCATTGTTCGGGATTGTAATCCCCGCCGTAGAGAACCTTGCTTATTTTTCCCGCTAAATTCATTTCGCTTATTTACTCCAAAGTTTTATTTTGTCTTTAACCATGTTTGTCAGGATTTTTCCCGCATCTTCAATTCCCATGCGGCGTAAATCCTGGACAATCTTTTGCCAGGAATCCTCAAAATTGGCGGGCTTGCCCAAAACAAGGTTTGCCAGGGCGTTCTTCATGTAGTTATCCGCCTCAGTGAGTTTCGCGTTTGCGTCCGGCGGCAGCGTATACTGCCAGGCCGCTCCGTGTTTTGACACGCCCAGAGATTCAGTGGAAGGAAAAAGGTCCGTCCACATTTCCGCTCCGTAAGCCGCCAGTGTTTCTTTTTCCACGTCAAGGTATTCCTGATTTCTGATTCTTTCAGGACTGTCTTTGGTTATATAATTCCCCGTAGAATCTATATAAGCCGGGCCCCGCATGGGGAAGGGATAGGCCCAGCGGCCTACTCCTGTTTTTCTGCCGTAATCAGGATCGGTTTCCGCCATGCGCTGTTCTTCATCAGGAACTATCCGCTTGCCGTCAACAATCCGGTAGTTTATGCCTTCAATTCCCCAGTTTACCAATATTTGGGCTTCTTCACTGCACATCCAGTCAAGGAATTCAAACGCGCGCTCCGGGTCTTTGCAGGAGGAAGATATGGCAATGCCCCAGCCTCCGCTGAACCCGTAATCCTTTAAGGCGACGCATTTATAGCGCCCGTCAGCCATAATGGGAAGGTACGCATAGGTTCTGTCCGCCATACCGTCCTTTATCAGGGATGAGCGGGCCTCACCGTAACCCCAAAGCGGATAGGCAAGACCCAACACCCTGCCCGCCGCTATCTTGGCTTTCCAAATGTCTTCCTTCTGCGTGAACGATTCGGGGTCAAGAATTCCTTCCGCGTTCATGCGGTTAAGCCATTTATAAAACAGCTTGGCGTCCGGATGAAGAAATTTGTACTGAACCTCCAGGGTATTTTGATCTACTATCCACTGGCCGTCATCGGGAAATCCTATAAGGGCGTTGGAAGGATTGGAAAGGTCTATGTACCACTGCCAGGTGTCAATAAGCAGGGAAAGGCCGATGGTTTTCTGCCCGTTTATCGTTGGGTATTTTTGTATATAGGCCTTAACCGCCTTTTCGTAATCATCCAGGGTTTGCATCCGGGGATACCCCAGTTCTTTTAACACGGCGTGTTGAAGCTGCATGGTTCCGTCTGTCCGCCAATAGGCAGTTTTTACGCTGTAAGTTCCCACGGTATAAATATGGGGATCATCCGAAGAATTTCTAAGGCGTACCATCTGATCTCCGTACAGTTCTTTTATATGCTTCCCGTTTTTTTCTATAAGGTCATCCAGGGGGATTACCGCTCCCGCTTCAATAAGGAGGTTTAAATTTCCTTTGGCGTAGATTAGGTCGGGATACTGGCCGGAAGCGATCATCAGGGGAATGGCCTGCTGATCCCCGCCCACCGGATGATCCACCAAAAGTGTAACTCCCGTAGCCTCGGTAATTTTTTTCGCGACCGGATCGGTAAAGGGCATATCCTCCACGCTGTCTACCGTATAAAAGGTAAATGATATGGGCTTTTTTGTGCCCGCAGTGGAAACAGACGCTCCGTCCTTTTTGCATCCCGCCGCCAGTAAAAGCGCCGCCGCAAGAAAAACAATCGTTATTTTTTTCATTTTAACGCTCCTTTCATTGACATTAGACTCTCTGCCATTTCTCCGCACTATTCTTTTACCGCCCCAATAGTCATGCCGGAGACAAAGTATTTCTGCAAGAACGGATACACCATCAGGATCGGAGCCGTCGCAATAACGGTAATGGCCATCTTGATCGCTTCCGGGTTTCTTCTGGCTGAACGCAGCCCTTCTGAATGAATATCTACCGCGGAACCCGCGCTTTGGGCGCTGTCCAGAATTTTCATAAGTTCATATTGAAGCGTAGAAAGCCCTTTTGCCCCGCGGGCGTAGAGGTATGTGTCAAACCAACTGTTCCATTGCCCAACGGCGATAAACAGGGCTACCGTAGCAAGAACGGGTTTACAGAGCGGAAGGATTATCTTGAAAAAAATCAAAAGGTCGTTGGCCCCGTCTATTTTTGCCGACTCTTGCAGGGAAAAGGGAACATTATCAATGAACGCCCGAATAACAATAACGTTAAAAGCGCTGATAATGGCCGGAATTATATAGACCCAAAAACTGTTGATAAGCCCAAGGTTCCGTATCAGGATATATTCGGGGATCATTCCTCCGCCGACATACATGGTAACCACAAGGAGGACGGTAAAAACTTTCTGGAACATAAAATCCCTGCGGCTTAAGGTAAAGGCAAACATGGCGGAGCAGAAAACCCCGGTAACGGTTCCAACAATGGTTCGTAATACTGACATGGTAAATGCCGCGGGTAAATTACTCCCCGCTTCAAACAAGCCGGTATAATTGGCCATTGTAAATTCACGGGGCAGAATATGAATGCCCCCTTTTACCGTATCAAGCGGATCGTTGAATGATTTGGCCGCTACATTAAGAAACGGATAGAGGGTTATAAAGATCACAAAACCCATAAAAACAAGTATAACTATATCTGCCGCGGACTTATGCTGCCTTTTTATGGATTTCATGCGCCCTCCGCATTAGAAGAGTTTTCCCCTGCCTGATTTCTTTGCCATGTTATTGGCAAGAACGAGCAGGACTATACTGACTACGGATTTGAATATGCCTATGGCCGTGCCAAAGGAATATCTGAACAGGCCAATTCCGAAATCCAAAGCGAATTTGTCCAGAACAAGCGCCTTGGTTGCGGTTACAGCGTTACCCAGCAAAAACTGTTTCTCAAACCCTATATTGATAATGTTTCCGATATTCAGAATAAGAAGAATGATTATTGTGGAGCTGATTCCCGGCAGGGTAACGTACCAAATTTTCTGCAGCCGGTTTGCCCCGTCAATTTCCGCCGCTTCATAAATCTGGCTGTCTATGCCGGCCATGGCGGCAAGGTAGATAATGGCGTTCCAGCCTACTTCTTTCCAAATATCGGCAAATACGACAAGCCACCAAAAAAATTCCGGCTTGATCATAAAGTTTACCGGCTTTGAAATTATTCCGGCAGAAAGAAGCATTTCATTTACAGGGCCCGTTATTGCAAGAATAGACGTAACAATATTCGCGGTAACAACCCAGGAAACAAAGTGCGGCAAATAGGAAACAGTCTGGGTGAAACGCTTAAAAGGGACAAAGCGCAGTTCGTTAAGAAGAAGCGCAAAAATGATGGAAGACAAAAAGCCGAATACAAGGCCCAAAAGACTCATGCCCAAAGTATTTTGCAGGGCCTGATAGAACATGGTTGACCGGAAAAGTTCGTTAAAGTGTTTTAAGCCCACCCAGCTTTGCTTAAAAAAACCCAGGTGGGGTTTATAGTCCTGGAAGGCCATGATCCATCCCGCCAGGGGAATATATTTGAAAACCAAAAGCCATATAACAAACGGAATTGACATCAACAGTAAATACCGCTGATCGTACAACCGTTTGGAAAGCGGCTGTTTATACATAAGGAAATTTTACCATTGCAAATTCCCCCTACAATACCCGCAGAATTACACTATTTTTCCATAAATTATTAGAGTTGTTCAAAAACTTCAGTTTTTGAACAACTTCCTATTAAAATCTATTGCGTTTTTGCCCCGTTTTTTCTGAAATCCAGAGGGCTTTCCCCGGCGTGTTTTTTGAATTTACTGTAAAAATAATCCGTATTGGTATAACCAACCGCGGCGGAAATTTCATAAACCTTCATGGCGGTATTCCGCAGCAGTTCCTTGGCGGCCTCTACTCTAAGTATGTCCAGATAGGTATGAAAATGCTTTCCCGTATAATCCTTAAAACGCTTTCCCAGATAAGCGCAGTTATAATTAAAAAGCCTGCCCAATGTTTCCAGTTTAAGGTCCTCTCTGTAGTTGTTCTTTACATAGCTTATGATACGCTGGAAACCGCTGTCCGCGGACAAGAGGGGCAGGCACTCGCTTATCTGCACGGAGGCATCCGCCATTGTTTCCATAATGTCCCCCAGAAACTTCAGCCTCATAACGGCTTCAAGCGTTTCCCTGCCGGCTCCCAGCATTTCTTTTAAGGGCGGTATCTTATTCAACAGATCGTTGCGGGTTTCTATAAACAAGGCCATACATTCCTGCCGTATTTCCCGGGGATTTTTTCCTGAACAGAAAAAATAACCTTCAAGGTCCTTGAAAAAATTCCGTATCTTCTTATGATCGATAACCTGAATATAAGAGCGGAGTTCCGGAACTTTTTCCGCTATGTCCCGCTCAGGCCCGGCGTCTTTCCTTTCCGGCAATTCCGTGCGGGAAAGGTACTTTTTGTTCCGGAAGAAAAAAATACTGTCCATAAGTTCTTCTGCGTCCCGGCAGCTTGTAAAGACTGCCGAACCGCTTTCATCATTCCGGCAGCGGCGCCCCAGGGTAATGACAGGACGGCTGCCGGTTTTTTCCAAATGATCATACAGTTTTTCCAACAGACGCCTGACAACGGCTTCCGGGGTTTCCTCAAAAAGAAGCACTATGTATTCCTTGTAAGTAAAAATATCGCAGGCGTTTTCTGTAAAGAAATTCCGTATTTTTCGCAGCCCAATGCCCGTCTCTTCAAATACGCCATCCCCCTTATATACCAAAGCGGCCTGAACATATTCGCATGAAAAGCGCCCCCTGGATTCCCCCCGATTGAACAGAAGCCGGTTTCTTCCTTCCATAATTTCAAGAAACTCAATATACTTTTGTTCTTCCGGGTCATCCTTTTTTATTTCATTGGCAATGCTTGTTATCCGTTCTATAAGGATTGT
>JAITCP010000066.1 GCA_031283025.1 Spirochaetaceae bacterium | reverse complement strand
GCTCCGGTATATTTAACAAAGGAGAAAACACTATGGCGAAACAGTTATTGTTCAACGAAGATGCCCGGCGCAGACTGCTTGCCGGGGTTGAGCAGATTTCCAAGGCGGTGAAGGTTACATTGGGCCCAAAGGGGCGGAATGTCCTTCTTGACAAGAAATTCGGAGCCCCGACAGTTACCAAAGACGGCGTTTCGGTTGCCAAGGAACTCGAGCTGGCCGACCCTTACGAGAACATGGGCGCCCAGCTTCTAAAGGAAGTGGCTACCAAGACCAATGATGTGGCCGGAGACGGTACGACCACTGCCACGGTACTGGCCTATTCCCTGGTAAAGGAAGGCCTTAAATCCGTTGCCGCCGGCATGACCCCCATTGAGCTCAAACGGGGCATTGATAAGGCGGTGGAAATTGCCGTGGAAGAAATCAAGAAAAATTCCAAGGAAATCAAGGATAAGGAAGAAATTTCCCATGTCGCGTCGGTTTCCGCAAATAATGACGGTGAAATCGGCAAAACCATAGCCGATGCCATGGAAAAAGTCGGAAAAGACGGGGTTATCACCGTAGAAGAATCCAAAACCATGGACACCTCCATTGAATTCGTGGAAGGTATGCAGTTCGACCGGGGCTATATCTCCGCCTACTTCGTTACCGACAGGGATACCATGACCAGCGTCTATGAAGACGTGTACATTCTGATCCACGACAAAAAAATCTCCGGCATGAAGGATATGCTGCCCCTGCTGGAAAAGGTTGCCCAAAGCGGCAAGCCCCTCCTTATCATTGCCGAAGATGTGGACGGCGAGGCCCTTTCCACCCTGGTAGTGAACAGCCTGCGGGGAACCCTGCGTACCTGCGCGGTCAAGGCACCGGGCTTCGGCGACCGCCGCAAAGCCATGCTGGAGGACATAGCGATCCTTACCGGGGGCGAGGCCATCTCCGAAGAACTGGGGCTCAAGCTGGAAAACACGGAAATCTCCCAGCTTGGCAAGGCAAAGACCGTCAAAATTGACAAAGATAACACGACGATCATCAACGGCAGCGGCAAACCCAAGGACATTCAGGACAGAATTGCCCAGATCAAAGCCCAGATAGAAGACACCACCAGCGACTATGACAAGGAAAAACTCCAGGAACGGCTTGCCAAGCTGGCAGGCGGCGTAGCGGTGATCAATGTAGGGGCCGCTACAGAAGTGGAACTGAAAGAAAAGAAGCATCGTGTTGAAGATGCCCTATCCGCCACACGGGCCGCCATTGAAGAAGGCATAGTACCCGGCGGTGAAATCGCCCTGATTCAGGCGGCTTTGGCCCTGGACAAGGCCGAGACTGCGGGCCTCACCGATGACGAAAAAGTGGGCTTTAAGATTGTCAAACGGGCGCTGGAAGAGCCGATCCGGCAAATCGCCGAAAACGCGGGGCTGGACGGCGCGGTAATCGCCGACAAAGCCAGGAGCGAAAAGAAGGGTATCGGCTTTGACGCGGCAAAGCTGGAATGGGTAGACATGGTAAAGGCCGGAATCATCGATCCGGCAAAAGTTACCCGGTCAGCCTTACAGAATGCGGCATCCATCGCCAGCCTCCTCCTAACCACCGAATGTGCCATCACGGACATTCCCGAAAAGAAAGATGCCCCGGCAATGCCCGGCGGCGGAATGGGCGGCATGGGAGGAATGGACTACTAGACCGCCGTTAGCAGTAACACACAGAAAATTAAAGCCGCCCATAAGGGCGGCTTTTTTATGAACAAGATGCTATTGCGCTTTCGAGCCCTTCCAAATCCGGTTCAATTTCGGCGATGGGTTCCGCCCTGTTGTCAAGTGAGGCAAGGTGTTCCGGCAGGTCTGGCCGCTTGCCGGAAGCCTTAAAGGCCAGATCACTGTAGTTTGCCGGATGGGCAGTGGAAAGAACCACAACGTGGTCATAAAAATCCGCACCGGCGGCGATTTGTTCCGCGGCGGCAAAGGCCACAGCGCCGTGGGGATCAAGGTGAATACCGTATTTATCCCAGACGGTTTTCATTGCCCGGAGAGTGCTTGCATCATCCACAGTTTCCGGAAAAACCATGTTCCGCATTACCGCCGGGGCTGATTTGTAGAACGATGCAAGCCGTTCGCAGTTGGAAGGATAATGTATATCCAAAACGGGAGTAACCGCAGATGCAAAGGCCGCATTTTTATTAACGGCAGCTTTCAGGAATTCGCCATGGTAATCCGCAATGGTTCCGTCTTTGATAAATTCGCCAAAGGAATTGTTTGCGGTCATTGCCGCAATTAAGCCGTTGACGGGCATACCGAATTTCCACGCATAGAGGGCGGCAATAAGGTTGCCAAAATTCCCGGAAGGGATACTGAACATCAGTTCCCCGGTTATATGCTTTTTCAGCTTGACAAAACTGTAAAGAAAATAAAATGACTGGGGTAAAAGCCGCCCTACATTGATTGCATTGGCGGCGGTGATCCGGTAACGTTCCGCAAAAGTCCTGTCCTGGATCAGGGCGGACACAAGTTTCTGGCAGTCATCCGGACTGCCCTTTACCCGGATTGGGATCAGGCGTCCCCCTTGCGGCACGTACGAACCGCTGTCCAGCCCGTAGATTGGTTCATCGGGATACAGCAGCACGGTGGTGATACCCTGCCGGTTTTGAAACGCTCTGGCAATGGCCGCTCCGGTATGTCCACGGGCGGCGGCAATCACCATTGCATTTTCACCATTTAGCAGTTCTTCCAATAAGGCTGCCAAAAAACTTATGCCAAAATCCTTAAAGACACCCGTAGGCCCATTGTACAGGCTTAGTATGGAATACGTTTCATCCAACCGCAGCAGCTCCGGTTCAAAATCAAATGCCCGTTCCGCAACACGGGAAGCAGCCAGGGGATTTAGCTCCCCTTCAAAGAAAAGAGGTGTTACAGCCGCCGCCAGTTCAGAAAAAGTGGTTTCTTCCCCCATGTGCAGAAAAAAGGGCCGCAGGTCCGGGGCCGATTCGGGAATATACAGCCCCCCTTCCCGTGGCAGACAATGGAGCACAGCTTCCTTAAAAGAAACCGCAGGAGAAGAATGGTTTTCTTCCGGCGGCTGTCCGTTTAGGGCTTGAGTTGTTGAAACAAAGTACATATTTTAAGTGTAATGTGGTATACTTTATACTTCAATAGAGTTGTTCGGTAATTTCTGTTTCCGAACAAGCCTAATAGCGGAGGGTAGATGCACAACAAACTAACCGACGAACTTGCCGTTTGCGGAGTGAACACAGTCCGGGCATTGAGTGAAGTTCACCCCGATAACATAAACCGCCTGTTTCTGCGGGAAGACCGGCTCCTGCTTTTTTCCAGATTATGCAAGCGGCTTGCAGAGCGCAAGCGGCCTTACAAATTATGTGATGATGAAGAACTGGAACGAATATGCAAGACCAGCCACCATCAGGGGATTGTGGCGATGATTTATGAACCGTCGGTGGAACCCGCAGTGCCGGAAGACCTTGATGCATGGGCGGCGGAAGGAAAGACCGGACTGCTCCTTTGCAATATAGGAAACGATCATAACCTGGGGGCCATTGTCCGTTCCGCCGCTTTTTTTGACGCTTCCCCCCTCGTACTTGCAGGAGAAGGCGCCGCCGCGCCCGCTGTCATCGACGGAACAGCCGGCGGCGCAGAGACCGGCAGGTATCTAAGTACCGCCGCTTACCGGGTTGCAGAAGGAGGCATGGAATATGTTGAATTCCGCTCCGTCCGCAGTCCCGCCGCTTTTTTGCAGGTTGCTTCAAAACTATTGATAACAATCGGCACCGATCCCCGCGCAAGGATACGCGTTACCGATCTGCCGGAGCTAATTGAAAAACAAGCCGCGGAAAAAAAACCGGGGGTAATGCTTGTTATTGGCAATGAAGAGACCGGCCTTCCCGCAGAAGTAAAAGAGCAATGTTCCATGCTGGCCCGTATTCCCGGAACCGGCGCGCTTGAAAGCCTTAATGCGGCGCAGGCGGCGGCGCTTTTTTTACATGAGTTGTATGAGCGACACGCCTGACAACGCTTCCGCCCTTGCACTTGTAAACACCATAAAGCGGCGCATAGAAAGCCGGTACACGCGGCTCCTTTTTGTACACAAGGAATTGGCCGGCCTGGATGCCGCCGCCAAACAACAGGAAAAGCTCACGCCTTCCGGAAGTTTTGAGGATTTTGTTTTTAGCCGGATTGATTTTTCTGTATACAAAAAAATTGATGCGGAAGAATTCCGCCTGCTCTTTGACGATGGTCTTGCCGATTACTCTGAAGCGTTTTATCAAAAAGCCTTTAACATGAACCGTGAAGAGGTCCGCGGGGTAATTGCCCGCTCTTATATACAGGCCGGCCCCTTTTATGTGTGTAAACAGGCAGGCCACCTCATCTTGTCTATTATGCGGACTCTGCATACTTCACTGGAGTTTGCTCCCATCATTGCCGCCGGGGAACTTTCCGGCGCTGACCAACTCCGCCTTATGGCGGAACTTCTTGACGGCACCGTAATCCGCCACAGCGACAACTCGGAAACAAAACTGTTTGTCCCCGGCAAAAATTCCGGCAGCCCCCTGCTCTGCGGAACATTTTATCCTCTGGGAAAAGCCTGCACCATCACGTTAATACCCTGATTGATCTGTCCGATTAAACGTCATTTTACCCCCATTTCCAATTTACGCTTCGTATTGTTCAATAATTGCCTGCCGTATTCCTCTGCTTAAATTTCTCCTTTTATATAATTAAACTGTTCTTCGTTTATTGAAAATGCGCTGCAAATTATTTTGTCTATTTTCTCCTGAAATAAAGCTATGTTCCCGTTTTTTTTATAAAATGTACCGTTGTACAAGTTATAAATAAATTGATGCGTTTCATCCGGCAATATTGGCAGCGGCAAATTCTGCAAGTGAGACTTCAATACTTTTCTTGAATGGAATTTCTTTCTGAAAATAAAAGTATATATATCGCTGTTAAAAAATGAAACAATTGTTTCCATGGGATAACTTTTTGATATAAAAAGATTTGCGCTGTTCAATAAAAGGCTGTTTCCTTTATCAAGAACGCAAACAAGCTTGTCGCTTATAAAACGATACGCAATTTTCTCCTGCCGGTAATATTCCTCCGGCGCTGTTTGTTGGTATAATTCGGGTTTAAATTCAAGATAATATTTCGGTTTTCGAAACGCATATTTATCAATATCTTTTCCGCGGAATATAGCTTCCGATGCTGTAGTCTTTTCTTCGGTTAAATATTTTTTGTTGTTGCCGGTAACTATGCCGAGCGCAAATATCGCCCCGTTGGTTAATGTAGTGTGCGCTGTATTGTACATTTTTTCAATAAGCAGAGTATCCTGTGTTTTACCTGTTGCGCTGACAATAAAATCGGGCGGAGAAATGTTTTTCAAAGGTATCTGATAAACATTTCCGTTTTTATTTTGAACGGAAATCTGCTTTTCAATAGAATTACTTTTTAAATGAAGCAAAATACTTTCTGACAGAACACCCTTAAATGCATTACCAAGCAATTTAATCGAAATTCTATTGCTTGTATTGAAAACATATTGCCGGATTCTTTTATGCGCCGCCACATTCAAAAACGAATGGGGCAGAAAAAAATAAAGCTCGCCGTTTTTTTTAAGCATTTTAACGGCATTATACAAAGATATGCTGAATATTTCTGATGTTGCCAGTTCAGGGTATAATTTGCCAAGGGTTTCTTTCTGCCGCACTGTAAATTTACTGCCCCACGGCGGGTTGGTAACAATATAATCAAACAAGCCGCCGTTTGACCGAAAAAACAGATCACCGGTTGTATTTAACGTTATATCCTGCTTTGATATATTCGGCATAATATCACGGTTGTTAAAAAACAACACAAGATTGATGTAACAAATTTTCAGAGCGGTTTCATCTATGTCTCTTGCAAATATTTTTGAAGGATCATGCGCCTTTGTTAGGATATTGAGCAAAATACCGCCGCTTCCGCAGCATGGGTCAAGAACAGTTTTGCGCGGCGGGATTTTTATTTCACTTAATAACTCAGACGGGGTATAATACGAGCCGGAACCGGACTTTTGCGAAACGCTTTGTACCGATTGATAGAACGCCCCCAAAATATCATCATCAAGATTTAATATTTCATATTTGCCGAAAAAATTTTTAACTGTTTCTAAATGAGGGGTTTTTACCGCCCATTGAGAAAGCATCGCGTCAAATTTTGAATTCGTATTGGGCTGCCAATTTTCATCAATTAATTTATTGGAACGCAGCATCGCAAAAGAAACGGCCAATACGCCTTCATCTATTGAAAAATTTGAGTTTTCAAAATCATTTACAAGATTCGACAATATTTTTTTTCTGTCTTTATTTGTAACACCAAGACAACACAAGGTTTTTTTTGCCAGCAGCGTTCTGTTGGCTCCGGAAGACAGGCGGGTTTGATTGCTTTTGATCGTATTAATTATATGGTTAAAGGTGTTTTTGCTGTAACAATTTTGAACATCAGGCGATGGTATTACCCGCGTTTTAATCCAGTTATTGACTGTAGCCAAAGAAACGCCAAGTTCTTCGCTTATTGTTTCTTTTTGTACTAAAATAAACATAGCTATAGGTAACTATAAATTCCAAAAATATCCCTGTCAAGTGATAATTCCCCTTAAAATCATGCAGGGGTGTTCAGACTGCCAGTACATTCCGGCAGCAGAACCCTTGCAAAATCTCCCTTTTTAGGCAATACTAAAATAATGACAATAAACCAGGAAGATGCCCTTTATGATTTCCTTGAAAATGTAACAGAGCCGTTTACCCTGGACGATATATGCGCTTTTATCAAAATGGTTGATCAGAAAAAAAACAACCGCTTGGCCGCAGAAATTTCTTCGGTTATAGACACCCGGCACATGGCGTTTCATCTGCAGGGAAACCGCCTGCTTTCCCGGCGGGGGGCTTTTGAGCGCTCCCGTTTTGTCATAAACCCGACACGGCTGGAAATAGCCAATGGCATCCTTATCCCCGGCCACCGCTGTATTCCCTTTGCAAACCCCATCCTCCTCCCCCAGGAGTACCATTTTTTCTGGAATAAAAAAGAAGTTCCCTATACCACCACAGAAAGTCCGCCGGAGGATTTTTACCCATTCTATGCGCTCTTTGGCGAGGAATACGCACCCCAGTATGTAGCACGGGACAACCCGGAAAATGAAGCGGCCTTTAACAGCGATCTGTACGAGGACCCGCCGGAAGTTTCCATTCACACCCTGGATATGAGAAACATCTACCGGGAATCTTCTTTTGTACCGGGCGATCATTTTGCGGTAACTACCCTTAACTGGAAAGAAGGCATTTTTGGATTGGAACGGATTGAGGCAAAGGCATGGTCTCAAAAAGATGAGGCCTCCTGGATAACTGCGGCGGAAGAAGGGTTCCGCTCATCCTTTGCGCTGCTGGGGTCCGGCTCGTCCACGGAGGAACAGATCGCCTTTGCTTACTGGCTTGGCGGTGAACGGATGCGCCGCCTTCCCGCCATTCCTCTGGAAGATTTTCTGTATGAAATAACCGATCACATAGAAACCGTTCCCTATGGCATAGAAACCCGCTTTTGGTATGCCGGCAAGGAAATTCCGGATCGCAAAGACCTGGAAGGCGTTCGGAGCCTCCCAGACAGAACAGTAATAGAAGAAATACTCTACAGGCGGGGTGTGCCCATTTCCGAATATGTGGTTCAGTCCTATGTGCGGGATGCCCTTTACCGGGGGGAGGATGAACGCTTTTTTGACAAATTGCTTGAGCGGGTTATCCCGCCCTCTGCGGGCCTTGAAGAGCGGGGCTGGGAGTATCTTGCAGATTATGTCATAGAGTTATTTTTAGAATACAAACAGGGTTATTCCCATTTTGCCGATCATGCCATGGGGGCCATACGCCAGCGAGTCGCGGAACTACATACCGCCGTAGTGGAGCTGGCGGCAAAACTGCAAAAGAGCGACATGGATCCGTCCTGGCTGCCCAAGCATACCTTTATTGTGCTTTCCCAAATACAGGGGCACGCCGCCAGCATACTGGAAGACCTGGACACGGATGAAAGCCCGTTCCCGGAGGAACTGGAAAGCATGGATACTTCCATAGACGGGATGATCGAAACCTATGAAGACATACGTGATCTTATTAACGAAGCGGTGGACAGTTACCGCAAAAACAACATCGGCCTTTGGCAAAAAACAGAAGCGCCGGACGAATCTTCCTGGCGGGTAATTCAGATCAGTCTGGGAGGCACGGATATATGGCGGCGGCTGGTTCTGCCCGGCTCCTGCGCCCTGGCTGAACTGGGAACGCTTATCCGTTCAATCTTTAATTGGGATACAGAAGAATTAACGTTCAGCGTCAAGGGAGAAACCATAAGCGCCCTAAGCAGTGAAGGAGTGAGCGAATTTTTTTGCGAGATCGGCGACAAATGGACGGTAAAGATCATGATCCTTTCATGGTATCAGGCAAAGCCCGGTGAGCGGGTAAGCTGCGTTGCCGGCGCAGGCGCGCCCCCGCCGCGTTTTATAGACGGCCCCCTGCGGTTCCGCCGCTTTATTTCCGCACTGGAACGGTACGGCGGCGATGAACGGCGGCTCGCCCTGAACGGGCGCTTCAATGAACCGCCCAATGAACCTTTCTATGATCTGGGCAAAGACTATGACCCGGAAGGTTTTGACATAGATTCCTGTAACCGGGCGATTCATTCGGGAAGTAATTATGGCGCAAGCAGTTAGTCTTTCCGGCCTTTTCCGCCGCGGCGGCGTTTATTATCAACTGCCGGGAAAACTTCCCAAAGAAGCGCTCGCCGCTCTAATCGGCCTTATACCGGATGTAACAGGCATACTCAATTCAACCGGACCTAATTCAGTTGATGGCAAAAATTCCGGCAAGGATAAACTGCTTCAGGCCGTTCTTGAGCGGGAAGAACTAATGCCCACTGCCATGGGGAACGGCATAGCCCTGCCCCACCCCAGAAATCCGCTTATAGAAAATGCGGAAGAACAATTTGCCGCCCTGGCCTTTTTGGAAAATGAAATTGACTGGGGCGCTCTTGACGGTAAAAGCGTCCATTCGATCATCATGGTTGTTTCCGCCTCCGCCAAAATGCACCTTGCCACACTCCAGCGGATTACCTTTTTTTGCCGGGATGAAAATTTCTGCTCGCTCCTGAAACGCCGCGCCCCGGCGGAAGAAATTTTAGCGCTTATTGAAAAAACTGAGCAGGGCTGGAATTAACGTTCAAGCAGCCCGTAGAGCCGGTCAAGATCGTCCATGGAATAATACTCTATCTCTATGCGCCCCCGTTTCAGGTTCCCGCTTATGGTAACTTTGGTTCCCAGGGTGCGGATAAATTGTTCTTCCATGGTTTTTAGTTCCGGCGCCCGCTTGGCATTTTTCCCACCCTTACCGCCGGCGTTGCCGCTGCTGTTCCCCGCTTTGTCTGCGCCTGGTTCCGCGGCGATTATTGCAGCGCGCTTTTCCGCCGCCCGGACGGAAAGGCCCTGTTCCTTTATTTCGACAAAGAGTTTCTCCTGATCGGCGGCTTTTGAAAGGGACAGAATAGCGCGGGCATGGCCGGCGGAAAGGCTTCCCTCTTCCAGGGCTTCTTTCATGCGGGAAGGCAGCTTGAGGAGCCGCAGCGTATTGGCAACAGTGGAGCGGTTCTTGCCCACCCGCTCCGCCGCATCGTCCTGGGAAAGTCCCGCCGTTTCCATCAATTGTTTGTAGGCGGCGGCTTCTTCAATGGGGTTCAGGTCTGTGCGGTGAATATTCTCTATCAGGGCAACTTCAAGCCGCTTCTGGTCAGAGTAACTGCGGATAATTACCGGCACTTCTTTCAAGCCCGCCAGAGCCGCCGCCCGGCTCCTCCGCTCCCCGGCAATGATCACAAAGTTTCCATCGTCGTCCTTGTCCACGATGATGGGCTGGATGATCCCGTGCTGTTTGATGGAAGCGGCCAGTTCTTCCAGTTCCTTGCTGTCAAAGTGTTTGCGGGGCTGGCCGGGGTTGGCCTTTAATTTTTCCGGGGCAATAAGGATTTCACCCCCGGCGATTTTTTCCCCCGCCCGGGAGGATTTTCCCGCATCGGCTCCCGCCGCTTCTTCCGCTTCATCAGGAAGCAGGGCGGAAAGCCCCCGGCCTAGTCTGTTCTTATTCGCCGCATTACTAGCCACGGGCCAGCACCTCTTCCGCCAGGCTTTGGTAAGCCCTGCCGCCGGAGCTGCCGGGATCGTAATGGGAAATGGGAAGGCCGTGGGAAGGGGCCTCTGAGATGCGGACATTCCGGGGAATAATCGTCTCGAAGACTTTTTCCCTGAAATAGGCGCTTACCTCCTTAACCACATCCTGGGCCAGACGTGTCCGCTGATCGTACATGGTAAAAAAAATCCCCCCTATTTGGAGTTCAGCGTTCAGGCCCTTTTGAATACGTCTGATGGTTTGGAGAAGCAGGGAAAGCCCCTCCATGGCAAAGTATTCGCACTGCATGGGGATAAGCACCGAATCCGCCGCCGCAAGGCCGTTCAAGGTCAAGACTCCCAGCGACGGCGGGCAATCGATCATTATATAGTCGTAACGGTTATGGACCGGCTGCAGGGCCTTTTTAAGAAAAAGATCCCTATCCGCCTGTTCTACCAGCTCTACCGCCGCGCCGGAAAGGTCTATGCCGGAAGGAATCACCTCCAGGTTCTGTACCGAGGTTTTATGGATCACCTTGTCCAATTCGGCTGTGCCGGAAATAAGCTCGTATACTCCCGGTTTTGCCGCAGCCTTGTCCAGACCCACGCCGCTGGTAAGGTTTGCCTGGGAATCAAAATCCACCAGAAGCACCTGCTTTCCCGCGCCCGCAAGATATGCCCCCAGGTTAATCGCCGAAGTGGTTTTACCGACCCCTCCCTTCTGGTTTACAAAAACAAACGCCCTGCCCATGGTTTTACTGTACCATAAAGGAAAAGAATTGGGTAGTGTCGGTAAATTGCTCTTCTAACGTTCCGTCTGTAACTGTACGCCGCCTACTGGCTCTTAAAATTGTTGCGCAAGCAACTTCCGTCGGCGATACTCTTTGGCGGAATATCTTTATTTACAAGTGAATTTGCACCAATTATTGCTCCATTACTAATTTTTACGCCTTTCAATATGGTAACATTAGTTCCTAATTTTTATTTTTTCTCGGCACATTAAAGTAAGGTCATAACTTATATATCCACTGCCAAGTTCAAGAACAGCGTCTTTGCATATAGTTACTTTCCGTCTTTCATTATTAATAATCCTGCAAAGGGAGCTGGTGATCCGCGATCATTAAAGGAAAAGGTACTTTTGTTTTTTATAATAATATGCGCATTTTTATGAATAGCAAAATAACTATTCTTATATGGCAAAAAAAGTCCGTTCCGTTTATTAAAAACATTGAATCTTATTCCGTTAATTAAATTTATTTTTCCAATATATTTAACAATATTTTTTATTTTTCCGACAGGTATCATAACATTCACCGGATGCTATATGCCAATGATTTTTTCTTAAAATCAATTCAAGAAAAATGGCATATAACGTTCCGGCTGTAACTGACGTTTGGGGCAGGCAATAGGGCGTTGCGCAGCAACGACCCCTGCCCCAAATGTGGCGGAACAAAACACCA
>JAITCP010000014.1 GCA_031283025.1 Spirochaetaceae bacterium | reverse complement strand
CCTTTTCGCCTTCAACGCAAATGATTTCCCTGAAATCAGCGTCCCGGAATTTCCTCTTGGCCTCTTCGATACCGTCAGTGTAAAGCAGGAGTATGTCCCCGCGATCCAGTGTCATGGTCTGGACTTTATAGCCCCCTTTGGATTCCACAAGGAAATTGGGCAGCACCCCGGTGGCGGGGGTCTCCGGCAGGGTAAGCGTCTTGAGCTTTCCCTCGGACGCATCAAATAGATGAATGAGATTATCCCCGGCATTGCAAAACCTTACAACGCCGGTCTGAGAGTCAAAGAGGCAGAGGGTAAAGGCGGCAAAGCGGCCCTTAAAGCCCAGGGTTTCTATAAAATCGTTGATCTGGTAAACCAAATCCTCTATGTGCATATTTCTTTCAGTGGGGCTCCAGCGCCGGAAGTAGCTAAGGAACATGGTTGCCACCTGTATCATGATCAGCGCCGCGGGGATTCCTTTTCCGGCTACATCGCACTTGATGATCGCATAATACCGGCCATCCAGGTCGCGGTAGTCAAAGTAATCTCCGGATACGCCCTTGGCTCCTTCATAATAACCAAAGAACTGAACGTTTTTGGCATCCTTAAAACCGCTGGTTAACTTGTCTCCTTCCCGGTTTAGTTCCAGGGGGATGAATTTTTTCTGGATTTCCTTGCCCATTGAAAGGTCAGATGCGGCAATGGCGGCCTTCACAAGGCCGTAGGTCATATCGTTGATCGTTTTTCCCAGAACGGCAATTTCATCCTTGCTGTTGATTTCAATCTCTACTCCATCCAGCTTGGCCTTGTCCTCCGTATCCCGGATTCGTTCCACATGGCTTACAAGACGGCTTATGGGCCGGATGATCAGGGTGGACAGAATCAATGCCCCCACGGCGCCAAGAGCGATGGCTGCCAAAACCCAGGGAAGAATATCCCGGAGCGTGGCCCATCGTTCCGCCTCAATATCTTTTTTGATGGAATCTATGGTAACTTCCATTCGTACCATACCCCGGTAAAAGAGCGTATCGGTACCCAAGCGGTACATAATAGGCTTGTAAAAGATATATGTATCAGCGGTATTATTTTTTAATGAAGAAATAGAGAAATTCGGCTGTGAACCAATCAGCTTCCGGCCAATCTGTGTCAAAGTTTCGTCTACCCTATCTTGCAAAAACTGAAGCTGATCGGCAATTTCATTACCCAACCGGATAGTTTCCGCAGTTTGCGGGCTATCCAGCAGTTCCTTTGCTTTATTTGTTAATTCATTAATATTATGGTAATCCGTGCTTATGGCATCCCATGTACTTTCATTACATTCCCTGACTATATCGGGAATTCTGGGTGAAAGGGGATCGTTAAGAACATAAGTACCCTGGATGAGTTCACCGGAAAGAAGTTTAGCGCTAAGGCTTGCTTCATTGGAAGCAAGCACATAATCAGGGGATATATTGTCATCAATACCATAACCGGTAATGGTTACATAAAGGGCTTCAGGAATACCTGCTGATTGTCTGGGCAGAGGAAGCAGTTTATCCCATTCCTCCTGGCTGGGTAAATAGGCATTAGCCCCGGTGGCTATCCCCTCCATTAGTACCGCTGAACGGTCATAAAGGCTCCGAAGCAGAGTTGCTTCCTGGGTGTGGCCCATCCTTGTATAGAGGGGCACTGAAATCATCACCACTACCAGAATTACCAGTACAATGGTAAATGACGCCATTTTTGTCCGCAGGCCCCCGACTCTCCGCTTGATCCGGGTCATCCGGTTTTTCTTATCCCAAGGCATAATATCTCCTGTAATAAGCGCTATTGTTTCTTTTCGTATTGCCGTACTTTCTGCCGCCGCATTGCTGAGCCCTTTGACAGCCGCAATGATGCCTAAAATACAGAATATCAGTACCGCTCCCAGCATAAGGAAGGCCGTATCAACGGTAAATTTTCTGCCTTCCCGCACACTCCATGACGGCTGCCATGTTTGCGTGTAGTCGCCAAATTTAACGGTGCCGGTTTTTTCAACAGTAATGACAGGTGGTGAAACATATATACCCCTTTGAGGATGTTCCAGATGAACCCGGTATACCCCTTCAGGGAGGTCGCCTGCCACAAGGCCGGATATTTCCCGGTCAGAAACTACATTGTATTCACCCCGGTAAAGGAAATATTCCCCGTCATAGGGTTCCTGTCCGTCCCTGTCAATGATTATCCTACTAATCATGCCCTGTTCGGTAAAGCCCCGGCCCAGGATATGTAAAACTATATTCCCGTCGTCATTCCGGCGGGCATTAACAAAACTTACGGATGTAAAGGGAAGAAACTTGTTGGTCTTAAAGAAATACCGGGCGGCGGGGCTTATGTTTCCCATTTGATCAATAGTACAAACAGAAAACACCCACAGGCCGTTATTCTGATTAACAAAAGCGGCAGAATTCCCCTGCCCAAGTATTATTCGCGGGGGTTGTACAAAAGTCCGGAAACGTTCCGCTGCCTGTGCGTTTAATTCTACTCCTGTCCCTTCAACAAAAGAATCAATGCCTAAATACTCAAGGTTCCAGGTATAACCTGCCAAATCCGGCGCCAGGGGCGTATTCCATCGCATGGAAAAGGTGTTAGAGAGTAAGTAGCCTGAGTCATCAAATTCAGGGGCGATTATTTCAGGCGGCGGCGGCAGAGCGGTAGACCGGAAAAAGGCAAGCTGCACCGGATCTGACCAGGTTCCGGCATAGTCCTGGGCTATAAGAGAAAAATACCACACCCCGTCTTCACTAACATTCTGCTCCAAAGGAGAAGAAGGAACTGTATAACTCATTATTTTTGGGGGAGGCTGTTCTTCCGCGTTTTTACTCCATGACCATGCATAACCCTGAATAGCGCCGGAGCGGGGCGGTATCCAGGTAACAAAGGCGGTATCGCTGCGGGTTGGTTTTCCGGAAGTAAAATTCAGGGCCAGTACCTGGGGCTGGGCAACGCTGGTATCCAGCGCCATTGAATAGATACGATTCTGGTTTTGCCGGGTACTCTGCCAGAACATGGAGAGGCTGTCTCCTGAAACAACAGGCCGGCCAAAGGAAGTTTCCCCCCCGGCGCCCCGTGAAAGGTCTGTTCCCCGGCTCCAGCCGCCGGAGCTGTAGTCAGAGTACATAACACGATTGGGTCCCTGGCTGTTATCAAACCAAATCACTGCGGCATTTCCCTTGTATTCAAACGCTATTGGGTTATTGCAGTACGCATCGTCAAAGTTAATCCGGAACGGGGCGCCGGAAAGTGAACCGTCTATATTAAGCCATGTTCCGTAAATCTGCGGGGGTTTGTTAGGAGCATGCCGTTCCCATACGGCAAAGAGTCTGTTTTGCAGAACAGACAGATGAACCCGCTGGTTGTCTGCCTGATCCGGCAGGACATTTTGCGGTACCGGATCAGGGAAATTGGTAACCCTTGTGGAATTGGACCAGCTCCTGCCGTTATCGCCTGAGGATTTTATATAAAGCTGAAAATTCGGATTCTCTGTACGGGATTGGAAAATGACATAATCCCTGCCGTTAAATGCGGCATGGCAGGGCAGAACATTTATATTTTGATGTATATTTTTATCCTGTTCAGTAATAAAGGGCTGAAAATTGGACCAGGATATACCGTCTTCAGACCGGGCATAGTATAGAGATAAATTATTGAGCGAGTTCCTTTGAGAATCACTTCTGGTTACAAAAAGAATATACCCCCCGTCTGCACGGGTAAAAATTCTGGGGGCAAAGGAATTTTCTGCTCCCATAACCAGGGGATATTGGATAAATTCAGCCCTCGGATCGGCAATGATAAAGATATTCGTAACAGTTGGAGATGCTGCGGCAGCCAGAAGAATTCTGCCCTTGGTATCCACAGTTATGCTGAGTATTGCCGGTTCAGCGCCAAAATAAGGATAAGAAGCTATGTTTTCCCGGATAATCCAGGAATCGCTTCCCTGCTTTATTGCCAGATTTACATTGATTGCCCCGCCGGAATCTCCGCGAACCGCTTCCTGCCATGCAACGGCGGAAATTCTGCCCCGGTAATCTGAGACGGGAAAACTCCCGCTACGGGTGGAAAAAAGGCGGGGTTCTTCCCAATTCATATTCTGCGCATGGAGCGCCCCTGCAAAAAGACAAAAAACAACGACAAAAAAGCGCTTCATAGTATTGCCCTTGCCCGCTGTTCCAGAGCGATCATCCTGCTTACATAGCGGTAAATAGAGTTAAGCGAGTATATTTGATTAACCAACTGCAGCGCCCGTATACCGTTGTTTTGGGCAAGCGCCTGGGAAGCCTGCTGAAAGAGACGTTCCGCATCGGAATCCAGAATGACTTTGCCGGCAGATATAATCCTGGAGGCCTCGTTAAAAAGTGAACGGGCCTCCGCATTATTGGGATCAAGCCTCATAGCCTGGGCCAATTCGGCCCTGGTCTCTTCCATTCTGTCCTGGCTCCGTGAAGCAACAACGGGCCTGGCCCTGTTTACGATTTCCTGCGCCTGGGCTATTGCCCGCGGATCCGGCGGTGGCGGCCTTAAACCTGCATCAATTTCCGCCTGGTTTATAATAGCGGGCCAGCTTGTATAGCCGGGAAAATTAGTAAAGCCCGGAAAAACCACCTGAATAGTACGAAGCTCATTTACTGCCTCAATACGGTTTTGCTGAGAACCGCTCCTGGTTCTCCTAATGGCATCCGTTATTTTTGAGCCAAGCTTTGCCTCAATATCGGAATCCAAAACTTGATCTATCCGTAGTTCCAGTATACCTGCTTCTTCATTTTGAGGGTAAACCCGCCGGACTTTTTGAATATTCTGTCTGGCTGCGGCAAGCAGCCGCTTTCCTTCCGCATCACGGAAAGTTTTAAGCAGCTTTTGCCCTTCTTCAAAATTTCTTCTTGCATCGCTTAATAGCTGGCTCATTTCTGCATAAAGGGGAGCGGTTACCGGTATGGTTCTTCCTGAACTCTGCCCGGCCTGAATTATCTCTTTCCAATAAACAATATCCGGATGATCCGGGTTAAGTTTGGCTTGTTTCAAGGTGTTTTCAGCCAGAGATATAAACCGGCTCGCTCCGTCAAAATCATTGTCATAATACGCGTCTTTGATATTGACAACCAGCGCTGATACCTGCTGAAACACATTATCCTCAATTTCCGCCTCCAGGCTGGGTATAACGGCACTTTTCTGATTCAAAGTGGCCTCATCATACTCAAGAGCCAGTGATTGATCAAAAGCAGTGTTAGCCTGCTTAACTCTGTCCAGCGCTACGTCAAAATTCTTTCGGGATAAGGCTGCCCGTATATCTCTAATATAATTGTTTCCTTCATTACGGAAGTTTTGTGCCTGAATTGATTGGGAACGGGCCAATGCAGCCATGCTTTGCCCCTGGCTTCGCAGGTTGTTCTGCCGGGCCTGCATAGCCAGGGCCTCTGCCCGCAGGGAACTTATCCCGTTGCTTTCAAGAATTTCAGGAGGTTCAGCATTGTATTGGCTTAACAAAGCCCGCATGGCCTGGCTGTCCGTTTCGTTGGCGGCATCCATACGGGTCAGCAGTTCCGCCGCAATGGTGGGGTATTTGGCCAGATACTTGTCCGTTAGTTTACCCTGAAGCAGTGCGGAACCTTCCCGGAATTCCTTTTCACGTTCGGTAACGCGGGCATTGATCTGCGCGTTGGCTATAGTGTAACGTGCAACGGAAGAATTCAGCTCCCCGGAAGTAACAGCATCTATCAGCCTTAAGACGGCGGTATTGAGTCCCTTGATATAGTCAAAAGCCGGGGAGACGAGATAACGGCTTCCCAGATTCCGGTAACTGTCCGTTTCCTGCTGAATGTTACTTGCCAGCGTCTGAGCGCTAACGCGTATCTTTCTTAAATCCGCAGCGGTTCTCTGTTCAGCCAGAATAAGCTGTTCCGCATTACCTCCATTCTGCCATAGAGATAAAGCGTCTCTTTGCGGAACGGCGGAAAAATCAATTCCCAATTGCGCCAGGGTACGCCAAAAACGGGAAGTATCGGCAAGGACCCGGAATTTCAGGTAATTTTCCGCTTCACTGTCAGGAACAGTCTGGCTAAAAATAACTGCTTTCCGGGGGCTTACATCATAGCGGTTCCAGCGAATTTCCAAATCCACCGGAAGCAAAACATATCCTTCAAGCACTTGCCCCCTGGCGGCCACTCCGCTGTAGTTTCCGGCAGCGGCGTCATTTACCGCATTGTCATACACTTGCAAGGATTTAGCTGCCAGTAAGTCCCTGGCACGGGCTGCTTCTTTGTTCCAGAGGGTGTCAAATACCCCCAATATTCCGTAATTAACCGTCCCGTCAGCGTTTGTTTCACCTTCCAAAAGCCGGATAGCAAAGGAAAGGAAATTACTGTCCTTTTTCCTGGGGTTCATCTTTTGTAATTGGGCAAGATCGTCCTTAAATTTTCTGTCCGTTTCTAAAAAAAGGTTCCGCAGGGTGATAAGCCGGTCCAGTACCGGCCCCACATTATTGTAAACATTCCGGTAAGCGGCAAGATTCTGGGGCTCAATGCCCTGGCTTGTCATGGTTCCCAGATTGTTGACGGCGGTCTGGAGGTCGTTCATAATCGACGTAAAAGCGCCGGTATTGCCGGTAAGAGTACTAATTCCCTGCCGGGCATTGGCTTCCATGGCCTGCCCATAGCCGGATCTAAAAAATTCAGCCTGATATATGACCAGCCCGCCTGTCAAGGTTCTAAGGGCTTCTAAATAATTCCCCTCGGCGATCAAGCGCTGCCCCTGAACAAGAATTTTCTCAAGCAGTTCCCGATTGTATCTGAACAGGGCTGCTTCCCTGGTGCGGTTAATAAAATCCTGGGTTTCTACAGTACGCTCAGGATCCAAAGCATAAAGAAGATTGGTCAGGTATCGTATCTGATCTTCATTGTTGGCATCGTATACCATAACATCAAGCAAAGCCTGGGCTGTCGTATTATACTCCTCCCTGAATTGCAGAATCTTGCGGATTTTGGCCTGTATCCGGTCAAATTTTTTGGGGTCTGTTTTGGCATAATTGTTGAGGAGGGCCAACGCTTCGTTATAATGCTGATCAGCGATAAGCTCATCCGCCCTGGATAATGTGTCATCCTGCTGTCCTTTCCCGTATAAAACAGGGACAACGGCTAAAAGAGACATGATAATAACAATACGGCGGAACCATTGCCCGGCATTCAAATAGGGGCGGATCCGCGTATTACGGCGGTTTTGCAGCATTAACCGGCACCTTATTTAACTATCGGTTTACTGACTATTACACTATACCAAGTATTAATGGTAGGAAAAAGCCAAAGCTTCCGATATAGTAAGTATAAGGTGAATAAGCAAATACGGGTACCCTGGGTTATTCTTCTTTTTGCCCTTTTTGGAGGGGGGGGGATGGTTTCTCTGGGAGCGCTGGATTTTAATCCGGATACCTACGGTTCCCTTTCTGACATTTACAACACGGATGACAATGCCGGACTTTCCGCTTTTCCTGTGCTGCGGGTTCCCATGGGGGGCCGCTCTGAAGGGATGGGGACGGCTTTTACCGCAGTATCTGACGACTTAAGTTTTATCGAATGGAATCCGGCTGGTTCTTCCATGCTTTCCCATACCGAGTTGGGGTTTTATCATAATAACTGGATAGCCGATACCAAAATGGAGGGCATTGTTTTTGCTTCCCGTCACAATGATTTGGGGTACGGAGCATCGGCAAAATGGCTCTATACCACCTTTTCTGAGTACAATTTATACGGGGAACGTGTTTCCAAGGGCTATTATTCAGAAGGAGTCGGAACCTTCAATATTTCCTACAATTTCTTTTCCGGGTATTATTTTTCCGGTATTTCCGCAGGACTGAATATAAAGGGCGCTTTTCGCTTAATGCCCGATTATACGGACACGAATGATCAAGGCAATCATGACGGGACAATCATTTCCGGATCGGGGCTTTCCCAATCCACAGCTATGGCTATGGCGGACATAGGGTTATTATCCCGCTTTAACCTGTTTAAATTTTATGCTGCACGGGAAAGAAATACCTCCGCTGCACTGGTTGTCCGAAACCTTGGCCCCCCCGCCAAAAACGAGCCGCTGCCATCTTCCGCAACCGCGGCCTTGGCGTACAAGCCGGTCCGGCCCATCATCATGGCCTTTGACTTTACCTATCCTTTTAATTTGCAGGATCCGGCCCTTGCTGAAAAGCCGTATTGGGCCGCCGGAATGAATGTGGACATTACGGATTTTCTATCCATGCGGACCGGTCTTTTGGGCCGTAACGGAGCTTACCGATTCACTATTGGAAGCACCGTTGATTTTGGGAAAATTGCCCTGGATATGAACTATTCGCTGGATCTCCTTACCCAATTTACCCCCATGAACAGGATAAGCCTGGGAGTACGGATGAATTTTGGGGATCAGGGCCGGGAAGAAGCCTCCAGACGGGTAGATTACCTCTATCTTGCCGGGCTGGAAGCCTATACGGCGGGTAATGCGGAGCAGGCCCGGAAAAATTGGGAAGAAACTCTGCGCCTAAATCCCCGTTTTCAACCGGCCAGGGAAGGTTTAACCCTTATTCTCAATTCCGCAGCCCTGGACAACCGTATTGATCAACTGCAAACCCTGGATAGCAAGTAAGCGTTCCGGCTGTACACTAATACAATGGCAGAAACCATTCTGGTAAAACTTGGAGAACTTACCCTTAAGGGGGGTAACCGCGAAGGTTTTGAACGGATACTGCGCCGGAATATGCTGGCGGCGCTCCGCTCCGTTTCTCCCGGTTTTAAGCTGGAAAGCCGGGCGGGGCGTATCTACATTCACTGCACGTCAGAAGAAGCGGCGGAAAAAGCGGAACAGGCCCTTTCCCGCCTTGCGGGAATTGCGGGCTGGGCCCGGACCCGGAAAACCGGAAAAACCGTTGATGAAGTAACCGCCGCCTGTGTGGCAGAGGGGAAAAAACTCCTTGCTTCAGGTATACAATCCTTTAAGGTAGAAGCCCGCAGGACAGACAAGAGCTTTCCCCTCAATTCCTATGAAATCTGCAAAATAGCGGGGGATGTCATACGCACACAAGCGCCGGAATTGCGGGTAGATGTAAAAAATCCGGAAGCTGTTATTTCCGTAGAAATACGTGAAAAAGCTTACATTTACGGAGCAGGGAAAAAAGGCCGCCGGGGGCTGCCCACGGGAAGCGCCGGGCGGGGGCTGCTCCTCCTTTCCGGCGGAATCGATTCCCCCGTCGCCGGCTGTCTTATAGCGGGCAGAGGCATGGGTCTGGATGCGGTGTACTTTCATACTCCTCCCTATACTTCACCCCAAGCGCTGGAAAAAACGGTGCGTCTTGCGGAAATTACCGGTTCTTATGCCATGGGGATACATCTGTACATTGTGAATTTTACCGGAGTCCAAAAGCGAATAGCGGAAAAAAGTCCTGTTGAATGGAGTACCGTATTGCTGCGAATGGCTATGATGGAGGCCGCTTCGATCATCGCCCGAAAAACAAAAGCAAAATGTCTTATTACCGGAGAAAGCCTTTCCCAAGTGGCAAGCCAGACCATAGAAAACTTAAGCTGCACGGAAAGCCGCTCCCTGTTTCCGGTTTTACGGCCGCTAATCGGCATGGATAAAGAAACAATCACCGCTTTAGCAAAAGAGTTTGGCACCTATGAAACATCAATACTTCCCTTTGCGGATTGCTGCGTTTTGTTCAGCCCTGCCCATCCGGTACTGCGGGGACAGGTAGACGAAGCGGCAGCATTGTATGCAGCGCTGGGATTACACTCAAGAGAGGTTCCCCATATTCAAGATATAACAGGACTTATATATGACGCATTAAAAACTGCGGAAGTAAGAAAATGCGGCTATTATCTGCCGGCATATGATGCTGCTCCAAAATGTCAAATTTTGGAACAGGTTCAGTTACCTTGAAAAACTTCCCAACACTATCTGAATCCAGGCGCCGGTTTCCGCCGGAAAGGTGTCTTGTGCGTCAAGGAATGAAAGCAGCGCTTCCCGTTGTTTATTCTGAAAATAGTAAGCCTGCCCCAGATAAAAATTAGCCTTGGCCCGGTTGCGTTTTTCCCGCGGCAATTCCAGAAACCGGCGAAATTCATCCTCTGCATTTTTCCATTCCTTATAGAAAAAAGAACCCTGCACTATGGAACGGAGCTGGTATTCCTCCCCGGATGCGCCCCGCGTAAGGTCTTCCGGAAAAATTACCGCTTCCGGAACGGTCATGGATCGACTGTCCCGTTGTTGAATGGAAGCCTCTGCCCTGGCCGCCGCTTCCGACTCCAGAATTAATCTCTCCGGTACCGGGGAAAGGGACAGGTCCGGCAGGGGCATATCCCGCGGTACAATCCTGGACCGGACGGAAATTTCCACGACCCCTGTTACATTAGAACCGGGCTGTAACCGTACCAGTCCCATACTAAGCTCTTCCTCGTAAACTACGGCATAGTAGTAGGAAATACCCGGAAGGGGATAATCAATAGTGGGTGATTTAGCGTTTGAACGGATAATCATGGCGGAGAGTAAATCCTCTGGCCGCCGGATGGGGTTGATGCTCCGGTAGAGGATCAAGTTCCTGGAGATGTCCGCACCGGAAAAACTGATAAGCGCCCGGTCATCTTCTACCCGGACGGAAATTCCCTCAATAGGCGGCAAAACAAGCCGGGAACCGGAGCTTCCCGCGGGAACTGCCGTAGAAGAAGCGGCGGCGGCTGAAGCCCCTGCGGTACCGGATGCGGGAAACTGGCTAAAAACACTCACGTTATCCGGATTTACGGTAACATTCACCATATTAATATTGGGAAGAAAAAGGGGATATTTATGGCCCCAATCATCACTGGCGGCAACAAAGTAGTACAGAACTCCCGGTTTTTCCGCTTCATCCGCGTAAAAGCCCTCTCCGTAAGGAATTTCCTTTATGGGAATGGGAAGGGACGAAGCGCTTGAAAAGGGAGCCTCTGAGCGATAAACATAGACCGGCCCCTTTATATCCAGGGAATCCTGCCAGGAGAGCCCTATAAAGTGATTCCGTATCTCTGCTTTCAATTGGGAAATAAAGGGGGCAAAAACGCTATTGTCCTGGGAATAACAGGGCAAAGCAATAATCAGGGTAAAAGCCCACACCCCTTTCATCACAATACGCTTTATCATACCTACTATATTATAATCGGAAAAAAGTAAGTTTTCCAGAGTCTAAAAACGGAAATAAATACCGATAGTAATAGTATGAAACACTTATTAACTATTCCACATACTATTCCGTATATTCCGCTTATCTGTACAATACTTCTGGTTTTATTGCCGATGGGGCTTGCCGCTCCGGAAGAAGCGGTTCACATCATACAGAAAGGTGAAACGATTTATTCCATAGCCCGTTCCTATGGGGTAACCGCTGAAGAGTTAATAAAACTCAATAATATAAACGATCCCCGTACCATACAGGCGGGGCAGCGTATACGGATTCCTTCAAAAGGCCCCGTCATTTTAGCTTACGATGAATACAAGGTGGAGCGGAACGACACCCTCTACGGTATAGCCAAAAAGTACAACATTACCGTGGCGGAACTGCTGGAGATGAACGGTTTTGCCCCCGGCTACGTACTTAAAGCGGGAGAAAAAATACGGGTTCCCACAGCCAATAGCAGTGTGGCGGCTTCCGGCGATTCTACAGTACCCGTCCCGCCGCCTCCCAATCCGGCTGCGGAAAAACCTGTTCCTGCTGTAGAAAAACCCGTTCCGGCAGCCACTTGGCCGGTAAAAGCCAAGGCTGTTTCATATCTTACGGGAGGCCTTTACGGAGTGCAGGTAACCGGGGAAAAGGGGGAACCGGTTAAAAGCCTTACTCAGGGAACGGTTGTTTCCACCGGCCCTTTCCGCGGTTTTGGCAACGTAGCAATTGTCCAAAAATCCGGCGGTTACCTGTATGTATACGGGGGATGTGAAACACTTTTGGTAAAAGAGGGGGATAAAGTTGTACCGGGGACAGAATTGGGGAAACTGGGCGTAGACGCTAAAACGGCAAAACCACAGCTTTTTTTCCTGGTTTACCAGGGAAATACGCCTATTGATCCTGTTAAAGCCCCGCGGGCATAAATGACAAACCCCACCGCAAAGCGCTAAACTTGACCTACAATTTTCAGCGGTAAATCTCTAAAAACTGAAGTTTTTAGAGATTCCCATTAATAATTTGCCGCTCTATCCTCGATGAATTTTCCGAAAATAGCTCTACAAAATAGAATTTACAGAAGTTTCCCGGTTGTGGGTCAAGTTTAGAGCAAGCCGCGGGGTATTAAACCAGACTTTCGAATGAACAAATTAAAATAAGAAAAAGGGTGTAGTTTGTGAAACCTTTCCGGGCAATATTTTTTATAGAAGGTGGTAAACATATGAGAAAAGATCCCGGGAACAACAATTCAGCCTTGTTACAAGACGTCGGCCCCAACCCTCAACAAAAAGCGGCGGACTATTATCAACTTAAAAAAAGAGTACGGAAGGCCAGCAAGAAAGAAAAACCAATTAAGGAAAGCGACCCGTTAACGCTATACCTTAAACAAATCGCCAGATATCCTCTTTTGACCGTTCAGGATGAACGGTTCATCGGAGAGCAGATCACCGTCTGCCGCAGGCAGCAAAAAGAGCTTGAAACAGCGTATGAAGGCAAAGAAACGGAACCGGAATACGTGTGCCAGAAGAAGCTGCTGGAAACATCTTTGCTGCAAATCAAAAACAAGATGATCAATTCTAATCTGCGGCTGGTTGTGTCCATTGCCAAAAATTACCAGCATCAGGGGATGTCACTCCTGGACTTGATCGACGAGGGCAATATCGGGCTTATTGAGGCGGTAGAACGGTTTGACTATACCCGTGGCTGCCGTTTTTCAACATACGGAACATGGTGGATTAGGCAGGCGATAGTTAAGAGCATCGCCGACAAAGGCAGGGTAATACGCATCCCCATCCATATGCTCAATACAATCAAGAAATGTTACTTTGTGGTTAAGCAGCTTACTCAGGATTTGGGAAGGAACCCAAGCGAAGATGAGCTGGCGGATTACCTGGGGCTTTCCGTAAACAAGGTAAAGGAAATAATCAAACTTTCCCAGAAAACAACAAGCCTTGACACGATTGTGGATGATGGGAATATGTCTTGCCTTTCGGACTTAATCAGGGATGATTCCATACAGGAACCCATTGAGAGGGCTTTTTTCGGATCCGTTCAAAAAACAATGGGAAATGTTCTTTCCCGTCTTCCCTACCGGGAAATGAAGATCATGCAGCTCCGTTACGGCCTTGACGGCAAGGCGCCCCTTACCCTGGATGAAACGGGAAAACAACTGGGCATTACGCGGGAACGGGTACGGCAAATTCAGGAAAAGGTTACCTGCAAACTACGGAACCTTGCCGAATTTCAGGAGCTCCGCAGCTCTTAAGGACTGCTTTCCGGCTATTTTTCTGTCAGGTTAAAGATGCCGTCCCAATCGTCTTTCGGGGGTTGTATCATGTATTGTTCACAGCGTTTAAGAAAAATTTGAGCCGGCCCTTTTTCTTCTATAGCGGAGAGTTCCTTAAACCCTTCCGCCGCTTTTTTCCAGTCCCGCTGTTCAAAACAATCAAGAGACTGGTGAAAAAGAGTAACGAGCTTTTCTTGTTCCGCCGCCGCGTCTTCCACGGTGTCCAAAATATTGTAGAGTTGAACCGGCTCCTTCTTGCCTACTACCCGGACACGGTCAAGGCGGCGGACCAAAAAGCGGTTTCCCGTCTGCCGGATTGTATCGTCGGAGGCAAGTATCCATGTCCCGTACTGTTTGTTTACCCCTTCAAGCCGGGCTGCAAGATTGACAGCATCCCCCATGATCGTGTAGTTCATCTTTTTGTCGGTTCCCATGTTACCGGCTACCATATTCCCGGAATTAATGCCTATCCTGGTTAACAGGGGCAAGGGGGAAAGGCGCTGTTCCAAAACGCGTCCGTTTAGTTCCGCCTCCGCCCGTTTAATTTTTACCGCAGAAAGGCACGCGCGCAGGGCATGATCGGGCTGTTCCAGCGGAGCGCCGAAAAAGGCTATAATTGCGTCTCCTTCGTATTTATCAATGGTACCTTCTTTATCAAGTATAAGATTACTCATTGTGGTTAAATACAGGTTTAAGAGGCTTACCAGTTCTTCAGGATTAAGTTTTTCTGAAATACCGGAAAAGCCCTGAACATCGGTAAAAATAGCGCTCATCAGGCGCTTTGTGCCCCCCAATTGAAGCAGCGTGGGATTTTTGGCAATTTCATCCGCTACTGCCTCTGATGTGTAGGTGGCAAACGCCTTGCGGTAAAATTGTTTTTCCTGTTCCGAACCGGCATAGGAAATAATCTCCCGTATAACAATGGCGATTATTAGGGCCAGAATAAATCCCAGAGGGCCAAAGAAAACCCCTGTTAGCCGGAAAACCAGCATGGAACCAAAAAAAACTAGCACAGCGCCGGCGGAACCAAAACTTACCCTGGCCACCGGGCTAAGGGAAGCAGTACCAAGCAAAACCAGAGGTACTCCCACAAGGCAAATGAGGATCAGCCATAGGACACCCAAGGGTGTAATAAATGATTCGGAAAGGATCGTGTCCAGCACAACAGCGTGAGTGCCGACATTGACATATTCAGGCCAAAAAGGATTTGTTCCAATATCGGTGGTTCCCGTATCAACCCTGCCTAAAATACAGAATGAATCCCGAACCGCATTTTCTATCATCTCTGAGATTTCGGTATACGCTTTCATGTTTACGGAAAGAACATTACAAATACTGGCAATGTATTGGGCCTCATCCTTAATCAATTCGTGTTCAGCCTCATTCACTGTCCCCCTAAGCCGTGCAGTAACGCCATTTACCTTTTCCGACGGGTTAAGAGAAAGAATATTGTTGATAAGAGCGCGGCTTTTGGAACGGTTTTCCGTGTATATGTTAAAATACGCATCAGAACAATTCTCCAGGGCCGCCGCTTTATACGCGGGTATCTCATCAAACAATTCTTCAAGTTCCTTCCCAATAAGGGGAATATTTGCCAGTGATGCATCAAACCGGGCATAAAAGAGAATGTCCGCGTCAAGCAAACCCCGGCTGTAATATTCCAGTTCCGTTTCCACTTCTTCCAACTGGGAAAAATCGGCAAAAGAAATATGCCGGAAGCTGTCCTTATAATCTTCCGGCGGCCAATCAAGCAGCATCCGGCCTTTATTGTCCAGGGGAATAGAAACATCCTTTGTCCCGGAAGGCATATGCGCTCCCCTCATAACCAGTTTTTTGCCGGAAAGGCCAATCTCCGGATTTCCCAGGTAATCGGTAAGCGGAGAAAAAGCAAGCTGGAAATACCAGTGATCATAAATATTCTGGGCAAGGTAAACCCTTCGCCTGGTTCCGTCCCGGTCAATTTCTACATTGGTAAAACCCGCTCCCTTTGCGGACATGGAAAAAGAAGGCAGAGCGGGAAGTATATCTACGAACCTTCCCCGATGGGCGGATGACAAAGCGTCAATTGAACGGGAAAAACGTTCTTCCGCCATAAAGCGGCGCTCAGCCTGTTCACCGTCAAGCTTATCGGAACGCAGGTTTAGGGAAGCCCAGCTTTTTCCGAACAGGGCGGAAGCCTGGGCCAAATAAAGATCGTTATCCCGTGCAACACCCTGTGCCCTGGCAAAAAGGTTGTCCCGCTCGGTTTCAATACGTGAAGCCAAGTCCTGACCATACTCGTCAATGTCGGCGCGGCTTATCCGCCCTGATTTGAAGGCATACAAAAGATCCGACGTAACGGAAGAAATCTCAGAAAAACTGCGGAAAAAATCACGGGGCAGCCCCTGATTGAGGTAAATGGCATCTACCCCCGGCGGCCCTTTGTCTATGTACTCAATATCAAAAATAGCCGCCAGCGCTCCGTATTCCTTAAGCCGGAGCAGCCCGTCTGCGGTAATTGAACGGGGCCAGGGAAAAACACCGTTGTAAGCAATGGCGGGATCGTCTACATCCAAAAATACTACATTTTCTATACGATCCCGTTTTGCCCGGAAACGCAGGAAAAAATCGTAGATTCTGTCTTCCAGCGGGCCCAAAATTCCCAACAGATAAAGGAGGGAGAAAAAGGCCGCGCCCGCTAAACCAAGAAGCGCGCTTTTCCAGAAGTTCATTTACCTAAAAATCCGCTTTTCATTCTGATTTTAATTACTGCCGGAATAATCAAATTCTATGGTCACTTTTCCGAATATTTCGCCCCCCTTTCCGGATATTCCCCCCCCTGCCGGTAACGTGGAAGTCGAAGCGGCAGCATTGTTTTCTATTGGCGGCGGAAGAAGGGAAGCCACGCTGGTTTCCTGCGGGCTTGCCGCTCTTCCGTCCGATTGTACATAAGAGCTGGAGCCGGCTCTGACCAAGACTACCCTGCCCCGGCTGCCCTGGAAGGCTACAGTACCATGCTGAACTGAAAGGTTACGGGTGTCAAAATCAAAACTTGTTCCCCGCACAGACGCTGTTGCGCTGGGGCCCCGGACGTTCATGTTGGTTTTGGCTCCAGCCGGGGGGGTCACATCCACCCGAACTCTGCCGGTTTGAATACTGACATTGATCGTCTCTGTACCTTCTGCGGCGCTGAGTTCCGCCAAAGAAAGGCGGGTAAGGGGCCGCACGGTAATAACGGAATTTCCTATCTCAATAAGAGCGGTACTCTTGAACCCGGTGGATACCACCGTATCCCGGGTAACAGCGTCCCCCGCCTTTGCGGCAATAAAAGCTGCCGCTCCGGGCCGTTTGAGTTCCACCGTACCGGAAATTTCCTTAATTACTCCATTCTGGGCAAAACTTAACCCCGAGCAGAGGAGTATCAAAACTGCAATGATTACCGTTTTTTTCATAACAAACTCCTTATTTCTCACATCCTAAAACACCATCATCCTAATATAACGCCAACGTTAAACCAATATCCGCCCCCCACTGCATTTTGCCATTGGGTTCCGCGTTACCCAGGGAAGGGAGGAAAACCCCGGCTCCCCCTTTTATCCGGAGATCCGAAACCGGGCTCCATACCAAAAAGCCATATAATTCACTTCCCAAAAAGTACCCTTCCTTTCCGGTAGGCCGGCCCTGATAGGTTCCCAGATCGTTCAGAACAAAATAGGAACCCTGGAAACCTAAAGAAAAGGTCTGGTGCAACCGGGCTATATAATCCAGGCGGATTACAGAAAGACCGGAGAGTTTTGCCTTAAGTATGCCTCCCTGAAGTTCTGTGGTAATGGGAATAAAAGCGGTAAGGGTATCGTCCACAGTTCCGGAGGAATAACGCCCTGAAAACGTCAACATATTCGGAAAAGATACCGGGAGCATCCAGCCAATCCCCAGTTCCCCCGCAAAAGAAATCTGATAGGCATCCGGAAGCTCCGCTACTTCCGCACAGCCGCCCAGATTAAAGGTAAACGCATTTACCGGAATACCGGCCTTGAATATCAGGTACTGGCTATGATAAAAAAGTTCATTGCCGGAAAGATCATACTGGCCTATAAGGGCTATTCTTAAGTCGATTTTTTCCATTACTGACGGATGTTCCCAGTCCAGCGCCCCAATAAGACGGCGGGGCGCAAAATACGTATTCCAAAAATCCGCATAATCCAGGCTTGAGTTGTAAGAAGCCATCTCCGGTTCTGTCATGGTGATTTGAGCGCTTTTTTTGTAAAGGAGCCCTGTATACCAAACCCCGGCGCTTAAGTTTCCCACTCCAACATCCAGCAAAAGACGGGCGCCGTCAAAATAACCCCGTGTAACAAAGCCAAGCGGATCCGCGTAGTATATACGGCCCGCCTTAAATTCCCCATTATCCCAGCGGAAACTTAGTTCTGTCCGCATAAGTTCCGGTACATAGGCAATTGTTTCATTTTCATATTCTGCCCTAAAAGAACCGGAAACATACATTTCCGCGGCAGCCCCCAGGGGAATGGAAAACCAGGGAAGCGCCGCTACAAAAAAGGCTTTTTCTTCAGCATCGTTGAAGGAGACATTCCCATCCAGGAGAAAACCCGCATCCATGGCAGAAAGGGAAAGAACCGGAACAAATATAAATACAAAAAATACCGCACGGGCAGATGATTTTATTTTCATGCAAGATTCTCCGTTGCTTCAGAGGTAAGGATCGGAATTGCTGCCCGCCGTTTCTTGGCCATTCTTTCTTCTGTGCTGTTATCCGCTATGTCCGCTCCGTAACCCAAGACGATTATTTCACCCGCAGTCCTGACTCCCTGAAGCCGCGCCGCTTCCTTCTTGTACAGGGCAACAGCCTCCGCTTCTTTTATGGAAAGCAGTCTGCTTACCATAAAAAGAAGATCTTCCCCGGATACAGCCATTGCCGGGTCTGTTTTTCCCTGGATTACATCCCTGTACACCAGTTCCCGATAAGCATGGTGCGAACTTTTAGTAAGGGAATACATTATGCCGCCCTTAATGTCAAAGGCTTGGACTAAAAGCAGGGCGATGCCGTCCAGGCGGGCAGTACCGTCCGGAACGGCTTTTTTAGGCAGCCATTTTTTTTCCGCCGCAAAACGGAAGGCTGCCGCCGGATCGGCAATAACCGTTTTTTCCGAAGCTTCCAGTACAAACTGTGCCGCCACTGACCAGCCAATGGCCGGATTATTGAGCAGGGCCTCTATTTTATCTGCAGTCTGCGCAAAAAGAGGCCCGGAAAGAACCGCTAATACCAGCACCGCCAGGGGTTTGAATAACGGCTGAGTTTTTTGGTAAGTTTTGTACATCACTTTTGAATTATACCACGACAGCTTCCTTTCTGTAAAGAGAAACTTTATAAAGAAAAAACCTGTGCAGCCCTTACCGGAAAAGCCCCGGCAAGAAAGTAGACAATGCCGGTATATAGGTAACCAATAAAACCACTATTAGCCGCATTAAAAGGAAAGGCAGCACATAGCGGCAAATGCGCATAAAAGGCGTATCAAAGCGGTAACTTGCCAAGAACAGATTAAGTCCAACAGGAGGGGTAAGAAAACCCGCTTCCAGGTTAATAATAAAAATGATCCCCAAATGCACGGGGTCTATGCCATAAACGACTCCTAAAGGGCCAATGAGCGGAAGAACAATCAAAATGGCGGAAAAAATATCCATAAGGCATCCGACAACCAATAACATCAGGTTAAGAAGAAGAAGAAATATTACCGGGGATTGAATTGTATCCCTCATCCAATAGGCAAGATTTTGCGGCGCCTGGGTATCAATAATATAATACGAAAGGGCCATGGAAAGGCCGATAATCGACAACACCCCGCCAATAATAGGAATAGATTTATACAGAACAGCCGGAATTTGTTTTAAGCTTAAATCTTTATGAACAAACACTTCTATAATAAACACATAGATTACCGAAAAAGCCCCCAATTCTGTAATAGAAAGAAACCCGGTTATAAAAGCGGTAATAAGAAACACCGGAAGCAGTAATTCAAAAACCGATTCTTTTACTCCTTTTAATGTTTCTTTCAGGTTAAAGCTGTCAACAGGTACTGCGGAATGTCCGTCTTTGTTCCCAAATTTTTTTCCCGATATTAAAATGCCAAAAATAATCGACGCACCTACCAAAATAATACCCGGAATAATTCCTCCCAAAAAAAGATGTATTATATTTGTCATAGTAGTAACACCTACAAGAATAATGGGAAGACTTGGAGGAAAAAGAAGCCCTATGCTTCCTACAGATGTAAGGAGGCCGATAGAAAACTTTTCCGGATATTTACTGTGCTGTGACAATATGGCAAAAAGTAATCCCCCCAGGGCAAGAATGGTAACGCCGGAAGAACCGGTAAACGAAGTAAAAAAGGCACATATTAAAATGCTGGCTACTATCATGCCTCCCGGAAACCAGCCAAAAAGCCCCCTAAATGCTTTAACCAGCCGTTCGCCCGCCTTGCTTTCGGAAAGCAGGAAACCCGCAACGGTAAAAAGCGGTATGGGAAGAATGCCATCCTGGGTTAAGGCCATATAAATTTGGCCGGAAATGACATCGGTTTCTCCCCCGCCTGCCTGTATTAAAAGAAGGGCCATTCCACCCATAACCACAAAAAGCGGCGTTCCTATAAACGCAGCAACAATTAAAAAGATTGCACCGGGTATTCTTATATACTCAGCTATTACATAATAAATATCCGATATGTCATATATTAAGTCAGGCTGGCTAAATTCCCAGATTGATTTTCCAATAAGGGGAATGGCCAGTATTGTCCCCAAAACAATGGCCATATAGGGAATTATTTTAAATTTTCCTTTCAGAGGGGTAAAACGGGCAAAACGGAACGCCATAACAAGATAGCCCAGTGGAATTAAAAAGCCAAAAAATCTGTCGGGGATAATACCGCATATTTTTCTGCCCATAAGGCCAATCCGTATAAAAGGCAGCGCCCCCCAGGCTATGATGGTAAGTACCAATGCGGAAAGGATATAGCTGACAACAGAGGCTATTTTTTTTGTTGTATCTTTTGAAAAATTTTGAATAATACCAATGCATAAATGTTCTTCTCTCTTGGCTGTTATCATTCCGGACAATATTCCCAACGCTAAAAAGAGATGTATTAAAAGGCCTTTAGCATCCGGAAAGCCGGCTTTTATGGTAAGCCGCAGCAGTATGTCAATTATAGGAAGAACAACCAGCAAGGCCAGGACAAGATAGCAAAACCATTGTTCTATTGCGCTAAAAATATCCGCGACAGGTACGCTCTGTCCAGCCTTGTTGATCTGCCCAGCGTTGCCGGACTTATGTGGATTATCGTTCACTGCCGGCTCCGGTATGTTTTTATAATACCGTCGATTTTGTTGTACATAGCGCGGTCAAAGGTAGTCCCTAAAAGGCCGGGGAGCGCTTTTGCCATATCGCTATACCATTCTTCCATCTGTTGGGCGTTAACCTGGTTTTCTATTAAACCGTTATTCTTCATCATACGTATCGTATCGGCTTCCAGTTTTAACAGTGATGTTTCCATTTCTACGGAAATACGCCTGGTAACGGCAATAAGCGCGTCCCGGTGCTGCGCCGGTATTGATTCCCAGGCGTGCTTGTTCAATACAATCCCGCCCATAAAAGGAGCTACATTTATGCTTGCCATATTTTTTGCTACTCCAAAGTACTGGGCGCCCGCGGTAAAAATAGGACTCATGTAAATAGCGTCAATAGTGCCGCCGTTTAAGGCAAGCAGAGCCCGCGAATTATCAACTTCCACAACCTGATAACCCATGGCCCTAAAAGCGCGGATCAATTCCGGCTCCGAGGGGTTGCTCCCTATTCTCTGTTTTTTTAAGTCCGCCGGGACTATAACAGGGCTCCGAGAAAAGAATTTGACCCAGCCTCCTTTAACCAGCGTTAAAGCAAAATAATTCTTGGAATTGATTTTTGCTTCAAAATCGACCTTGACCGTTTTTAAGACTTCATCAAGTTCAGCGTCATTACGAAACATAAAAGGACAACTGATGGTAAGTATCTCCGGAACAATTTTTACAAGTCCAAAGGACGTTAAAACCGCCGCTTGAATCGTATTCATATTCAGCTTGCGGAGCACTTCTTCTTCCGACCCTTGAGTCCCATCCGCAAAAACCAGCAATTGTACTTCATCGTTAGTAGCTTTTTTCCATTCGGCGGAAAGCTTGGTTACCATCCTGCCCCATTCGGTATTTGCCGGAACCATGGAAGCAAGTTTAATCACCACTTTCTGTTGTTGGCGCCTTTGCCCGTAAACAGGCATAACCAGAATCAATGCCGCGGCAAAAATCAGGCTAAAAATAAATTGTTTCTTCATTTAATTACCCTCCGTAAAAAATTAATCATCTGTCAAAATACATAGTATTTACATATTTAACAACCAACCGGGTTGTTAAACAAGTCTAATACTCATCATCGTCTTCAAATTCCAAAAATAATTCCGGCGCTCTCTCCATAAGATAACGGGCTTTTTGCCGGCTTATTGTATTGATAAGCGTGTTGGACGGATTCGCCGCCGGGTCTATAGCCAGAGCCGTTTCCAGTTTATCCTTAAAATCCGCATAGTCCTGTTTTTTTACCGCTATTGACTGCGCATAGGAAACATAGGGGCCGGCTGTTTGGCCCTTTGATTTTTCGACGGCTCTTTGGAAATGGACAAGGGCTTTTTCCATGTCTCCTCCCATACCGTCGGGCAGGCCCGCGTAAAGGAGCAGGAAAAATTCATCAAGAGCGCCGGAATTGTAATCGGGGTCCAGTTCATAAGCCTTTTGCATTATCGTTACAAGCTGTGGCACCCTTAGTCCAAGGGCAATGTCAAAAGCGTCAAGGGAATAGGCGGAAATAGTCCCAGCGGCGTACCAGTAAAACAGAGGAATATCTTCTTTTTTCATGGCAGCCAGTGATCTGTTAAAGGCGGGATTATCCACCGGCCCCCATTCTCCAAGCATACCGGGGTACTTGTTTTTTATCCCCCTCTCCAGGATTGCCACTCCTCTAAGATAAAGATTTTTTGCCCTGTCCATCTGAAAATATTTTTCTTCATATTCATCAAACGGCAGCATTTCCGCGGGCCCTTGAACAAATGCGTTGGCGTACATTACAAAAAGCGACCCTGTGGTTAGTATAAGGCCGGCATGATCGGGATTTTGCTCAAGCAGCGTTTCGTACATTTTAATGGCGAAAGGTACGGCTCCCGCTACAAGCTGGGGATCATTATCCGTTAAAAAAACATTGGAAGAGCCGGAGCCGCCAAGCACGTCGGAAACTTTATTTATTACCAGTTTGTTAAGGGAGCAGGAAACAAACAGCAAACCTAACAATGGCGGGAACGCCGCAAGAAAAAGTTTTTTCATTCGCCTATAACGCTCCGTATATCTTTTTTAATCGCTTCCAGCTTGCGGGCTGCTTCCGCTTTTGCCGCTTCCAGTTCCGAGTGAACATCCCCCGCGCCCCGCGCTTCCGCGCAACAGGTAGCGTAAAATTTGATCTTTGGCTCGGTGCCGCTGGGACGAGCGCTGACTATGGTGCCGTCTTCCAGGAAAAACTGAAGCACATCGCTGGGGGCCAGTCCGTCCGCGCCGTTCTTAATGTCCCTGACCCTGGTTATCCTGATGCCCCCCAACTGTGAGGGGGGAGTCTTCCGGTATTGATCCATTATGCCCTGCATAATCCCCGGCCCTTCCGGCCCCTGGAAATATTTGGAAATACCCAGTTCCTGCCAGTAGCCGTATTCGGTATAAAGTTCGTTAAGCCGGTCAAGTAGGCTTTTTCCCCTGCTCCGCCAGAAAAGGGTCATTTCCGCAGTAAGGGCGGCGGCGGAAATTCCGTCCTTATCCCGGACTTCGTTTTCCACCAGATAACCGTAGCTTTCTTCCGTACCGAAAATGAACGTCCCTTCCCGTTTCCCGGCATCACATTCATGCATGATGTTGGCTATCCATTTAAAGCCCGTAAGGACTTCCACACATTCCACCCCATAACCGGCGGCTACCCGTTTTTGCATCCCCGTAGTAACTATCGTGTTTACCATCAATGGTTTGGCGGGCAGCTTTCCCTGTTCTTTTAAGGAAAGGAAAATGTAGTCTGCCAAAAGCACTCCCATCTGGTTTCCCGTAACCAGTACAAAATCCGGCGGATTCTGTGAATCTTTGTTTTGAGAAGCGGGAACAGCAATGCCAAAGCGATCCGCATCGGGATCGGTGGCCATAACCACATCGGCCCCTTCTTTTTTACCCAGCTTGATCGCCATTTCCAGGGCCGCCGCTTC
>JAITCP010000079.1 GCA_031283025.1 Spirochaetaceae bacterium | reverse complement strand
GGAACCTCTAAAAACCGGTTGTTTTTAGAGGTTCCTTTGCAGTTTCTCGCCCTTTGGGCTGCGAAACGTGCGTTTTTCAGAGGTAAATCTCTAAAAACTGAAGTTTTTAGAGATTCCCTTATTACCGGTTTTCGGGCTGTTTGTCAAGTAAATTGTCAGCCGTCAGGACGGCGGTGTTTCCATTGCCTTAGACCCGCCGCAGTATTTCCAATGGTTTAAGTTTACCCGCATGGCGGGCCGGCAGGGCGGAAGCAAGGCAGGAACAAAGAAGGGTGAACACAGCGATTATCAGGATCATCTTCCAGTCGATGATGATTGGGATAGTCCTTAGATAGTAATCAGGATCGAGGATGCGTACCTCTCCCTTCCAGGGTGTTGAAAGGAACGTAAGAAATTTTTCCAGTCCGCGGATTATAGGATTAATCTCCCTGCCGATGATGAGCCCCAGGGTTATCCCGATGACGGCCCCGGCAAGGCCGGTAAGGAACGCCCCCCACAGGAAGACTCGCTGAATAAACCTGGGGCTTGCGCCGCCGGTTTTCAGCACGGCAATATCCCGCTGGCGTTCAATGACCAGCATGGATGTTGCGGAAGAAACATTTACCGCCGCCACCAGTACCAAAAGGGCCATGATAAAGAGCAGCATTTGCCGGGTGGATTCAAAAGATCGGTACAGGGATTGCTGGAGTTCTTTCCACGTGTACACCCCGTAACCCGGCCCGGCGCAAACAAGCGCCTGTTCCGCCGTTTCATCGGCTTCTTTGTAAGGATCGTTTACCTTGACAATCAGAAAAGACCGGTACAGTTCCGGAGAAAGCAGGGTAAGCCCTGTTTCATAATTTATGATACACCAGAGGGAATCCAGTTCACGGTAACCGGAAGAAATAATCCCCTTAACGGTAAAGATCGTTACCCGCGGAAGGTTACGCCCGTCTTCATTTACCCGGATTGTCATAAGCCGGACGGTGGAACCCGGTTCCACACCCAGCGTTTCCGCCAGTCCCTGGCCCAGGAGCAGTTCGCTGCCTGATTCAAGTTCCGCGCTGCCCGCAATTACTTCCAGATATTCGGCGCTTCCCGGCTCCTTCCAAAAGCCGCTTTCCACCGCCCGGATTGCCGCTCCCACCCGGCCTTCCTTTCCCAGGATGATCCCCAGGCCCTGCCGTTCCCGCCATGTTCCCCGGATCTCCGGGAGGCCGTTGATTTCACTTTGCAGTTCCATGGGAAATTCGCCGTAGCCGACATAATCGTAGATTTGAATGTGTCCTGTACCCAGTTCCAGGTAACGTCCGGTAATGCCCCGGATCATCCCGTCCGCCACAATAAGGGTTACGATAATCGGCACAAGGCTTAGGGCTATGCCGGCGGCGGCGCCCCTCAGGTAACGGCCTCCTTCTCCGGCGCGGCCCCACAGATAACGGAGAGCGACAAAAAACGGAGAGAAAAAAGATTTGTTTTCCTGCAGCGCGTCAGGCATTATAGGCTGCCGTCCTCTTCCCTTGTTAGGGTTCCCTCACTTAGTACAAAGCGAATTTGCGCCCGCGCCGCAACTTTTTCATCGTGGGTAACCACTACCAGGCTGGTTCTCCGTTCCTCCGCCGCACTGTACAGCAATTCCGCCACCGTCAGGCTGCTGTGGGGGTCAAGATTGCCCGTGGGTTCATCCGCCAAAATAAGTTCCGGATCGTTGATCATGGCCCTGGCTACGGCCACCCGCTGGCGTTCGCCGCCGGAAAGCTGGGAAGGGTAGTGGTGCAGCCTGCCGGCAAGGCCAAGCTCCTCCAGTAGTTTTCCGGCCTTGTCCATGGCGGCTCTTTTCTTCATGCCGCCTATGTAGCCGGGAAGCATCACGTTTTCCAGGGCAGTAAAATCGCGGAGCAAATAATGGAACTGAAAAACAAAACCAATTTTTTTCCGCCGGTATTCAGTTAGCTCTTTTTCCGCCAGTACGGAAATGTTAAGCCCTCCAACTTCCACAAACCCCGAATCGCTCTTGTCCAGGCCGCCCAGTATATTAAGGAGGGTGCTTTTTCCGCAGCCGCTTTGACCCCGCACCGCAGCGCTTGTTCCACGCAGTACGGTAAAACAAAGCCCTTTGAGGATGCTCAAGGTTTCCGTACCGGACTGGTATTCCTTTACCAGGTTTTCTACCTTGATAATCGGTTCGTTTATAATCGGTTCGTTTATAACCGGTTCGCTTATAATCGGGTCGCTTATAATCGGATCGTTTATAATCACATCACTCATATCGCAGTACCTCCGCAGGCCTGATACGGGAGACCTTGCCCGAAGCGAACCATGCCGCTCCCAAAGCGGATAAAAGGCCAAAGAGAAAGATCAACAGCACTTCAAGGGGAATCACACGGGCCTTTAGTTCTTTAATATAAAACACAGCCGGAGAAAAAACGGCAAAGCCTCCGCCCCGGTTGAACAAAAACAAAATACCGTTAACGGCTTTTTCCAGCAGGGCAAAAAAAGCGGCGATGTTGAGGCTGACAAGGAGGCCAAGCGCTGTCCCTGTTCCGGCTCCGGTTAGGCCGATAACAAGGCCGTCCCAGACAAAGACAAGCCGTACTGCCCTGTCGCCGGCGCCGACAGCCCGGAGCAGGCCGATTTCTTCCCGCCTTTCCAGTACAATCCGCCGCTGTGCCTGGTAAATATTAAGACCCACCACGATAAAAATAAGCCCCACCAGAACAAACATAAAAAGTTTTTCCGTTCGCAGCGCTCCAAAAAAAGCCCGGTTAAAATCACGCCATGTCTGTATTTTGGCATTACCCGCCAGATTCGCTATTTGAGCGGCTAGTTTTTTATCCTGCCAGCGGTCGTTCAGCTTTACCCCCAGAGTATAGGCGCTGCCCCCCAGTTTTCCGGCTTTTTCAAAGTTTATAAAACTCCAGCCCAGATCGTATTCATAAAAACCGGAACGGAAAATTCCCCGGATGGTAAAAAGAGATTCATCCGCCGGTTCATCTGAATCATCCGCCTGACTTGCGCCGCCGGCGTTACTGAAACCGGGTAGAACAGCGGCAAATGAGCTTGTCCCGTTTACGGAAATAATCTGCACTGTGTCGTACAGGCCTACCCGGAGCCGGGCGGCCAGTTCCGCTCCCAGGAGGATCGAATCACTGTCTTCCAGATCAAAAGATCCTTCTTCAAAAATCAGCCTTTCCGCCATGCCCGGATCTTCCACGCACGCGTTGGGATAAAGGCCCCGTATCAGCACCGCGTGCTGGCCCCAGCCGCCCCGGATAAGGGCCTGCAATTCCCTAAAGGGAACCGCGGCCCTTACATTCGGAATGTTTTTAATTTTTTCGATTATAAGCCTGTCTTCGCCGGATGGATCGCCTGCGGGTGCGCTTCCTGACAAATCAATGGGCGCCGGGAATTCAAGCCGGATATAGTAAGAAGAAATTTCCAGTATGCTTTCTATAAAGCCAAGCTGGAAGCCGTTCATTACAGAGATTATCACCGTTAATGCCAGAACGCCTACGGCGATTCCCAGGATGGAAAGCACCGGCATTGGGGCGCCCCGCTTTTTTGCCGCCAGCCGTCCTGCCGCAAAACCAACCCAGCCCATCAGCGCAGCCGCTCCTCGGAAACTTTTCTTCCGTTCTGCCAGATTGCCCTGAGTATGGGTTTACCGTTCATGTAAATTTCCTCTATTTCCTCATTCCCCCGCGTTTTAACCGTCCGCTCCAGTTCGCCGTTGCGATAATCTTCTTCACCTACACGATCTTTTCCCGAATAACGGAAAACAATCCTCCCCTGATCCGGCCCGGCTGACCAGCGGATAACCCTGATACGGTCTCCTGACCATTCATTGGTGATCTCCGCAAGAACTTTATCATCTTTGTCATAGCGGGTTTCTGAAATTACTCTGCCCTGATTGTCCGTATCGTAAACTATTCTGGCGGCGCTGACGGAATAGATCGGTTCCAGTACTTCCGTCATAATGCTGCTGTCATAGGGGGAACCGGGATTAACAAAGCCCGATACCGGCGGAGCTTCGCGAAGGTCCAGGTTTGCCGGAGTTTCCGGAATTGTAGGAGGCTGATTGTTCCGGCCCTGCGCCGCTTCCATGGCGGTTCCCGCCTTGTAAAAAACCCGTTCCACTTTTCGCAGCAGGTTGGAGCGGGTGTAACGGAACGTATCGCTCCATAGGGGTTCCTTGTCCAAAAAAGAATCCGCCTTTATAAGGAGCCCGTTCCGGTAGGAATATTTTGTGATATACACGCCCGATGCAAGGTACTGGTGGGTTTCGATCAGGCTCCGGTCAACGGAAAATACTTCTATGAACGGCGGAATCTCCCCGCCTTCTACCTTGCCGATAGTTGCAAGGTCTGCCGGGAGCGACGCATTTACACGGGTTATGTTTCCCGCATCCCGGAAAATCCACTGCCGCCGTTTAAGAGCGCCCCGCTCATAGAGGAGCCGTTGTTCCAGCGTATACGCCGAATTGTCAAAGGGCTTGAGTATGGGAGGAAGAGAGGAGCGGCTTGCCCGTTCCACGGAAAGCGCCCATGCGGAATGAAGGGCCACCATGCGGGATGATGACTTTTGCAGCGCCATTCCAGCCGGATTGGAAAAGTACCATTCCTGTGCTCCGGCAGCAGGAATAATAAACAATAAGATCAGGAAAAGGCCCGTTACTCTGATGTAATATGCCATGTGAATTAACTTTGATAAATAACCACGGAGTTGCACGGAGGGGAAAGAGCAGTTTTCATCTAAACTCCGTGTAATTGCGCCTGCCTGCACAGGCAGGTGGTAAAAAAAAATATTTTTCATCCGGCAAAATCTTTCGCAAAAGCGGACTTTTCAAAAGGCATGATATGATCATAGCCCTCGCCGTTACAAAGAAAAACGGTTGGGATTTTAAGTTCCGAAGCAAGGGAAAAAACTATTCCCCCCTTTGCCCCGGAATCGTACTTGGTCAGAATTGCCCCGTCCAGGGCCGCCGCCTGATGAAAAACTTCCGCCTGGGACAGCGCGTTGCGCCCCGTGGTCGCGTCCAGCACGAGCCACTTGATGTACAGGGATGCCCTGCCCAGTTTGTTTTCAACTACCCGGTCTGTCTTTTTAAGTTCTTCCACCAGCGCCGATTTGGTGTGCATACGTCCGGCGGTGTCGGCAATAACAAGGTCTCCCCCGCCGGAAAGAGCCGCTTCTACGGCATCGTAGACCACCGCAGCCGGATCCCCCCCCTGCTGGTGCGCCACTACCCGGACATTGAGTTTTTCACCGTGAATCTTAAGTTGATTGATTGCTCCGGCCCTAAAGGTATCCGCTGCCGCCAGTATGGGCCTTTTGCCGCGGGATTTATACCGGCAGGCAAGTTTTGCGGCGGTGGGGGTTTTTCCCACGCCGTTTACCCCCAGGAGGAGTATTACGGCGGGCGGTTTTGCTTCCGGCAGCGCTTCCAACTGCTTGTCCGGCGAAGCGTCCAAAAGCCCTTCCGTTAAAAGTTCCTCAAACCGTTGTTTTAACAAAGCAGGTTCGGTGATTCTTTCTTTTCTGGCAAGCGATTCTAAATTTTCAACCAGCATCATGGCGGGAGCGGCGCCAAAATCACCCTCTATCAGAAGATCGCCCAAAGCGTCGAAAAAATCATCCGATACGGAATGCCTCCGGCCAAAAAATTCTTTTATCTTTCCGGCAAAATTCACTATTTGTCCTTATAGGGAATTGATTCTCTGGATGCGGTATGGATGTAAATACCCAGCCGTATTACCGATTCTGCAATAAATACCCCTGTTGCCACCCATGCTCCGATAGAAACATAATTAGAAACAACAGCCTTGTCATAAACATCAGGATTACCGGACACATTATAAGAATTAGCGTAACTTTGGGAAACGCCGCTAATAAATAATGTCAGGGGCAGGGCCACCCAGAATCTTCCGTATGCGCCGTAAAATTTTTTCCGCGCATTTTCCACGGGCTTGTCATCTTTTCCCGGAAGTTTTCTCAGCTTTAGGGTGATAAAGCGGGGGCCGCCGCCCGTGCTATCGCTGCCTTTTACAATGGCCTCCCCGGTAAGGCCGTTTTCTGTATCCACCCGTATATAACGGTACTGCCCCGCGGGAATGTAAACGGAAAAGAATCCCGCCGAAGTACTTTCCGCTATTTCCGCCTCTTCTTCTTGTTCTTGTTCCGCTATTGCCGTTTCACCGTTTATTGCCGTTGCTTCCATCGCCGCTTCCTGTTTCGCTGATCCTTCCTGCTCTGCGATGATCGCTTCCGTTTCTTCTTGTTCATCCTGCTCTTCCATTACTTCTTCATCCGCCGTTTCAACAACCTCTTCTTGAACCGGAGCGGGAGGGTTCTTTATTAATAGCAGGGCGCCCAGATACAATGCGCTGTTTGGTCCTGAAAATGCAACATCCAGAGTTTCCTGAGTAAACGGCATTAAGGTAAAAGCGAATTCCTGTTTTCCTCCTTCCAGTTCCATTTCTTTGGTAATGCCATAATGCTCATCCGCATTGATTTTAATGGTAACCGGGCCGGGGGGAAGTTCCAGGGTTTCTCCGCTTTTTATAAACCTGCCGTTTATTTCTATCCATGCGTCTTCAGGATCGGAATACAGTACCAGGCGGATAAGGTCTGTGTTTATCAGGGCTGCCAGGAACCGCTGCTTAATTTCATTTGCCGCTCTGCTTAAGTCTTCGGAAGAAAAAATCAGGGAATCTTCATATATAAAAGAAGAAGCCCGTGTAAAGATACGGAATTCCGCATAAATTCTGCCGTAAAGAAGCCGGAATTTTCCGGAAAGAAAAGCGTCCGCGTTGTTGCTCCGTAAAAAAGATTCTTCCCTTCCTGCTGCAGGCGGCTGGGGAAAACTGGGGCTTGCTGCAGTATTGGCGGCAATTAGTTTAAACAAGGGACTTTCTTCAATTATGGGTTCTTGTTCCAGGGCTTTTTGGTACTCCTCTTCCAGGGTTTTCAGTTCCTTGTTGATCCGTTTTAGTTCTTTCTTGTATTTCCAGTTTGGATAGCCCCGAAACAAAAGGGTGTCCCGTTCCCCTCTTTTTGCCGCCAGCTTGGCCGCCGCTTTACGTTTTGCCGCTGTCCATGCCGCTTCTTCATAGCGGAGCAGCTCGCCATCGCTCCGCAGCCGATGGTGAATTTGCATCAAATCCCGGACAAATTCGCGTTGAAGTATGGGCCCCAAAGCCTGTTGTCCCAGAGGAAGGGCGGATACATCAAACGTGGTAATGCAAAGGACAAATTCGGTAAATTGGAGTTCGTTCTTTTGTTCTTCCTTTTTGCCCCGTGCAAAAAGAGGAGTGAGCAAAACAAGGAACAAGAGGATGGCAAAAAATGGCTTGTATTGCACCTTTACGCTTTTACGCATAGCTTTAAATATTCCTCTATAAATAAGTCAATATCCCCGTCCATGACGGCCTGAATATTGCCCGCTTCCGCCTTGGTGCGGTAATCCTTTACCAGAGTATAAGGCTGAAACACATAAGACCGTATCTGGTTACCCCAGGAAATATCCTTTTTTTCCTGGGCAAAGCGGGAATTTTCCTTTTCTTTTTCCTGCCGGTAATGTTCATAAAGCCTCGCTTTGAGCATACTCATCGCCGTCGCCCTGTTCATCGTTTGGCTCCGCTCGTTCTGGCAGGCAACCACGATCCCCGTAGGCAGGTGGGTAAAACGGACGGCGCTGTCTGTTTTGTTTACGTGCTGGCCTCCGGCGCCGCCTGAACGGTAGGTGTCTACCCGCAGGTCTTCCGGGCGGACTTCCACTTCTATGGAATCGTCAAGAATGGGAAAGGCATAAACCGACGCAAAAGAAGTATGGCGGCGCGCATTGGAGTCAAAGGGGGAAATTCGCACAAGCCGGTGAACCCCCGATTCGCCCTTGAGCCAGCCAAAGGCATAGTCCCCCTCTATTTTGCAGGTAACGGATTTGATTCCCCCTTCCGCTTCCAGCATATCAATTTCTTCTATAGAAAAGCCGCGGCGTTCCGCCCAGCGCAGGTACATACGGTACAGCATTTGGGACCAATCGCACGCTTCTGTGCCGCCCGCCCCGGAGTGAATCGTAAGGAAGCAGCCGTTCCTGTCAACTTCCCCGGACATGAGTTCCAGGAGGTTTTGTTTCTCATACCGGGCGGAAAGCGCCTTAAGGGTTTCCGCAATTTCCGCGGTTTGGGACTCATCTCCCGCTTCGTTGGCCAGTTCCAGCAGCGCCGCCAAATCCTCCGCTTCTGTTTTTAGGTTTTTCCAGGGTTCATAGCGGTTTTTTTGTGTCTTGAGTTCCCCCATGACCTTTTCCGCTTTTGAAGGATCGCCCCAGAATTCGGGCTTGCCCGATTCCTCCTCCAGTTCCCGAATTTTTTGCTCTATGGTTTTTCCCGAATCTTTTTGAGGCTGTTCAAAGACGCCTCCAGGCGTCAAGAATTTTTGCGGAAAGTTCCGCTACGGGGCTCCCCAGTTCTGTTAACAGCATAATTTTCTCATAAATCGGTAGCCCTCCGGCCATGGCGGACATTCCGCACGGGCTTTGCCGCAGTACGGCCAGGGCTTGGCGCGGCCTGAACCGCAGGGGGATTGTCCCCCCCCTTGGCGATAAGCCGCCGCCACTTTTTATCCCGCAGGGTGCTGAGCGCCAGCGTTCCGTTCACGGGGTACTGAAATATCCGCAGGTGGTCAAAAGCGTCAGTTGAACGGTCCAGATCCCGCTTTAACCGGCCCAGAGTTTCCGGCGATATTGCCGTGGATTCCCAAAGGCCCCGCTGGATTTTTTCAAAACCGTACTGTATAAGTAGTTCCACCAGGTCTTTTGCCCTTTCTTCTGATCCGGGATCAACCGCAATTGAAACAAACATAGTTGTTCTTATTGTATCATATTCCCCTGTTTTGTTACAGTAGAGGAAAAGAATATCAAAGGGATAGTATGGGAAAATCTGTAGAAATAGAACTTAAAGCCCATGTCTCTAACAGTGCGGACTGCAAAAACAGGCTGGTTTCCCTTGCCGGTGAAGGAACGCCGTTTTTCAAGGATGATGCTTACTGGTTTGTCCCGGAGTTTATCCGGGTGGCTACGGCATACGGCGGCGGGCTGCCTGATTCGGGACTGCGGGTCAGACGGGAGAAGGCCGGGGATGCAGGGCATACAATCGTTACCTTGAAGCGCAAGGAAATGCGGGCCGAATGTGAAGTGAACGATGAACAAGAATTTGCAGTATCTGACGGAGCGGCTTTTGAAGAATTACTGGAGCTCCTGGGGCTGGAAAAGCAGATTCACAAGCGTAAACAAGGCTGGGTATGGCGATACCGGGGAATTACCGCGGAACTGTGCAAGGTTTCCGGTTCCGTATATACGGAACCGGAAATTGCGGAATCGGAGACGCCTGTGCCCGGCGCGAAGAGTCTGGGCTGGTTTTTGGAGCTGGAAATTCTTGCCAAAGAAGACAGTCCCGGAACCGTTGCGGCGGCACGGGAACAACTGCTTGCCCTTCTGGAACAAACCGGCATTGGGAAAGAAAGCATAGAAAGCCGCTACTATTCGGAATTATTGTCCTGCCAGGAATAACTGTCTGCGGACTTTCCAAAACTAAGCGGGTTTTGGAAAAGGATCATCTTGTTATTTTTTCTATCCCGGTGATAATATACATACAGGTTTCGTTAAAATAGACTTGTTCAAGAACCCGGTTGGTTCTTGAACAAGTTAAGGGGCTGTCCAGGAAGTGCGCCAACTTCGTTGGCGGGGTTACTTCCTGAACAGCATTTATTCCAGTGTCCGAAGAAGTTATCTAACTTTTCGGACACCTCCAGTTTTAATAGGAAGTTGTTCAATAACTGAAGTTTTTGAACAACTCTAATAAACAATACGGGGCGTTATAATGAAGAAATTACTGTTTCCGGTAAGGATTTTATTCCTTGGCAGCCTTTTGATTGTCGGCTGTAGAGAACCATATATTGATAATGACAAGATTTATACCATTACCTTCTATGGCGACAATGCCTACTACGAAGGCGAAGAACTCATCCACAGCACTGAAACCAGCATGAAGACCGATGTCAGGGGCAGGCTTGCAAGCCTGCCCTCAGCGGCAAAGGAGGATGAAAAGAACCCTGATACCGGCGAAACAATAAGAAGCTATGCTTTTACCGGCTGGTTTACCACGGGCGGAACGCAAATTTCCCTTAAAACCGTGTTTCACGCCGATACTTTGGTTGTCGCGCGGTGGAAGGGCAGCGATGAAACAGACACTGAGCAGCCCGGCCCTCTTGCCGGCTGGCTGGCTTTTTTGCAGGACGTGGATCCCCTGCCGTCAAGCCTTCCTTTTAGCGTAAATGCCGATGAAAATCTCAAACCCCAAATATTGGATTTTGGGGGAAAGCAGGTTACTATCACGCTGAAAGGCGTTACAAATCCCGGAATCGGAATGCAGCCTACGTTATCCCTTTCCGGTTTTGGCGCGCTCTTTACCGTAGAGGATGGGGTTACTCTGGAACTGGAAAACATCAGACTGGAAGGCAAACGGAATACCGCGTCCATGATAATTATCAACTCAGGCGGAAAGGTGATCATCAATGACGGAACCATAATTACCGGTAACGGGAATGAAAAAAGAGAATGTGGCGGCGGCGTAACGGTTAATGTAGGCGCTGTCCTTGAAATGAAGGGCGGGGAAATTAAAGGAAATTATTCTGTTGATCCGATGGAAGTTTCTTTTATGGCCCTTGCGGGCGGCGGCGGCGTATTTGTGAGGGGCGGAACTTTTACCATGACCGGCGGGATGATTGCCGAGAACGAAGGAGCCAACGGCGGCGGGGTGCTGGTAGCCAGGGGCGGAACTTTTACCATGGGACCGCCTCATTCGCCCGATGCTATTCTGCAAATTTATAAAAATGGCGCCTATGAAGGCGGAGGAGTAAAAGTAATAGGGGGCGTTATTAACGCCCAGAACCCTAATGCACTGCCTAATCAGTCAACGTTCACCATGAATGGAGGAAAAATTTACGAAAATACCGGCATCGGCGGCGGCGTTGCGGTTGGTTTCCGCGGAATCTTCAACCTGAAGGACGGTGAAATTACTAAAAATTTAGGCTCCGACGCCGGCGGACTGTATAACAGCCTCGGAACCGTCTATATGTATGGCGGAAAAATTAACGAAAACCGGGGGCCCTGGAGCGCCGGCGGCGTAATGAATCAGGGATTTTTCTATATGTACGACGGGGAAATTTCCGGCAATTTTGGGGGTCTTGGCGGCGGTGTATCCAATTTCATTCCGGCAATACTTGGCTTGGGCGGATTCTTTTATATGTGGGACGGAAAAATTTCCGGCAATACCGGGGACGGTTCAGGCGGCGGCGTAACCAATGACGCGTTTTTCTATATGCACGGCGGGGAAATTTCCGGCAACAAAACCAATCTTGGCGTGGGCGGCGGCGTGTATACCGGCAATCCCTCCTATGAAGATGACGGGCTGTTCGTTATAACCGGCGGGATTGTATACGGCACGAAAAAGCCGAACGCCCCCCCATATGACGCTTTAACCGATGCCGAGTGGGAAAAACTGGCAAACACTGACAACGGAGGCAAAGGAGGGGCGTTTTACAAATTGGGCGGCACGGTGGCATGGGGCAGAAGGGGCTACTACGATGTTGGTGAAAACGGTCAGCCCAGATTTAACCAGGATACACGGGAAGTAAAGAAAGGAGAACAATTTGTTGCAGATATATCAATTGGGATACCTACAATTGAGATGCTTGATTGGGGAGAGGACGAGTCGGGAAATGTCATAAAGGTGCCTAACATAAAAATGGATGAAGCTTCCGTTGGACAGGACACCAACAATGATACAATAGAGGTAGACCCCAATGTTGGGGTATATATAAACGGCGTTCTCAAAGCAGAATTTAACGATTGATTGACGAACGGAGCGAGATCGCGACCGTGCTTGCAAGGGCATGATCGAGCGAGTGAGGAAACGAAGGGTTTAATACCAGCGGCTCTGCCGCGGAAAGCCGCCGCAGGCGGCGGGTGCAGGGCTTGCCCTGCGGTATTAATACCCGGGAATCTCTAAAAACTTCAGTTTTTAGAGATTTTACCGCTGAAAAACGCATGTTTCGCAGCCCAAAGGGCGAGAAACTGCAAAGGAACCTCTAAAAACAACCGGTTTTTAGAGGTTCCCACCCTTTATTATCGGGGAGAAAACCATGTATAAAAAAAACTTGTTAAGCGCCGTTTGCGGCGTAATATTTGCCGTAATGCTTGTCTTTGTTGTAGCGGCCTGCGATTTGCCGGCAGCGGACGCCCTCCTTGACGGAACGTGGATCGCCGTAAGCGGGGCGCAGTTGGAATTTATCAACGGTAAATTTACCAGAACGCCGGTAACGGGCGGCGTTGAGACAGGAACGTATAACGCCGGTGGAGGGTATATAACCTTTAACCGCTCCGGTTACACGCCCGAAACGCTGCCGTATAACCTGAATGGCGCCTGCCTGACCGTAGACACAACGGAATATTACCGTAATTCGCTCGGCATACCGGAGGAGATAGAGGGAAGATGGACGCCCTTTCCCGAATACGGAAGCGCGGTTATATTCAGCGGCGGGAAACCCCGGAAAGGAAACCCCAAAATTATAGAGGGCGACTATATAGAGATAATGGGAACCAAAGGCACGTATACTATCAGCAACCGCAACCTTCCGGGTTCCAATGTGTTAACGACAACTCCAACCCATGTCCACGGTTCCAGTATTTCCACTTTTGTAGAAGAACGCTTAACTGTCAACCTTTTGGAGTTATTTGATCTGACTCTGATAAAAACCCCGGCTTATGATATTGAAAACTGGTGGTTTACGCTGGAGGAGGCAAGAAACTTTTTTGAAAAAGCGGCGGGGAAAGCCCAAACTTTGGAAGACCAGTCCTTCATAATATCAGCCTTGAGATACTTTTTAGTAACGCTCGCGGCTCAGACCTATGATTACTCCATAGTGGAGGACAAAGACCTCTACTTTGATTATACAACCGTTGCGGAAGGCAAGAACAAACTTACCTTAAGGGAAAATTCCGAATACGGTCCCTATATCTTCAATTATTTCAAGTTAAAAGATGATTTTGGTTTTTAAGGAGGCATACTATGAGGAACATATTTGAACCTGTATTTTTCAGGATAGCCCTTGCCGCGGCAATCGTTTCCGTAATGGCGGGTTGTGATAACGGTCCGGGCGATGTCATTCCGCCCGATGAACCCGCAGCCATCACGGTACAGGTTCGCCTCAATTCTTCCGATCCTAAAGTTTTACGGGGCGGAGAAGTAACCTTCCTGGTATCGGTAAAAGGAACAACTGACAAAGCTGTTACATGGTCAATCGACGAGGAGGGCAAACACCGGGACACTCGTATCCATACTAATGCAGAAGGTGTGGCATACCTCTTTGTAGCGGAGAACGAAGCCCTTGAAACGCTCACGGTACGGGCGACATCAAATACTGATCCGGACAAGAGTGGAACGGTAACAGTTATCATTCCCATCCCCTTTGTTGACAAAGTGGAAATATCGCTTCGGGAACCCTGGGTCATTCCCTGGCAGGAAAAAGTTGATGTCGGTCCGGGCGGAACAATAGAGTTTACCGCAAAAGTTATCGGCAAAGACTTTATCAGCGATGCTATTAATGCTATTACATGGTCAATTGATAATGCGGACAAGAGCGAAGCCACTACTATCACTATTGATAACAACGGTGTGGCGCAGCTCCGCGTGGCGCAGAACGAAACGTTAGCGTCATTTAAGGTACAGGCGGTTTCCAAATGGGACGCAGACAAGATCGGCGAAGTAACCGTTACCGTCAAAGAGCCAACCGTTACCGGCGTGGTTATATTCGATCAAAGAGGCAACAATATAACCAGCGATCTCAAAAATCCAAGAAAGATTAAAACAGCGGACAGCGAATCCTTCCGGGCGGTAGTTACCGGAACCGGAAAAATCGATCAGGCCGTTACATGGAAGATTGAAAGATTAACCTACCTAATCAGTCTTTTGGATATTAGGCCAAATGATAAAGGTGAATATCTAAGCGGCTGGGGGTCTTTGGATTTAGAGATAGACCTGGATGATGAAACCGCTGAATATAATACGTGGTATTGGACGGGTGAGGAAACGGATAACTATTTCTTAATATATGAGCCAAAGCCTGTAGAACGCATTCCCGGTTCAAGAGAAATAAAGGTATGGTTTACTGATGATGCCGGAGAAAACGAACAGAAGACTTTGAAACCCGCAGCCGGCACAACCGGAATTGATCAGGACGGAAAGTTGACCGTGAACGGGCAGGAGTTATTCGGAAAGTTCAGGCTTACTGTGGTTTCAAGCGCAAATTCAACCGTGAAAAAAGAGATTATCATTCAGGTTGATTCAAGCAGTGATATTAATATCGATATACCGGATGCATAAAAAGGAAGTGAAATGCTGAAAAAGAAAATTGCTCTTGTCATCTTGCTCGTATTCTGCGCCGCCGGATTGTTCGCGCAATTAAACGTAAACGGCGGCGCGGATATAGTTCTTGTACCCTTGCAGATTGTTACCCGTGATACTGTAGAGGATGAGGGCAATATGTGGCTCGGCGCCGGTATAGGGGGAAACGGGGCGCTGTACGGAATCCGGACGCGGCTTAATCTTTCCGGCAATTATGAAGACAAAGCCGGATTCAGAACGGATATTTGGTTCCTTTATACCAATAACGGGGCGAACCTTTGGGATCAGCCTGCGGGGAATAATCCCAACAGTCCGAACACCCGCAACCCCAATGCGCTGGAAGTAAGGCTTGGGGATTACGGAGAAATCTGGTGGAAGCCCGCGGAATGGCTAAAGTTTAATGTGGGCAGAATCGTAGATACTTCGCAGACCGGCTATATTGGCGACTACTGGCTTTCCGCCTGGTCTGCCGGAATGTTTGACTATAACAACATTTTCAGTTATTTCTACAGCGGGGGAATCGGCGTTCTTGCGAAATATACTCCAACCGGATTGGATGGCCTTACCATCGGCCTCTTTGTCCCACAATTTGGAATGGGCTTTTCTGAAGCTGATTATGACGATACCTGGCCGGGCGGGAATCTTCTTACTAACGGTGCGGACAAGCTCAACGACTTTGGAGAGGATAACGTAAACCGCAATGCCAACCGGGCGTTCCGAGTGTTTCAAAGAACTTGGCTGACTGTAGGTTACGAGGTTCCCGATTTGCTCCATGCTCGCATTCAGTACATAGGGGCCAATCCCGGCGGAATGGTGAACTGGACCGAGGGGGATAATAAAGTTGATGTAGAAGCCCACAGGTATAGGGTAGGCGTCAGCGCTCCCCGTATTGAAGCGGCCTTCGCCTGGCTGGGCATACCGGGATTTGCTCTTGACCTCGGCGTGAAATCATGGCTTCCGGTTTCAAACTGGATAACTGATACTTACGATAATGAAGCAAATAAGTATATAAGGCTGGAAAACACCGGAACTTACTGGGGCGGAATAGGCTTTGGTTTTGGCGTTTCTTTTTACGAGTTGATGGATGGAAAACTGGCTCTGAACTTCCGGGCGGACGGGGATATGTTCAGAAGCTGGAAGGGCACATATCAGGGCGTTAATGCCGCAATAACCAACCCTTTACGGCTGTCCTTCCACCTGTGGCCTTCTTATACAATTCCGGAACTTGGTACTATTACCGTCAGCGCGGGGCTTAATTACATTGGCAGAAACACCGTGGACATTGGCGGCACAAACCCCAATGAAAATTCCGAACACTGGGAAGATGCGGAAAGGCTGCGGTTTGGGGCCGGTCTGGCCTTTGAGATGCCCGTCTTCAAGTCCGGTTCTGTCAGCGTTGGCATTGCATACGGCCACGGCACCGGCGAAAGAAACGGCGGGGAACCGCGGACGATCACCATACCGGTCTATTTCTTTTATCATTGGTAATACATTGCCCGGCACATTTCCTCTAACGCCGCGGTAATGTTTTGGGAAGAGCGTGAAGCGCTGTTTGCGTCAATGGGATAAATCCTGTTTTGCCGGACCGCGTTAAGCGCGGTAAAGCCCGGGCGGTTTTTTAGTTCCGCCACGGCGAATTCCGTTTCGGCGGCATTGCCGGAAAGTATAAAGATCACGTCGGGGTTGGCGCTGATGATCGCTTCTGCTCCGGGGGTGAACCACCGTTTTTCACCGGCAAAAATATTCCGCGCTCCGGTAATTTCTATCATTTCATTAAGGTAGGTGTTCCCGCCAAAACTGATCATATTGGGAGCCGGGGCAATTTCAAAATAAACGCTCGTTACACGGTTTGCGCCCGTACTGCGCGCTATGTTTTGCGCATTGGCGGCAATCGCCTCTATTTGAGTCTTCATCTCAAAAATAAGCGCTTCCCCCCTTTCGCCCGCCCCCAGCGCGTTTGCAATGGCGGCAATGTCGCGGTAAATCTCGGCGATACTGTTGCAGGTCGAAAGCTCCAGTACGGTAATGTTTATGCGCCGGAAAAAGTTGAACGGCGTATCGGCGCTGCCGTTGGTGTTGATTTCCCCGGAGATAATAATGTCCGGTTGTAATTCGGCGATTGCTTCAATGTCCGGATAAAAAAAATCAATCTCCGGCAAATCTGCCCTGACACCTTCAATGTCGCGGGAGTATTTGTCTACGGCGATTAACCTGTCCGCCAGTCCAAGCCCTGCGATTATTTCCGTATAGGAAGGGGCGGCTGATATGATCCGGTTAATCCCCGGCGTGTTAACGGATGCACGATTAGTTATTTCTTTACTCTTTGCCGCGCCGCATCCTGAAATAAATAATAATAAGATTAGTAACCACGAACCACACAAACACCACGAACATATCCTCTGAAATATTATTGTTGGTTCGTATCGGTTCGTTGCAGAAATTCTTTTTTCATTCATTTTTGCTATCTCCTTTATTTGTATTTAAGTTAAATTTTGACCGGATGCCGCATACCAAAGATATGCCGGGCATATAGTAACTGGCAAAGGACTCGTATTGCGTATTAAGGATATTCCGCAGGGATGCAAAAAACGTAAGGTGTTTTCCCGCCTTCTGGTTGAGTGTCGCATGGACTACACAATGCGGGTCAAGCGCCATCTGGTTCATCGTGTCAGCGTAGCGCGTGGATTCGTAATGCGCCGAGATAAAAACAGAGCCTGTCTTCCACGCAAGATCAACAGTGCCGCCTATGATATGCGTTGGCATATAGGGAATGCGAAAACTGTTTTCAAAATCAAGGCCGCCGTTCATAAGCCAACTGAACTGAAACTGGTAACTTGCCCCGATTTTAAGGGAGGTGAAATTCCCTTTGTCCAGGGGCAAAGTGAAAACCGGGCGGAAATCCGCGCCGGTAAAACACGCTGTTCCCGCGTTTTCGGGGCTCCACCTGCCTCCCTGACTTTTTACCCAGTGAATAGAGTCTGTCGTCCACTGCCAAAACACCGTTGAAACAAGCGAAAAATATTTCTCAAGCATAAATTCACCAATAAGGTCAGCGCCACAGCCGTCTTCCGGTTTAAGGTTCGGGTTGCCTACAAATACATTGTCCGGACTGCGATAGTACAGGTCGTCGAAATCCGGAAATTTAAAACTGCGAAAGTAATTGTTTTTCAAGGTAAAAAATGGCCGCACCTGCCAGTTCAATCCAAGTTTGGGAACCGCCACTATCTGCTTTGCGTCTGTAACAGTCTTTACCGATCCAACCAGTAACAGGTTTTTCAGGGGTTTATACTCGCCTGTAATATACAGTCCGCCCTGATTGCCTGTTTTTACCGGTTGCAGCTCGGTGGGGCTGTCCGTATTGATAAACAAAAAACGCCAGTCAATTCCTGAACGGACGGTGATTTTCTGAGAGGGATACCAGCCCCACCGGTTTATGGCGGTAAGGTAATGATCGTAACCTGATATGTTGGCGCCGTAAGCGGTATGGGAAGCCTGATAGCTCATCGATCCTTCTGCCGCCAAGTCGTCCCGAAAGATAACGGGAGCGGCAAATATGATGTTTTCGTTTACAGTCAAATCCGTGGCAATGGCGGAACCAACAGAATTCATCGTTATGGGAAAATTACGGCGAGCGTAGTACAGTTTGGTATCGGAAAGTATTGAAGCGTCTTTTGGCAGGGCAAACATTAGCTGAAAATTTCCGCCGCCGTCAAGGACTTCGTTGCTGACTTTGCGCCGCGCAAAACCATAGTCGTCTTTGTACAGGTAATGGTTGCCGGCGCTGTTGCCAAAAAGAGAACTCTTCCATGAAAACTTTTCCGCTCCGTATCCCGCCGAAAGGTTGATGCTCTGCATATCAACAAGGTCAACAAATTCCGGTTCACCGATTGCCCCCATTGCGTGGCGTTTGTTGTATTTTCCGGGCATATAACCGGTGTTGGAAAAGGTTACCCCAAGAGTCAGGCCGGGGTTTTGTTTTTTAATGGTAATGATATTGATAACCCCGCCCAGCGCGCCCGACACATTGTATTTGGTATCCGAGCCGCCGTATATCACTTCTATCCGCTCGACATTATTAAGGTCGATCCGGCTTATGTCAAATTCGCCGGAACGGGGGGAGTTGGCCGGAACGCCGTCTATCAGAATAGCGATGCGTTCAGTATCGAAACCACGCAGGTTCATTTCGGTTTTATTGCCGTATCCCCCGTAACGGACAATACTCATATCAATTTCTTCTTCAAGCAAAGCGGCTAAATCCCTGGCGCCGCTTTTTTCGATAGTTTCTTTATCAATAACCGTTTTCTGCTGGGTTGTTTCGGGAGTTCCGGTAACTGTGATGGCTCTGGGGGATTCGCCGAAATCAAGAAAATCATCGTAATTATCATCGTGCCGCTCCCCGCCTGTTTCCTGACCGGCAAGGGGGCAAAGAAACATTGCAAATAACAAAAAAACAATAGGGAGCAGGGAGAGGGGAGTGGGGAATGAGGAACGGGGAATGGGGAATGGGGAGTGGGGAATAGGGAGTTGAGAGCGTTGTTCTGAGCGAGAAAGAAACACGCTGTGTTTTTTAATAATAACCCTACTCCCCACTCCCTACTCCCTGCCCTGCGGTATAACCACGCCCCAACTGATAAACTCCGCCTCGTTTTCCACGTCAAATGTGCTGACGGCTTGATCGAGTGTTTTTTGTTCGGTATAGTAATGTTTCCCCGCGTACATCGCGGCAAGGTCTACGGCGTTTGCCATTTGAACGGTGTTAGGTGAAAGTACACGATAGTAAATGCCGAAAAAAGGATTCTCGCTGGGCGCAAGACCTTGAGTATCGGAAAGCCACGCCGGATCAGTTCCTTCAAAATACTCGATGATAACCGCGCCGCGGTTTTTATCGCCGTTAAAAATATTGACAGCCCTTATCAAACCCAAAAAGCCGAAGCCCCAGCTTTCAGTATCACTCGAATCATCATCCTGTTGTCCGTAAACCGTGTCATCAAAAAGCAGAACATAATCGTTGTTTTGCGGGAATTTTTTTTCGGAACAGGTTTGGAGATTGTCAACGTTGAGTTCGGGAAAAAGGGCTTGCGCTTTTGCTTTGTCTGCGGCAGTGAAATCACTCCACTTGCGGATACGGTAGCCGTCAAGCCGCCCGATTCCGGGATCGTGGGAATACCAGACGCCGCACAGGAAGTCCATACGCTCCGTAAAGGCCGCTTCCCCCGGAAAATAGGTATCGGTCTGATCCGCGCCGCCAAGTTCCCCATAATCGCACGACCAGAACAGTAGGGGAAAAAGAAAAAAGAAAATAGGGAATAGGGAATAGGGAATAGGGAATAGGGATCGTTGTCTGCTATCTTTGCGTGGAAATATCAAGCGATGATTTTGAACAATAACACTGTTCATTTTTCCCTCTTCCCTTTTCCCTTTTATCTCTGCCATTTCAATTTTGGATAGCCGTCACTGCCCATTTTCCAGACATCGGTGAAATCCCAACCAAGAGTCTCTGCATAAAAACTCTGCACGGGTTTTTCCGCACAGTCCTCGCCATCGGCTTCGGTAAGTCCTTTACGTTCTGTGTATGTACCGCCTGTGGTAACCGTCATTCCCGACCACGCATAATTGTTAGACCTGTTGCC
>JAITCP010000042.1 GCA_031283025.1 Spirochaetaceae bacterium | reverse complement strand
GTCAATAAGCGACGACGGGACATCAGAATTTATGTCGCGGTTATACGGGAAGGTAATTAAAGAAGGGCTGTCGTTCAGGGAAGCGTATTATCAGGTTAAGCAGGAATTTCGCGGGGATGAAAAATGGAGCCATCCCTACTACTGGGCGGCTTTTACCATGTATGAGTAAAAGTTCATGCGAAGGCTAGAAGATCACAAAGTAAGAAATTGTAAGCAATCTGTGGTATACTATTGTAATAGGAAGTTGTTCAGAAACTGAAGTTTCCGAACAACTCTAATAAAGGGTTATCAGAGAAATGACCCAAAATTAATGAAAGGAGTTGTTTATGAAAAAATTCACTGTGTTTTTTGGCGTTTTTTTAGTCTTTTGCGTTTTTTTCCTTTCCGCCCAGAACAGGAATGATCCTGCCATAAGTACAATACTCAATCATTTTGCGGCAAGGAATTATTCTTCCGCAACAGTAACAAAAGCGGAACTTGATCTTATTATTCAGGCGGGGATAAGGGCTCCAAGCGCCCGCAACGGGCAGCCGTGGCATTTTACGGTAGTGCAGAATCAGGCTTTGGCAAAGAAAATAATACCCCAGGTAACCGATGGCAGCATTCTCATTGTTGTTTCCGCTGCCGGAGACGGCAAAACAAACGGAGCGGTCATTCTGGATTGCGGTTTGGCGGTTCAAAGTATGTACCTTGCCGCTCAGGCTTTGGGGCTTGGATCCAGAATTTATACAGGCCCCATTGACACAATAAATAAAGATTTCAAAAAAGATTTGGGATTACCGGATAACGTCAGCGCCATAGCCGTTATACGAATTGGCAGGCTCCCCGCAAATGTCGATGCTGTCAGTTCCGCCTCACCCAGAAACAGCGCCGATAAGATAGTTACCTACAAATGAAAAGATCAATAAGTACGGGGATATTTACCAGCCCGTAATGCCAAAAAGTTTCCCGGCATTTTCCGCAATTTGTTCCGCCAGCGCTTCTATGCTTGCGCCCCGGATTTCCGCCGCCGTTTTGTAGGCCTCCTCCACCATGCCGGGGTGGGCGGGCTTCCCCCGGTGGGGAACCGGCGCCAGATAGGGGCAGTCTGTTTCCAGAAGCAGCCTGTCTGCGGGTACGGCTTTGCAGGCTTCACGAATGTCTCCCGCATTTTTGTAAGTGATGTTTCCCGCAAAGGAAATATAATACCCCAGGTCTAAAAAGATTTTTGCATCTTCCTTGCCGTAGGAAAAACAGTGTATTACCCCGCGGGTAAGCGGATAGCGGGACAGGATTTCCGCCGTTTCTTTTGCCGCATCCCGTGAATGAATGATCACCGGCAGTTCCGCTGCCGCTTCCAACTGCATTTCCATCAACTCACGCTCGCCGGGCAAATCCGCCGTACCGGCTTCCCCGTCGTTCCAATGGTGATCCAGGCCAAACTCCCCCAGAGCGCAGAGTTTGGAAGCGTGTTCCCCCTGCTTCACCGCGTGGAGGTTTTGCTTCAATTTCCCCACCAGCGTTTCGCGGTTGGCAATAGAGGAACCGTGGGGCCAAAGGCCGCTGGCAAAGTACACTTGGGGGTAAACGGAAAATTCTTCCATGCGGCCAAACAAATCGTCCGGTTCAAGGCTGATGTCTATAATACCCCTAAAGCCGGATGCAAACAGTTCTTTAAGGGTTTCATGGGGGTCTATACCCCGTTCCTTCAAAATGGAAAGATGGGCATGGGTATCAATCAGCATTTACGTCTTTGGTTACCTCGTTGACCAGACACTTACGTTCTGTTATAATAGAGTTGCTCAAAAACTTCAGTTTTTGAACAAGTCTGATAAACAAACATTCCCGCCGGGGTGGTGGAATGGTAGACACCGGGGACTTAAAATCCCCTGGCCGCAAGGCCGTGTGAGTTCAAATCTCATCCCCGGCATTACGAGTTGTTCAGAAACTTCAGTTTCTTCTTACGTCCGTTGTCCCAGGAATTCCCCGATAATGTCCTGCAGGGTATTCTCCCTGATTTTTACAATAGCCTGTTCGCGCTCAAAACTTTCCGTTGAATCGGAAGCATGGGCCGTGTTTACCATTATATTGCTGCCGAACTCCCGGCGCACCGTACCCCCCGGCGCTTTAAGGGGGTCAGTGGGGCCCAATACTTCACGGATTTTTTTCACTGCCCCTTCTCCCTCATAAATAAGGATCAGTGTCTTGACCGGTTTGTTGTTTTTCTCGGAGCCCGGACGTTCGCCGGACATAAATTCAATAATGTCCCTAAACTGGCTTTGGGCGTATTCCTTGCCAAAACTTTCCGTCAATATTTTTTTTGTGTCATCGCTTAGCGTAACGGAAAATTCTTTTTCCAGAATTTCCGCCGCCTTCCCCCCGAATACCGGAGCAAGTTTTTCTTTTAGAACCGCCTCTACCGGGCCGTAAAAATGCAGGGCTTCTTCCTGGGTAAACTGGTGTACCTTAATCCCCACAATGCGCATTCCCGTCCGGGAAAACATATCAATAATCGTACCGGGTTTGGAAGACGCATAGTTCCAGTTATCCGGCTTTAGAATAACCAGTGTTTGTTCAATTTTGGAAGGATCAGGATATTCTACATTGGCCACAAGATTTTCCCGCCCTTTTAGAAAGTGGGCGATCAGCGCCAAATCCCTGTTGGCATCCCGTTGATTCCGGGGGGTAAGGACGGCAGGTTCAAAGTAGCTGACTTTGTTCGGATCACCGTTGTCAAAAATAAGATCCGCATAGGTATCCCGGATTGTTTCACCCGTTAACGATTCAATTCCGCGGTGTTCCGCATAAAGGGCGCCGCAAATATCGGAAAGCTTCCGGCAGGCGTCAGGCCCCCGGAACAGGAGGAGCAGAATACGGTGCGGCCTGCCGCCGGAAATAAAATTTTGTTCCACATAATCCGCAAGCAGGGTAAGATCGTCTTTTACGTTTTCCTTTCTTAGGAGCTGGGCATAATTCATGGCAAAGGTTTCATTGGGAATGATCATCTGGGCACCCGCAAGCTCAAGGTCGGCCCTGGACAGGAGCCGGGCTAAAACCCCTCCGGTTCTGCTTTTTGCAATTGTGTAGGGTGTTATTAACACATAAGAAAGTTCATTCGGTTCATTCATAGAAGAGTATTGTATGCTATAAAGCAAACTGTTACAATATCTCTATGCAGAAGCTTACGGAACTGCGCTTTATGAGAAACATCGGCATCATGGCCCACATTGATGCGGGTAAAACAACCACTACAGAAAGGATTCTTTTCTATACCGGCAAGAGCCATCGCATAGGAGAAGTGGATGACGGCGAAGCGATTATGGACTGGATGGAACAGGAACAGGAACGGGGAATTACCATACAAAGCGCCGCTACTACCGCTTACTGGAAACGGAGCGAAGCGGAAGGGAAAACCGCTCCGGCGGTTTTGGAAAGGGGCTATCAGATAAACATTATCGACACGCCGGGGCACGTGGATTTTACCGCCGAAGTAGAACGATCCCTGCGGGTGCTGGACGGCGCGGTAGCGATCCTCGACGCGGTTAAAGGAGTGGAACCCCAGACAGAAACAGTGTGGCGGCAGGCGGAGCGTTACCTTGTACCCTGCATAGCCTATGTAAACAAGATGGACCGGATAGGGGCCGATTTTTTCCGGGTTCTTTCTGATATAAAAACAAAACTCGGCATGGAAACGGCGGCGCTCCAGATACCCCTTGGGAAGGAAAGCGCCTTTGAAGGGGTGATCGACTTACTTGCAATGGAGGAACTCCGCTGGGAAGGCGGCGAGGGTGAAATTATTACACGCAAGCCGGTGGCTCCCGAACGGCAGGACGAGGCCAAGCGGTGGCGGGAAAAATTGATCGACACGCTTTCTGCCGTTTCTGACGCTGTTACGGATAAATTCCTCGCGGGGGAGGCAATTCCCGCAAGCCTTATCCGCGCGGAAATGCGCAAGGCCGTACTGGAACGGAAACTCCTCCCCGTGCTGGCCGGTGCGTCCCGGCGCAATATGGGGGTGCAGCCGCTCATCGATGCGGTGGTGAATTACCTTCCCGCGCCGGACGAGGTAAAGCCCGCCGCCGGACATCATACAAAGAAAGAAGATAATGTGCCGGTTCCCTGTGATCCGTCGGCGGTTCCCCTGGGGCTGGTGTTCAAGATACAGAACGACAGGGAAGCGGGAAGCCTCTGTTATGTGCGGATGTATTCGGGAACGATCAAGCCAGGAACGATGCTCTACAATGTGGGGAAGCGCAAGCGGGAAAGGGCCAACCGCATACTAAGGATGCACTCCAACAAATCTGAACCTTTGGACGAACTGCCTGCGGGAGACATCGGCGTGATTATCGGGATGAAGCTGGCCCAAACCGGGGACACTGTTGGGAGTGAAGGCTGGCCGGTACTGCTGGATACCATGCAGTTCCCCGAGCCGGTAATTTCCGTTTCACTGGAACCCAAAACTATTTCCGATGGGGACAAGCTCAAGGAAATTCTTGAGCTGCTTTCACGGGAAGACCCCACTTTTACCGCCAGGGAAAACGAGGAGACAGGGCAGTTAATTATTTCCGGCATGGGGGAACTCCACCTGGATGTTCTTGTAACCAGAATACTCAAGGATTACGGCCTGCAGGCCAGAGCGGGAAACCCCCAGGTTACCTACCGGGAATCAATAGGCAAAACCGTGGAACGGACGGTACGCTTTTCCCGCGTAATCGCCGGCAAAGAAAACGCGGCAGCCCTCACCCTCCGGCTGGAGCCCCTCAAACGGGGATCGGGCAACCATTACAGCAGCGCCGTCAAAGACAGCGGGCGTATACCCGGCGCTCTTTTTGAAGCGGCGGAGCGGGGAGTAAGGGGAGCAATGGCCTCCGGCATATTGCTGGGCTATCCCTGCATCGATGTGGGAGTAACAGTCCTTGGCATGGAATACTCGGAAATAACCGGAACGGAATTCGCCTACGAAGCCTGCGCCAGCATGGGCTTTGACGAAGCCGCCAGGGAAGCGGAGCCGTTTCTTTTAGAGCCCGTTATGGCGGTTGATCTTTTTTCTCCCAAGGAATTTGTAGGGGAGGTGATAAGCCTTGTAACCCAGCGTGGCGGCCAGGTACTCAGCATGGATTCCAAAGCAGGGAGCGATCAGGTAAAGGCAACAGCCCCCATGGCAAAGATGTTCGGTTTTATGACAGCCCTCCGCAGTGTAAGCCAGGGCCGAGCAACCTTTTCCATGGAGTTTTCCCACTTTGAACGCAAGGCGGACAGCGGATCAACACATTCGGCGCGGTAAACAGGACGGGCCCTCCGATTCTTACGTTTTTCTTTTGTATGCTTTGAGAACTCCGCTCCGCGTCGGCGCTTCCTTAGGCAAGGTTCTTTAGAATTACCTTGAAAAGTTCACCTTTAGCATCGCTCCCCAATACATTATTCAGGGCTTTTAGAGCCGTTCCGGCCCCATTAAAGGAAACGCCGAACGTACCACTTAAAGTTTTACCCAAGTTGGAAGCTATATCCGTTAGTTCCTTTTTGTTTTTAACGGATTTTGCCAGAGTAATAGCCATGCTTGCAATAGAACCAAGCGCCGCTCCTGAACCTGAATTACCGAGGATCGCTGCCGCCAAGCCTTCAATGCCTCCGGTGGTTTTCTTAATTGCCCCCGTATTACCTGAAGAAAATAAAGAACCGGCCAGATCAGCCAGATTTCCCAGCTTGGAATTGTCCAGAAGTCCCGATTTTGCCGCTACAGAAGCAAGAGCGCCTGCAATACCGGAAGCTCCTCCGGTTTTGCCCAACAAGGCCGGAACAATCGCCGCTAAATCCAAACCGGGGATAGATCCATTTTTGGGTACTTTTTCACCAGCAAAACCTGCCGCCGCTGCCGCAATACCCGATAAAATGTTTAATGAAGATGAAGCCATACTTACCCTCCGTATTAAATATACTACATATTGTTGAATTATTCAATTATTGGGAATCTCTAAAAACTTCAGTTTTTGAACAAGTCTATTATATTTTTTCAAAACAAGGTCAATTTGTTTGCAGTGAGCTTTAATACACTTCTTTCCACGGAAATGGCTCGGAGTTTTACGGAGGAAAAAGGCCAAAATCGTATCGAAACTCCGTGGTTTAATTCTTACTTTTTGGCAACGCCGGAGTGGTAACCATCACTAAACCGCCGGCACCTATATCCCGTAGTACATATAGTAGTCACCGTTCATATACAACGCCGCTTGATTGACTATATCTTCAAGGGTTATGCGGGATAAGGTTTCCTTTAAGGAAGCGTCCAGCGGATCAAATACCGTGTCCCTCAGAGTCTTTTCAATGTTTTCATCTGCGACTGTTTTATCCGTTTTTTCAAAAAGGGCGGTTTCTGTTGCAGATAATATATCATAAACAGTTACTTTCTTCGCGGGCCGCGATAAGTTATAACCGCCCTGAGCGCCCTTTGCGGAAATTACAATCCCGCTTCGTCTTAGAAGCGAAAAAACCTGTTCCAGATATATTTTTGATATTTGCAGTTTTTCAGACAAGCTGGTTATTGTAACCCGGTCCTCCGCTACGCCTTTTCTGGCCATACATACCAAAGCGGCAAGGCCGTAGCGTGTTCTAACTGATATTCTCATTCTCTATAACCACAATTCATAGTATTTGAGCCTTTTCCAAAACTCAGGTTTTTTTGGAAAATCCTCATTTGCAAAAACTTAATTCAGAAAAGCGTGTCATTTTAACACACCGGAATATGTCAAAGACGCTAATGACAGTGTAACAGGGCGCTTTTTTTTGTCAATAGACTTGTTCAAGAACCCGGTTGGTTCTTGAACAAGTTAAACAAAATACTACGTATTTTGCAGTTTTAATAGGAAGTTGTTCAAAAACTTCAGCTCTTGAACAACTTCAATACATACTATTCTGACACACGGAAATCAATTTTCAACCACAAATTCATCCAGCACCTATAAATTTAGGCGCTGGACAAGCGAACAAACACGAACAGGAAGAAAAATACCACCTGTCTGCTACAGGCAGGTGGTAAAATACAAAAGTTGATTTCCGTACTTGATTCTTTCCGCCCTATACTCTACCTTATAAGCAGCTTATGGCATATATAAAAAATCTTTTTGACCGTAACTTTCTGGAATACGCCAGCTATGTAATCAAGGACAGGGCCATTCCCGATCTGGAAGACGGTCTAAAGCCGGTTCAGCGGCGTATACTCCACTCCCTTTTTGAAATGGATGACGGCAAGTTCCACAAAGTTGCCAATGTGATGGGCCATTGTATGCAGTACCACCCCCACGGGGAAGCGTCCATCGGCAGCGCCTTGGTGGTGCTGGCAAACAAGGATTTGTTCATAGACAGGCAGGGGAATTTCGGCAACATTTATACCGGAGACGATGCCTCCGCCCCACGCTATATTGAGTGCCGCTCCACCCCGCTGGCAAAGGAAGTTTTTTACAATCCCAAGCTTACCCCTTTTGTATCTTCCTACGACGGCAGAAAAAAAGAACCCGTACTTTTTCCGGCAAAAATCCCCGTGGTACTGATAATAGGGGCCGAAGGGATCGCCGTGGGAATGTCAACCAGGATACTGCCCCACAATGTGCTGGAAGTGCTGGAAGCGGAAAAGGCCTGCCTTGAGGGAAAGAAATTCCAACTGTATCCGGATTTTCCCACCGGAGGCCATGTGGATGTGTCGGAGTACCGGGACGGAAACGGCAAGGTTCTTGTCCGCGCCAAACTCGACACCTCTGATCCAAAACGTATTGTAATCCGGGAACTGCCTTTCGGTTCCACCACGGAAAGCATCATCAACAGCATAGAAAGCGCCGCCAAAGCGGGGCGTATTAAAATACAGGGAATCAGTGACTTTACCACGGATAAAGTTGAAATAGAAATCAAACTTGCGCGCGGGGTGTATTCGGAAGAAACCGTGGACGCCCTCTTTGGTTTTACCGAATGTGAGCAGTCCATTTCTGTAAACCTCCTTGTGATCAAAGACGGCCTGCCCGCGGTGATAAGCATAACGGAAGTGATCAAGTACCACTCCAAACTGTTGGTAAAGATACTCACCAAAGAACTGGAACTGGAAAAAAGCGAACTCCTGGAAAAACTCCGCCTGCGGACTCTGGAGCGGATATTTATAGAAGAACGAATTTATAAGGCCATCGAAAAAATGAAAACCGTCAAAGGGGTAAGCGATGCGGTGATTGCCGGCTTTAAGCCCTTTGCAAAAGAAATTGGCCCCCGTGGCGTTACCGCCGATGATGTGGAACAGCTTCTGCGTATCCCCATCCGGCGGATTTCACTGTACGACATCAACAAAGTCCGTGAAGAGATGGAAGCGATTAACGCGCGGATTAAAGAAATTAACCATCACCTGAAAAACATTACCGCCTATGCCCTGCGTTTCCTTGACGGAATTATCACCAAGGTCAGGGCCGATGAAGAACTTTTAGGCGGGAAACGGCGCACCAAAGTAGGGGCATTCGACAAGATAGACGTAAAGGAAGTGGCCCGCAAAGACGTGCAGTTAAAGTATGACAGCGCAAGCGGCTATTTGGGCACTGCCGTTTCCGGCGGCGAAGTGGTCGCGGAACTTTCTCCTTTTGACCGGATTCTTGTAATCCGGGGCAACGGCCTGTGGTCGGTAACGGACATTCCCGAAAAAGCGTTTATCGGCCCCAAGGCGGTTTACATCGGCGAAGCCAACAAAGAAACAATCGCCCCTTTAATTTTTACGCTCATTTATGCGGAGCCCAAGACTGGCTACCCCTGCATCAAACGCTTTCAGATAGAAGGGTGGATCATGAACAAAGATTACGCCCTCCTTCCCGACGGCTGTACTGTTCTCCACGGCGACACTCGCGCAAAATTCACCTTTAGCGTCAAGTACAAACCAAAGCCCCGGCTTAAGGTATTTGCAGAAACCTTTAAGGTTCAGGATTACAATGTAAAAGGGATTAAGGCCGGCGGCGTGCGTCTTGCCGCGAAGGAAGCCCTGGCAGTGGAAGTTAAGGGAAATTAAAAGTGGGGAACCTCTAAAAACCGGTTGTCTTTAGAGGTTCCTTTGCAGTTTCTCGCCCTTTGGGCTGCGAAACGTGCGTTTTTAAGCTTTGCGTTTTGCTCAGGCGGCTGCTGAGTTCAGTTCTACACCGTCCAATTCGGCAATATACCCGGTTGAAAGGCAAGTCTCAAAAAGCTGGCGTTCGATAAAATCCTCCCGGATTTTTTCATCTCCGTCAACCATTCTGGTTATCCTGATTTTATAGCCATCTTCGATTTCCTCGAGAATGTCTAAATATTCGGCTATGCCGGGCTGACTTTTAATGCAGTACCTTTTCATGTTTCCTCCACATATCGTTGTTTTGAGGTTTCTTATATTATCGGAGAAACCGGGGGCTGTACTTTAGGGTTTCCTGGCCAGCCTTGAAAAAAAACATAATAATAAGTATATTCTATTCACCAGACATCTATTTTTTGGAGGAAAAGGAAAATGAAGAAAATAAGGATTATTTGCTGTATTTTGGCGGGATTTCTGCTTGCTGCGGGGTGCCGCCGCGGCAAAGTCGAAAATGAACCCCGGACGGCCGCTCCGTCCGAAGTTACCACACGGCTTCTTACCGATGCCAGCGGGGTAGATGACAAGTCCTTTAATGCGGCGGCATGGCGGGGCATACTTGAGTATTACGGAGATACCTGGGATAACGCTTCCGGACGGGGCAAGTTCTACGATGTAGTTACCGCCCTGACTCAGGATCAGTATATCCCCAATATCCAGCAGGCAACCGACGAGAACTACGATCTGATTATCACTACCGGCTTTACCTTTGCCGATGCTCTTGCAGCGGTAGCTTCAAAGAACCCCAATCAAAAATACATGATCATCGACGTAGACTGGGTGGGGCTTCCCAATGTGCTCCAGGCCACCTTTGCCGAGCATGAAGGCTCTTATCTGGTGGGCGTCGCTGCGGCGCTCAAGGCGGTTGAGGATAAAATCCCCAATCCCCGGTTCGGATTTATCGGCGGTATTCCCGGAGCGACAATTACCAAGTTCGAGGTGGGCTTTGTCCAGGGTGTTCTGTCGGTGCTCCCCAACGCGCGAATTGACGATTATTATGTCAACGATTGGGCCGATCCTGCATCCGCCAAGAGCCAGGCCAAAAACTGGTACGATTCAGGGATTTACATTATTTATTCCGCGGCGGGCGCTTCCGGCAACGGGACCATCGCCCAGGCAAAGGAATACCGGGCGCAGGGCAAAAATGTCTGGGCTATCGGGGTAGATTCGGATCAGTTTGAAGAAGGGCTTTACAACGACACGGAATCCGCCGTTTATACATCCATGCTCAAGCGTGTGGAATCGGCCACCCTTTACGGACTCAAGGCGGTAAAAGACGGCCACTTCCGCGGAGAGGTACTCAGCTTTGACCTTAAAGCAGCCGGAATAGGTTATTCTGTAACCAACCCTGCCATGTCCGGCGAAGTCAAAAGCAAGGTTAGCGACACAGTCTATAAGATCATAAGCGGCGATGTTACCATAGCGGCCACCTATGCAGATGCAAAACAGCTTGCCGGATTCCCCCAGAATTTATTGGCAAAGGACGATGACTAATGAGTTAACCTGGCTGGCTGCCTCATTAGTTAGTGTCTGTCCACAAAGTCGGTTACTTTGCGGCCAGACCTTGCATTTTCTCACCTAAAGGTTGCGAAAATGCAATAATAAGGTAGTCTGTCCATAATGTGTCTACATTATGGACAAACTCTAATTAGTTTTATTAAGGCCGCAGGCGGTATTGCCGTTGCCCCCGTCTCATCGTTCTTGTAATTGCTGTCAAACACGCTTACGTCTATTTTACCGCCTATCAATTCGTCCGGCATATATTCAAAAGAACCGGGCAGTAATTGTTCTTTCAGGTTTACCGATAAAAACATTCC
>JAITCP010000041.1 GCA_031283025.1 Spirochaetaceae bacterium | reverse complement strand
TATACTTCCCTTTGTAATTGGCTTTTTGGCTTTTATGCTTTTTCCCATCGTGGAATCCCTGCGCATGGTGTTTAGTAATGTAGAAATTGATACGGTTAAGCATGGGTTTACCATGCAGTTCACCGGATTGGAAAATTTAAAAAAAGTTTTTATGATTGATTCGGAATTTAACCGTATGCTTACTGAAGAAATAGGGCGTATGCTGCTTATTGTTCCGGCGGTTATCATTTTCAGCCTTTTTGTCGCATTGCTCCTTAATCAGGAATTCCGGGCAAGGGGTTTTGCGCGGGCGGTCTTCTTTTTGCCGGTAATTCTTTCTTCCGGCGTTATGATCGGGCTTGAAACAAACAATGCGCTTTTAAGCAGCCTGGCGGAAATCATAAAAGAAGGCAATTTGATGAAGACCTCGATTACCGGCGTACTGGAAGACATACTTGTTACGGAAGGCGCCGCCAGCGATTTTATGGGTTATATCTTCCGCATTGTAAATCAAATCTATGATATTGCAATGGCTTCCGGCATCCAGATAATTATTTTTCTTTCCGCCCTGCAGACAATTCCCCCCAGTATGTTTGAAGCCGCCAAAATGGAAGGAGCCACAAACTGGGAATGTTTCTGGAAGATCACTTTTCCCATGGTCAGTTCCCTCATTCTGGTCAATATAGTTTATAGCGTGGTGGATTATTTTATCAGGACAGACAACCGCGTAATGGAAAAAATAAACGTTACCTTAATGAGGCGTATGGAGTACGGCTTTTCCACAGCCATGGCCTGGGTGTATTTTTTTGCAGTTATTGTTATTATTGGGATAGCGCTGGGGATCATAAGGAAAAAGGTGTATTACTATGACTAGTAATGAAAATCTGGCGGAATGGGGCGGTTTGTCCGGGAATTACCGCCTTAAAACAGCCGTAGCAAACGGCGTTTATAAATTCTGCCGGGCTGTTCTTCTTTTTGGCCTTTGTTTTCTTATATTGCAGCCTTTATTAAGCAAGCTCAGCGTCAGTTTTATGGAAATGGATGATTTGTTCGACGCTACGGTAATAAGCATCCCCCGGCATTTTACGTTGAGCAATTTTTCCTTAACAAGCCGTCTTCTTGATTTTTGGCCTTCGCTTCTGAAAACATTAGGTATCGTAATTGTCAGCGCTTTTTTGCAGGTTGCTTCCTGTACTCTGGCTGGTTACGGTTTTGCCCGCTATAGATTCCCCTTAAAGAATCTCCTGTTTGGGTGCGTTATGCTGATCATTATTGTGCCGCCCCAGACCATTATGGCTCCTCTTTACCTGAACTTCCGTTTTTTTGACATTTTTGGCATTATTCGCCTTATTACCGGCGAACCTGTAAATATGCTGAACAGTTTTGCAAGCACTTGGCTGCTTTCCGCCGGGGGCATGGGGCTTAAAAGCGGGTTGTATATTTTTATGCTCAGGCAATATTTTCGCGGCGTTCCAAAAGAGCTGGAAGAAGCCGCCTATGTAGACGGTTACGGCAGATTCAAAACGTTTCTTCGCATTATGCTTCCTGATGCCGCCCCCATGCTTACTTCCTGTTTTCTGTTTTCTTTTGTGTGGCAATGGACGGATTCATTTTATTCAACATTGTTTTTAACCAGATATAAGATGCTGGCAAGCGGCCTTAGGGGGCTTGCGGAACGGCTTGGTGATTATTGGTCCTCATTATATGGTGTCAGCGGTACTGTTGCTACGGTAGCGCCTGTCGCCTATACCCAGGCGATTATCGCCACCGGTATGCTGATGTGCCTGGCCCCGCTTGTTTTGCTCTACCTGGTTGCGCAAAAGGCTTTTGTAGAAAGCTTAAGCCAGACGGGAATAAAGATGTAAAGAGCCGCTGGTTGGCGGTTCCGATGGTTTCAATGCGTGCGCTGTTGTGAACAGCCTGTTGATAAACAGCCTGTTGTAAAACAGCAAGCGCTTGAGATAAATTTTTTTTGGAGGAATAAAATGTTGAACAAAACCAAATGGATTGGAGTTATCATGCTTACGCTGGTACTCCTGGCAGGGCTCTTTGTATTGGGCGGATGCGGCAAGGGAGCAAAACTTAAAGGTATGGAGATTGTAATCGGCAACTGGTGGGCGGATTACGATGTTAATACATACAAGCCCAACAATGACATTGAGGAAAGAACGCTGGCCCACCGGACAAAGATACAAAAGGATTATGGATTTACGATCCGGGAAAAAAACATAGGCGGCTGGGGTGAAATGCAGCAGCTTGCGGCAACTTCCATCATGGCCGGAGACCCGGCGGCGCAGGTTATCGCCCTGCAGCCAAACTGGGCAATGGCGCTGTATAACCGGAATTTGATTTACCCGGTAAGCGACAGTAAATCTGTCAATTTTGCCGGTACTAAACCGGTTGAATGGAATAAGATTGTTACAGATACTTTTACCTTTAACGGCAAGTCTTATGCTTTTTCCATTGGTTATGGGGGAAGTATGCACGCCTCTGTAGTATTTTTTAACAAGCGGCTTTTCCGGGAAGCGGGCATTGATCCGGAACTTCTCTATAATATGCAAAAAGACGGAACATGGACATGGGACGCTTTTCTTGATCTTTCAAAAAAACTTACCCGTGATATAAACAACGACGGTATTATTGACACTTATGCCATGACGCATGATTTGTCTACAGAAGTTCTCGACGCGATAATTGCCAGCAACGGGGCCAATTACGTGGAAAGAGACTCTAATGGTTTGTTTGTTAACGGCACTAACACGCCGGAATTTTTGGAAGCCCTGCAATTTGCTATGAGGCTAAAGACCGAAGGCGTTCTGATGCCCAGGCCGGAGATTTCCAACTGGGACTGGTATAAGGCCATGTTCTTTGACGGGAAAGTAGCCATGCGGATAGAACCCCAGTGGGTTACCAATGAACTGCAGAACATGACCGACGATTGGGGCATGGTGTTGTTCCCCAAAGGGCCCAGAGTTGACGATTACCGCGTCTATACCGATGAAAACGTAATGGTTATTCCTTCAACTTATACCAAGGAGCAGGTTGACAGCATTCTTTATGCCGTACAGCTCTGGTACACCCCCGTTGACGATGATCCCAATGCGTGGAAAGACGGGTTTTATAACCAGTACCGGGATTCCCGCGCTGTCGATGAAACAATCGCCATGATTCGGGATCCAAAATACAGTGTCTGGAAAAACTATGTCAACATTCCCGGCCTGGAACGCGGCGACATTGCCTGGGCAATGTGGTGGCATGAAGGCGATCCTTCCCAGCTTGTTGAAATTGTTTCTCAAACATGGGATGCCTTGATTGAAGATACAAACGGTATTATCTTAAAGTGAGGGAGCCATTTCCAAAACTTGGTTAGTTTTGGAAAATGGCTTTAGAAAAACTGTCCAAAAGGCCAGTTTTTCTATTAAAACAGAGGTAGCTTTTCCAAAAACTGAAGTTTTGGAAAAGCCTAAGGGGTAAATATGAGCCGTCTTATAGTGAACGGAAACAGCCTGCCGAATATTCCCTGGGAGGACAGGCCGGCATCCAGTGATCCAAAAAAAGAATTGATGTGGCGGTATTCCCGCAATCCCATCATACCCAGGAATTTAACAACGTATTCCAACAGCATTTTTAACAGTGCGGTTGTTCCGTTCAAAGACGGCTTTGCCGGCGTCTTCCGCTGCGACGATACTTCGCGGCACATGGATATTCACGCGGGGAAAAGCAAAGACGGCATTAACTGGCAAATTGAAGATCATCCCATCGAATTTATCAAGATCGATCCCGAATTGCCCGATTCCGATTACAAGTACGATCCACGCGTTATTTTTGTTGAAGACCGCTGGTATGTTATCTGGTGCAACGGCTACCACGGCGCAAGCCTTGGCATGGGCTACACTTACGATTTTGAAAAATTTTACCAAATGGAAAACCCCATGATGGTTTACAACCGCAATGGGGCGCTCTTTCCCCGGAAGATAGGCAAGAACTACGCCATGCTCAGCCGCCCCAGCGATTCGGGACACACTCCCTTTGGCGATATTTTCTATTCAGAAAGCCCGGACTTGACATACTGGGGGAAGCACCGCCATGTTATGTCTCCCTCCGGCGGCTGGCAGAGTACCAAGGTCGGCGCGGGGCCCTGCCCCATAGAAACTACGGAAGGCTGGCTGTTGTTCTACCACGGCGTGTTGACAAGCTGCAACGGTTTTGTGTATTCATTCAGCGCGGCCCTGCTCGATTTGGAAAAACCCTGGCAGGTAACAGCCCGCGCCCGGCCCTATATCATCAACCCCCGCGAGATATACGAACTGGCCGGCGATGTGCCGAATGTAACCTTCCCCTGCGCGGCGCTTGTGGATAAGGATACCGGCAAACTTGCAATCTACTACGGCTGTGCCGATACGGTAACGGGCCTGGTCTTTGGCAAAATTGATGAAATTGTCGATTGGGTAAAGGCGAACAGGATGTAGTTGTGATACGTCTTGTGCTGCAGGCGGCGCCGGTATTCAGCGACAATATGGTTTTGCAGTGCGGTAAGCCGGTTCCCATTTGGGGATCGGGAGACATCGGCAGTACTGTCCGTGTTTCCTGGGAAAGCGGCGGAGAAACAGTTTCCGCCGCAACCGTAGTGCATGGTCTTGACTGGAAACTTTTCCTGCCGCCGCTTGTCCCCGGCATGAGCGGCGAGCTTGTCTTAAATGACGGCAGTGACGAAATTCGTTTCCGCAATGTAATTACCGGCGACGTATGGTTTGCCGGCGGACAAAGCAACATGGAAATGGAGATCGGAAACTGCCGGAACGGAGAAGCCGAACTTGCCGCCTGTGCCAACGGCAATATTCGTTTTTTCCACGTAGTAAAACGCACCGTTGTTGACGAAGATTATTTTCATGAAGAAGCGCGGGCAAAATGGCAGGTTTGCGCGCCGGATACCGCTTCCGTGTTGAGCGCGGCGGCTTATTTCTTTGCACGGAAAATCAACGCGGACTTGAATATCCCCATCGGCATTATCAACTGTTCCTGGGGCGGAACCTCGATCAGTACATGGATGAGCAAGGAACAGCTTGAACGCAGCCGCGCCGGGCAGCGTTTTCTGGATGATTATGCCGCTAAAGTCGGCGGCAAAACCGATGCCCAATACAATGCGGAAATGGAAGCGTACTCTGCCGAGTGGCGGGCATGGGACGAACGTATTCGCTCCCGGCGGGAAAAAGAGCCGGATATAAGCCAGGAAACGCTGAACAAGGAATGTGGTCCCTGCCCCTGGCCCCAGCCTGCGGGGAATACCAGCCCCTATTGCCCGGCCAATTTGTACAAATCCCGGATACGGCGCGTAGCCCCTTATGCGCTTAAGGGTTTTTTGTATTATCAGGGCGAGGAGGATGATCTCCGCGCCGCCGATTACGCCGAAATGATGTACTACCTTGTTGATGAATGGCGCTCTGCCTGGGGCGATGAACGCCTGCCTTTCCTTTTTGTCCAACTGCCAATGTATGCGTCGCGGGAAGAAGTGGAAGCGGGCATTCCCTCCAAAAACTGGTGCATCCTGCGGGAAAACCAGTACCGCGCCTCGCTTGCAATAGCCAATTCCGGCATGGCGGTCATAATTGATTGTGGTGAGTACGACAATATTCATCCGCTGGACAAACAGACGGTGGGTTACCGCCTAGCCCTCCATGCCCTGAAAAAAGTGTACGGTAAAAACGTAGAGGCGGATGGGCCGGTGTTTTCCTGGGCGGAAGCTCATGACGGCAGCCTGCGCCTCCATTTTGATAATGCGGAAAGCGGCCTGGAATTCCGGGGCGAAGCTGCGGGATTTGAAATCGCCGCCGCAAAGGGCCCCTACTTTCCCGCCAGGGCGCAGATTGACGGTGGCTGCGTAATCCTCAGTTCGGATAAAGCGGCGCGGCCTTGCCGGGCGCGTTACGCCTGGATAAAATTCGGCCCCACGCCGCTTTATGCAAAAAACGGGCTGCCGGCAATGCCCTTTAGAAGCTGCCGCAGTGAATCTGAGGAGTGAATCATGAAAGAAATTGCCGGTTTTCTGCCGTCATTGGCCCTGCTTTTATTCTTATCAATTACCGACTGCGCCAGCTCCGGCAATTCCGGAGGCGTATCGGAGAATTCCGCACGGGAAAGCAAAGAGCGGCTGTTAGGCTATCTGCGGGAAGAACAAGGCAGGCATATACTTTCCGGCCAAATGGACACGACATGGAGCGACAGCATCGACCCCATAGACAGGGTCTATCGTGATACAGGCAGATACCCTGCCATAAAGGGTTTTGACTTCCTCAATATACGCAATCCTTCCGGGGGCGGCGGTGGTTCCAAACAAACAATGGATGCCGTTAAATGGTGGGCTAACAGCCCGGTAAAGGGAAAGAACGGCATTGTTACTTTTTGCTGGCACTGGCGTATGCCCGCAAGCGGCACAGTCCGCGGCCCCCGCGACAGCTATACCCCCGGTTTTACCATTCCTTTTAAGAACGGCAAACTGGACCGGAACGATCCCAAATTTGCCCTTATTCAGGAAGACCTTAACATAGTCGCCGGGGAACTAAAAAAACTTCGGGATGCGGGGGTGCCGGTTTTATGGCGGCCCCTGCACGAGGCCAGCAATTGGCAAGGGCAGCCCGGCTGGTTTTGGTGGGGCGCGGATGCGGATTCCTATAAGGCCCTTTGGGAGTATATGTACGATTATTTTACCAACACGATGGGCCTTGATAATCTGATTTGGGTATGGAACGGCCAAAACGGCGCATGGTACCCCAACCCCGATACAGTGGACATTGCCGGTTATGACGCTTACGACGGCAACCGGGAAGTCCCCGGTTATGAGCCGAATTATGAGAACGGCTGGCATTCCTTGTATGAAAATGTAAAAATCTGGGCCCCCGGTAAAATTACCGCTCTAACGGAAAACGGCGCAATCCCCGATCCTGATGCCCTTATTGAAGACGGCACACAGTGGGTTTTCTTTATGACATGGTGCGACAGCAGCGTTACTGACGGCATAACGGACAAGAGAAACCACTGGACCGGTGAATGGCACAACACTAATGCCCATAAGCGCCATGTTTACCGGCATCCCTATGTTATTACTTTGGACAAGCTGCCTCCCCTTTCACGACCAAAAAAGTAGCGGTTTTCCGGAAGTTTCGGAAAACGTTTTTTTGCCGCTTAGGCCCATACCAGCCAAACAAATGCCGCAGCGGCGCAGGTGGTAATCAGGGTAAAAGGCACTCCGATTTTAAGCCATCGGCCAAAACCCATTTGCTCACCCTGCTGGCGGAGTATGCCGATAGCAACCACATTAGCGGAAGCTCCAAAAGGCGTAAGGTTCCCGCCCAAACAGGAGCCGATAAGAAGGGCGAACATATAGAGTTCCGGCTTAAGGGAAAGTTGTGCCGCCAGAGATGCCGCAACGGGAAGCATTACAATAATGTAGGGCACGTTATCAACAAAGCCGGAGATTATAACGGAAACAATAAGAATCAGGAAAAAGCCAAGGAATACATTGTTTCCGACAATCATGGAGAGTAAGGCTGCCAAATCATCCAGCAGACCAGCGTGTGAAACCGCTCCCACCACTACAAAAATTCCAACAAGAAAGAGCGACGTATCCCAATCGAGTTTTTTCGCCATATCAAAAGTCTTTGCCCAGCCTTCACGGCGGATAAGCCAATACCAAAAAAATCCAAAAACACCCAGCGCCATTACCCACAGGCCGGATGCTATGGTAAGGCCGCCAAAGATAAACGATGCCGCCGCCAGTCCAAAAATCATAAGGAGCAGCAAAACGGTGGGAACCATTGTCTGCGCTTTCTCCCGCTCTACATCTACTTTTCCTTTACCTGCCCGTGCAAAAGAAAAATAAAAGAAAATCGCCCCGGCAATCATCCCTATTTGTACGGCGAAAAAAATCGACAGCTTGCCCTGATAAACAAAAAAATCGTTAAAGCCATAATGGGCATAATTGGCAAATATCATGGAAGGCGGATCGCCCACCAGCGTAGCGGTTCCCTGAAGGTTAGCCATTACCGCCAGACCCGCCATGAACATTCGAGGATTAAGTTTAATTTTTTTGCAAAAGGCAAGGGCAATCGGGGCCATTACCAGCACTGTGGCGACATTTTCTACAAAGGCGGATATTATGCCGGTCATTACAAGTATCGCAACAATGGCAATTCCGGCATTGGGCGAATGAACCATAATGGTATCCGCAATTACTGCGGGAACACGGGAATAAATAAACAGCTCGGCAATAATCAGGCTGCCGACAAAAATAAGAAGTATGTTCCAGTCTATAAGTTTTGTTATGGCCTGCAATGGGCCAACAGCGCCGATAATCACCATACACAGCGCAGCGCCCATTGCCGCCCAGGATTTACGTGCGGGAAAAAGTATCACCAGCGCATACATAAGAACCGCAGTTCCAAGTACAATCCACTTCATAGTTTATGATATAAAAATTAACCCTATTTTGGGATGATACCGCACCAACTGCCAAAAGGGCAATTGCCCGCAAAAAAGCAATTTTTCCATAAAAACCTCCGCTTGTTATATAACAGTCTACTATAATAACAACATAATGGGTAATAACAAACAATTAGGGAATCTCTAAAAACTTCAGTTTTTAGAGATTCCCAATTAGTAGAAGTACCAGCCAGTCATCGATATTCCGCCTGTGAATAATCCGTGGACAACTTGTGGATAACTCCCTGCTCAGATAGCCCTTAATGCGCCGTACTTTTGTTTTTTTGCATCTTGTGTTACCATATATAGTATAAGTTTTTTATATAAAAGAGGTACTTATGAAACGAATTATTTATATTGCCCTGTTCTGTTTATGTGTTACAGGGCTCTTTGCACAGAAGGTTGGGGACACACTTTATGTAAACGTCAATTCCGCCAATCTTAAGGCATCTACCGGGTTTTTTGCTTCCACTACGGGAACGGTAAGGTATGGGGATGATGTCCGAGTGTTGGCGATAAACGGAAAGTGGACCCAGGTGCGAACCAGCCGTAACATTACCGGATGGATTGCCGGTGCCAGCTTAACCACTAAGCGTATTTCCACTCAGGGAAATACAGCCAATGCTTCTGCCAGAGAAATAGCCCTGGCGGGAAAAGGATTTTCCCCGGAAGTTGAGTCTGAGTACAAGAAAACCGGGGAAAAGGTGAATTATGATGCGGTGGATGCTATGGAAAAGGTAAATGTCTCAGATAATGACTTGCTTGCCTTTATAGAAGAGGGCCGTTTGGCTAAGGGGGAATAAATGAAGAAACGCATATTATCCGGTGCATTTTTATTGATTTTGGCTTTTTCTATTAGCTCATCTTTTCTAAGCTGCGAATCTATGGATTCATCCCTCAAGGGGAATCTTGCCGGTACCGGTGCGGGCATTTTGGCCGGAGCGTTGGGCGCCGACAGTGATACAGCCGCCCGCATCGCTCAGGGAGTATCAAAAGGTGTGGCAACGTTTGACGAATCCAAAAAAGCGGCGGATTCCCTTACTCCGGAAAACGAATACTATCTGGGCCGCGCGGTAGCGGCAAATATAGCGGCCAAGTACAATATATATTCAAATGCCGCCCTTCAAACCTATCTGGACAAAATCTGCAACACCCTTGTGATCAATTCCCCCAATCCGGACATATACAAGGGGTATCACGTAGCAATTCTGGATACTATGGAGATTAACGCGTTTGCCACCCCCGGCGGGCATATCTTTGTTACCCGCGGGCTTATCGCCTGCGCTTCCAATGAAGATGCGCTGGCTTCTGTAATCGCCCATGAAATTGCCCATATCCAACTGCGCCATGCCCTTACTTCCATCCGTAATGCCCGCTATGTCAACGCGGCGGTTTCAGGGGCTCTGGCCGGAATAGGCGAAGGTGTAGGCGGCAATGCCAAGGAACTGGCCAGTGTTATGAGCGATTCTGTAAACGAAGTGATCACAACCCTTGTGGTAAACGGCTTTTCCAAGGCCCAGGAACTGGAGGCCGATGCAACCGCTCTTTCCCTGCTCGCCGGTGCGGGATACCAGCCTTCCGGTATTGTGGAAATGCTCCAATCGTTAAAACAAAAACAGCAGGGCAGTCAGGGCTTTGGGAAAACCCATCCAAGCCCGGATGAGCGGATCGCCAATGTAAACAGGAACATGGGCAAGTATACCGTGGCGGATACACGTGTCTTCCGGGTCAGCCGGTACAATTCTGCTGTACCCAAGTAGCCTTAAAGCGAATTTAGGGAATCTCTAAAAACTGAAGTTTTTAGAGATTTACCGCCGAAAAACGCACGTTTCGCAGCCCAAAGGGCGAGAAACTGCAAAAGAACCTCTGAAAACAACCGGTTTTTAGAGGTTCCCTTTATTTACAAGCCGTTAGGAGGAGGTTCTTTTAATGGCAGAAAAAAGCACAAATGAACTTCCCCGCCCTGAAGAGCGGGGTATCCTGTTTGCGTTGCAAACTCGACGAAGTTCGATCTGTAAGGAAATTATTTAACTGTGGGGTTTACTACCATGTATTATAAGCGTTACAAAGAATCAACCGCCCTAAAGGGCGGGGTATTAAACCCCACTGCGAATAAAAAAATCTTGGTGGCGGCGTTGATCGTTGCTTTGGTTTTTGCAGTAGTGGGATTATTGCAATTTTTCCATGTCCTTGATCCGCTGGAAAACAAAGCCTACGATTACCGGGTAAAACTTTTTGCGGATTCCAATAAACCGTCCGATGACATTGTCGTTATCCTTCTGGATCAGTACAGCATAGAATGGGCTAACCGGGAACGGGGCTGGGGCTGGCCGTGGCCTCGTAAGGCTTATGGGGACATTGTAGATTTTATGAACCAGGGAGCCGCCAAATCGATGGCTTTCGACGTGCTTTTTACCGAACCTTCCATATATCGCAGCGCCGATCAGGATAAAATAATTGATAACGCTGTTAGAATAATGGACGAAATTAGGGAAAGTGTTTCTGTTTTGCAGCCCGCAGCCGCCAGTACGCCCGTTGTACCGCCCAACGCTCTGCCGTCCAACGCTCCGCCGCCCAATGAGCGGGGCTTCCGCAGGCAGGCACCCTTTCCCGGGGGACAGCGCCAGATTTTTGCGGAGTATATGGCGGCAATAGCGGCACTACAGAGCCTTTCTGAACGCTCAGACGACAATGCTTTTGTCCAGGCGGTAAAAGAATACGAACGGGTGGTGCAGGCTGTTTTTTTCAATTCTGATTCAGGAAGTACCGATACATGGCTCCAGGACCTGCATAAACCCCTCTTTAACCTGAGCGGCTTTGATTCAATTATCAACAAGTTTAGCCTGAATGACGATCGTCTGGGCGCTTTGTTCCCCATACCGGAACTGAAAGCGGTAAGCGGAGCGCTGGGACATGTAACCAGTTCCAAAGATAACGATGAAATCCACCGGCGGGTAAAGCTGTTCATCAACTTTGACGGCAAAGCCGTTCCGGGACTTTCCGCCGCGTCCCTGTTGGTTTCCGGCAGCGACAACAATATTCAATACAACGAAAAAAAGCGGCAGATCGAATGGGGTGATTACGTTATTCCCGTGGACAGTGAGGGAAGGAGCATACTCCGCTTTAGGGGAAGCCTGAACCGTTATATGCCCTACAGCGCGGCGGACATACTGCGCAGCCTGGATGCCCTGCGGGATGGCGGCGAACCAATTTACTTCCCCCATGAATTTGAAGGCAAGTATGTGTTCTTTGGCTTTTATGCCCCCGGACTTTTTGATATTTGCGCCAATCCGCTGGAATCGGCGTACCCCGGCATGGGAATGCATATCACCATGCTGGACAACATTCTAAGCGGCGATTTAATCCGGGAATCCGCCAAATGGGTAGACTGGGCAGTTCTTTTTATTGTCATCCTGCTTACTACGGTTCTGGCCCTGTTTAGCGATAAGCTTCATTTTTCCATAGGCGGCGCTGCAATTATCGCTGCGATCATTGTGGCTGGGGCGCTTATTGCCTATAGCAGTTTTTGCCTGTGGTTCCCCCTGGTTTTGCCCCTGGCCGGCCTTCTGGTTTCTTTCCTTACCTGCTATGTGTACAACTATGCAACAGAAGGCAGCCAGAAGCGTTTTATCAAATCCGCCTTTAGCCAGTACCTAAGCCCCGCTGTTATTGAACAAATTATCGCCGATCCTTCAAACCTTGAGCTGGGGGGCAAGAGTCTGGATATGTCGGCGATTTTTACCGATATACAGCGTTTTTCCTCCATTTCCGAGGGGCTGCAAAAGGCCTACGGGAAAGACGGCCCCAAAGAGCTGGTTAATCTGCTCAACCTCTACCTGACGGAGATGAGCGATATTGTGCTGGCAAATGAAGGCACCATAGACAAGTTTGAGGGAGATGCGATTATCGCCTTCTTTGGTGCCCCCATACCTACGGCGCGCCACGCGGCTCTGGCCTGCCGCGCTGCGGTGCAGATGAAAAAGGCGGAAGCCGCCATGACCGGACGTATCATGGACAAGCAAGGCCGTTTTTACCCGGTGTTGAACGCTCTAATAGAAAAAAAGGCGGTACGCGCCGAACAGCCCCTTTACACCCGCATAGGCATTAACTCCGGGGAAATGGTCGTAGGGAACATGGGAACTCCCAGCAAGATGAACTATACAATCATGGGGAATGCGGTAAACCTTGCCGCCCGCCTTGAGGGAGTGAACAAGCAGTACGACACCGGCGGTATGCTTTTAAGCGAATACACAAGGGATAAGATCGGGGATGATGAATTTGCCCTGCGGCCCCTTAGCCGGGTGCGGGTAGTGGGGATCAGCACTCCAGTGCGCCTCTATGAGCTTTTGGACCTGCGGGAAAGCGCATCTGCGGGACTGCTGGAAATGATCAAAGACTGGGAAGCGGTATTTAAGGCCTATGAAGGCCGGAATTTCCCTAAAGCCCTTGAAGGCTTTAATGAAATTTACCGGAAAAATTCAAACGATCTGGCCGCCCTGCTCTATATCAAACGCTGTGAGGAGTACCTAAAAACGCCCCCATCCGATGAGGAATGGGACGACGGAGTGGATAACCTGACTTCCAAGTAAATGGGCTTTTCACTCCACCTTGAACCGCGAAACCTCCTTTAGCAGATTATCAATTCCTTCGCGGTTCTTGGTGCTTATCTCATTGACATGATTTACCGCTACGTTAATCTGATTTGCTCCGGAGGCCATCTCGTTCATGCCGCCGGTGATTTCCTGCGTTACCTTCTCCAGATTCTGGCTCTCCTTCATCACTTCCCTGCTGCCTTCAAGCATCTCCGCCGAACCGCCCTTCACCTGCTGGGTAGTCTCATTCAAACCACCCGCACTCCGCAGAAGTTGTTTGCTCCCCTCCCCCTGCTCTTCCATAGCGTTCCGGATATTCTCCTCCTGCTGCGCTACCGTCTTCACTCCCGATTCTATCGCCTCAAACTTGGCCAGTACATTGTCGGTGGATTTCGTTATCTTTTTGATCGATTCCGCTATCTTTTTCAGCACATTGCCGATAGTTTTCGATTGCTCGCTGGAACTTTCCGCCAGCTTGCGGATCTCATCGGCGACTACGGCAAACCCCTTGCCTGATTCCCCGGCATGGGCCGCTTCAATCGCCGCGTTCATCGACAGCAAATTAGTCTGACTGGCTATGTTTTCCATCACAGCGTTGATCTCCAGCAAGCCCTCGGACTCACGGGCTATCTCCTGAATGTCAGTGGCAACATCCTGCAAGCCGGCCCGTCCTACTTCGGAGGCTTCTTTCAGGTTCTTAACATTAGCGGCGTTGTTGACCAGTGTGCTGGTAACTGAATTAATATTGGCTACCATTTCCTCAATGGCGGACGATGCCTGGGAGACGTTATTACTCTGGGTTTCTACATGGCCGTTAAGCTTGTTGATGTTGGTGATAACCTGCTCCATGGTGGCGTTGGTTTCGGTAACGCTGGCGCTCTGGTTAATAACACGGCCCTTGATACTCTGGATGTTGGCGGTGATTTCGTTGATTGCCGCGGCGGTTTCGGTCATATTGCTGGCAAGATCATTACCAATGTTATGGAGGTTTGCCGCCTCATTCTTGATGATAATAATCAGATTTTTGATTTTTTCAAGTGTTTTATTGAAGTACAGGGCAAGGTCGCCTATTTCATCTTTGGAACTGACAGCAATGCTCCGCGTTAAGTCGCCTTCGCCTTCGGATATGTCTTTGAGGGTATCCGCCACCTTAACGATAGGCTTGGTAGTGCTGTTGAGGGTAAAGTACACAATTATTACCGCCGCTACAATGGCTATCGACGCCAGGATGATGGTAAATCTGGTCATTTCATGTACTTCACTTAAAATGAAATCTTCCGATGATGCTATCATTATGGTCCATGTCGTGTCTGAATCGCCTATCCTGACAGGCATCATATTAATTTCCACGTCTGTATGCAGCACTTGCGAGTAGCTTGAACACGTAAAGGCCTCTCCTTTTTGGACAGCCTGAAAAGCCGCCTGAAGATTATCGCCGTATATAGTTTCCGCTTCGGTCATCGCCTTGCCTACCTTCTCGGACATTAAATTTGCCATAACAAAGCCGTTGCTGGAGTAAATGGACATTCCGACAATTTCATCCTTCCCTTTAAGTATCTCTTCCACTTTGGTCTGCGCCCCCGCGAGATTCAAAAGGCAGGTTACGATTCCGACCACTTCGTTGGTGCGAGGATTAATGACGGGAACCCCCAATCTTGTAATAAAGGCATTTTTTCCTTCTATCGTAAGGGACGACGGTTGCTCTACCCGTTCCTTGTGCGCGTTGGGGCCGTTCAGCCAGGCCATATTATCTTCAATGGCCAGGTTGTGCGTGGCTATAATTTGACCGGTATCCTTGCCCCAGGTCATTGTGTACTGCCCTGTTTCGGTTGATCCCGGACGTCCTATAAACTGCGAGTCCATGCCGTCAAGTGCGTTTGGTTTCCAGATAGAAGCTATGCGGATAAAATTAGGCTGCGATTTCATCGCCGACAGCAGCAAATCGTCATACCGGCCACGCCGTTCCGCCGCCGGAACCAATTCATAATCGCTCATCACTGATGCCACTGTGCGTATTACCTCAAAATATCTGTTTTCCCTGCCTTCCCAGTATGCCACCTGCTCATTATTCAGATAGACCATGCTCTGAATGTTCAGTTCCAGGCTTATGCCGGAGGCCTGTCTCAGCAGAATAATCGCAATGCTCCCCGCCACTGCCACCACAATAGCGATCACAATAATGCTTAGTTTGATTTTTAGTTTCATTTCGTTTCTCCTTCTTTGTTTATACAGGTCATGAACGGGGTTTGCGTTGATATAGGTGCCTATCCTGCCATTCCGGTACTGGGAGCGCAGACCTTACTCCGCTTGCTCAGATCCAGGCTTATGTCGGACGACCGCTATAGTTCAATTATGGCAATGCTGCCCGCTACAACCGCCACAATGGCGATCATCATAACGCTTAATTTGAATTTAAGTTTCAATGCGTTTCTCCCTAATGTTTCAGCCAAAAACGGTTTTAATTTTTTATATGAGACTTTTCCAAAACTTCAGTTTTTGGAAAAGCTCCCTTTGTTTAAAACTGGCCTTTTGGACAGTTTTTCTTAAGCTATTTCCAAAAAAACCTGGGGTTTGGAAATAGCTCATATATTAATTATACTAACAAATTTACTATTTTGCAAAGAATTTTTAGCTATGTGAGGAAATTATACTGTTTTTAAGAGGGAATTGGTAACACGCAGGCCGCCGCCTTGCCTAATACCGGTTTTTATGGTACAATAAAACAGTGATAACTGTTACCGATCTAAGCCTTTCCTATGGGGAGCGTATCCTTTTTAAGGACGTAAACCTGAAATTTACCCCCGGCAATTGCTATGGAATCATCGGCGCTAATGGAGCGGGCAAATCCACTTTTCTTAGAATCCTGGCCGGAGAAACAGAGCATGACAGGGGAGAAATCGCCGTTTCCAAGGGAGAGCGGATGGCCGTTCTCCGGCAGGATCACTTTGCTTTTGAGTCATACCCAGCGATGGAAACGGTGATTATGGGGTACTCCAAACTGTATCAAATCCAAAAAGAGCGGGAAGCAATCTATGCCAAGGATGAATTTAGCGAAGCGGACGGCATGAAGGCCAGCGAACTGGAGGCGGATTTTGCCGAAATGGGCGGCTGGGAAGCGGAAGCCCAGGCAGGGCAGCTTCTTTCCGGCCTGGGACTTGACGAGGCCGATCACAACAAACCCATGGCGGAACTGAACGAATCAAAAAAGGTTCGGGTGCTTCTGGCACAGGCGCTTTTCGGCAGTCCCGACATTCTGCTGCTGGACGAGCCCACCAACGGCCTGGACCTGGAATCGATCTCCTGGCTGGAGGATTTTCTTATAGACTTTCCCAACACGGTGATTGTCGTCTCCCACGACAGGCACTTCCTTAATGCGGTATGTACCCACATCTGCGACATTGACTTTGGCAAGATCACCCAGTATTCGGGGAACTATGACTTCTGGTACCAGATGAGCCAAATGCTGCAAAAACAGGCCAGGGATCAGCAAAAGCGGAACGAGGAAAAAGCCAAGGAATTGCGGGAATTTATCCAGCGTTTTGCCAGTAATGTTGCCAAGAGCCGGCAGGCAACAAGCCGCAAGAAGGTGCTGGAAAAACTGGATTTGGACAACATTGCCGTTACCAGCCGCAAGTTTCCCTTTGTGGGGTTCAAACCCAACCGGGAAATCGGAAACAACGTGCTGCGCTTTGAAACTGTTTCAGACACCGCATCGGGTTTAAGAGATTTTTCCCTTACCGTCAACAAGGGGGAAAAAATCGCTTTTGTGGGGATGGAACACCAGGCCAAAACCGCCCTCTTTGAAATGGCGGCTGCGGAAAACCCTCCTGCCGGCGTATGCTGGGGGCAGACGGTAAGCCTTTCCTACTTTCCCAAGGAAAACTCCGCCTTTTTTGATTCAACACTTTCCATTACCGATTGGCTTAAACAGTATTCCCCGAACGAGGACGAAACCTATGTGCGGGGCTTTCTGGGGCGTATGCTCTTTTCCGGGGATGAAGCCCTAAAGCCGGTAAATGTCCTTTCCGGGGGTGAGCGGGTCCGCTGCCTTCTGGCAAAGATGATGCTTTCCGGTGCCAATGTGCTTGTCCTGGACGAGCCAACCAACCACCTGGACCTGGAGGCGATCACCGCCCTCAACGAAGGGCTTATTGCCTTTCCGGGGGTTATTCTTTTTAATTCCCACGATCATGAATTTATCAGTTCCATTGCAAACCGTATTGTAGAAATACTCCCCGCCGCCGAATCCGGCTCTCCATCGGGAATCATCGACCGCATGATTGGTTTTGACGACTACCTTAACAATGAACAGGTAAAAGCCCTGCGGGCGGCGGCATATCATCATGCAGAACGGCTGCAAATATGAGTAATTTTTTGAATTGTCTTTAAGGCGGCGCAGACCCTTGACAACAAAAAAATTCTGTGTCAAACTCTGGCATGGAAACCCGCAGCATTTTTCAAAATATTTCCCCTATCGATCACCGTTATTCACTTTCTGAAAAAGAAGTCTTTGCGGCGGCGGCGGCTTGGTTGTCAGAAGAAGCGTCCGTTGCCGTCTGTCTTAAAGCGGAAATTGCCCTGGTTGCCGCCCACCTTGCGATAAAAGGGACTGCCCCGGGGAGGCTGGCGGAACTACGGACAGAATTGGAGAAGGCCGGAGCATCTGTCAGTACGGCTGAAGTTTATGCAGAAGAAGAAAAAACCCACCACAATATCAGAGCGCTGGTAAACGTACTCAAAAAAAAGGTTCCTGCGGAAATTGCGCCCATGGTTCATCTGGGGGCAACCAGCGTTGATATTCTGGATACCTCCCTGGCATACCGGATGAAGGGCTGCTGCCGCAGCGTGGTGCTGCCGGCGCTTCGCAGGCTGGAAATCCTCCTCTGCAATTTTGCGGAGAAAGAGGCGGAAACCCCCCAGGTTGGCCGGACTCACGGCCAGCACGCCGTACCCATTACCGCAGGTTTTGCCATGGCCGAATACGTGTCCCGGCTGGGAAAATCGGTACTGGAAATTGAGCGCCTTTCAACACAGCTTAAAGGGAAACTTGCTGGAGCGGTTGGGGCCTACAATGCGGCCAGTATGATTGTCCGTGATCCGGAAGAACTGGAGCGCATCTATCTTGCGGAATTGGGGCTGGAAGCGTCAGAACATTCAACCCAGCTTGTGGAGCCTGAGTACCTGCTCCGGCTTTTGCTGGAATACAACACCGCCTTTGGAATAATCGCCAATCTGGCCGATGATCTCCGCAACCTTCAGCGAACGGAGATAGGCGAGTTCCGCGAGGGTTTTGCGGCGGATCAGGTGGGGTCTTCCACCATGCCCCAGAAGCGGAACCCGTGGAATTCGGAACACGTTAAAAGTTTGTGGAAAACGTTCATGCCCAGAGTAATTACCTTCTACATGGATCAGGTGAGCGAGCATCAACGCGATCTTTCCAACTCTGCAAGCCAGCGTTTTATTGCCGAGTATGTAACAGGGTTTTGCCTTGCGGCAAGCCGTATGGCAGGAGTGATGGAAGGGCTTGCCGCAGACCGGGAACGCTGCCTTGCCAACCTGCAAAGCGGCGGCGGCGCTGTCCTGGCCGAGCCGGCGTACATATTACTGGCAGGGGGGGGTGTTTCTGACGCTCACGAAGTAATACGGAAGATCACCCTTGCCGCAGAAAGGGAAGGCATTTCTTTCGCAGCGGCGCTTGCAAAGGAAGAAGATATCCAGCGGCGTATCGGGGAACAGCTTGTCAAACTGAGCGGCCCGGAAACTCCGGACTGCCAGAAAGTGCCGGATTCGGCGGAGGCTGCCGCCGCCCACGCGTTTTTCAGCAAACCGGAAAATTACTGCGGCCTGGCGGCAAAGAAGGCAAAGGAACTTGCCATTAAATATCGTACTTTGATGAAAGAAAAGGAGAAGGAGTGAAAATGCAATTTGAAGAAGCTCTGTCATACGACGATGTACTGCTCTTGCCGGAATACAGTGATATTCTCCCCCGAGAGTGCGATGTAACCACTAAACTGTGCGGCGAGATATCCTTGAATGTGCCGGTTGTTTCCAGCGCCATGGACACGGTAACCGAAGAAAAAATGGCCATCGCCATTGCTTTGGAAGGGGGTACGGGGGTAATTCACCGCAGTTTAAACCCGGAGAATCAAGCGCAGCAGGTTGCTAATGTAAAACGTTACCTTAATTGGGTGATTGCATCGCCAATAACCGTAGGGGAAGACGCGAATATTAAGGATGTTAAGCTGGTAATGCATCGTTTT
>JAITCP010000189.1 GCA_031283025.1 Spirochaetaceae bacterium | reverse complement strand
GCGAAAAGGGAGAAAATCAAAGAGATAATCGCCCATGAGGAGGGAATAGCGATGGCTACAAACGCCCTAACCCAAGTAGCGGCGGATTTTGAAGAATACGCCCGCCAAACCACCATTTTGAAAAACAAACTGGACTGGCAAGCCAGCATGGTAGGAGCCAAGCGTGAAGGCCGCAACGAAGCAAACCTTGAAAATGCCAGAAAAATGAAAGTAATGGGCTTTTTGTCAGAACAGATACAAGCCATCACCGGCCTTCCCACAGAGACTATCACCCAGTTATGACCGACAACGGCAGTCAGGTATTTTGAAGGTAATAGGCGGGGCCCCAGAGCATTTGAAGAAATTCACACCAAGGTTAGAAAATCACAAAGGAACACGGAGGAATACGAGGGGGGGATTGTCCGAGGGCGGAGCTTAAAACCCAGAAAATGTCCGCTTTTTACCCCGCCAATATACCCACATTGCTGAAAGGCTCCGGCCTTTTACCCATTCGCAGTAATAGCCGGGTGTTTCCGGGGATGTAGGAAGCGCACAGGCAGTGAAAGCACTGAAAAAACGGACGCTTTTTCTGCGGCCTGAAGGGGTGTTCTTTCCGCCGCCCATATGCAACAAAACTAATAAAGCGTCCGTTTTTTCAGTGATATTTGCCACAGGTGCGCTTCCCCCAATAATCAGAAACATCCGACTGCCGGTGCGGCGGCGCTATAATCGCCCTGGCTCAGACCGGGGGTAGTAATGGCGGAGTATTTCCGCCGAACTTAAGCCCACGCTGGCCATGCCCGCCGCGCCGTGCTGATCCATCCCTATGCCGTGGCCGTATCCTGCGCCCTGGAATACAAAGTATTCCAGAGCGCCGTTTTTGTCCAGTTTATGCCGTATGGTGAAAAGACTGGAACGGAGGCCGCCCATGGCGCTCCAGATAGCGTCTCCCTTGACACTCACGGTTCCTTTGGTTCCCCTTACTTCCAGTTCCACAATTCTACCCGATATGCCCCGGCCGCGTGTGATGATTTGGGTAATTTCCCCCGGGTCTTCCGCCAGCCGCCGCCGGATCTCCGCGGGGCTTACCCACTTTTCCCAGCGGTAGGCGGAAATATATGAATATTTGGGAACATTGGAATAAGAAACCGGAGTATCCCGAATCCATCGGTACAGGGCATCAAGGGGAAGCAGTTTTGTCCGCTGGGGAATGAGTTTGTCCGGCACTGCCTGCATATATGCATCGTAGCCCCATAGTGTCAGGCAATCTTCACTATAACCGCCGTGATTGGCGGAAAAATACGCTTTTAAGGGCTGCTTGCCCCCAAAAAGGATCATCCCGCAGGTAAGATCAACAATTTCTGAAGTTTTTTTGTTTTCTACTTCTACCCCGTGATAAGCCATGGAATGGGGAGTCCCAAACAGATCAAACCCCCGGTCCTTAAATTGGCCCAGATTGGCAATAGCGTAAGAACGGGCCGCAATGGCCTGGGCCTTTAGCGCTTCCGCCGGCCAGCTTACCGGCATTTCTGAGGGCACCACCGCATACAGGTATTCTCCCATGGAAACGATGTTTATCACCGTAATTCCGCCGGGGCCGGGCTGGAATTCCAGCGTGCCACGGTAGGTTCTGTTGGTTTCCGGAGAGCCGTTCACTACCCCGGCAACAATGGAAGTATCTTCAGTGCTGTCCAGTTTATAAAGAAAAGGAGCGGAACTTCGGGCCAGAACTTTCTTGTCTTTGTTCTGAATCGTCATTTCGCCACTGCTGGTCCATTCGATCCAGATTTGTTCCTTGCCCCTTCCGGTATACAGGAACTTTTGGTTCCCCACAGTATTAATGGTATAAGGCCCTCCGGCCTTTATTGAAACAAGGTTCCGTTTTTCACTAAGCCCGATTCTGATGCTTCCTTCCCGCGGATAAAGGGGAGATGGCCGGACTTTTGGCGGATTTGCCTTGATCTCCCTGCGTATCAGAGAAACGGCATTGTCGACGCCTACAGAAGCATGACGGCGGGTTTCTGCCAACGCCGCGCTGATCTCCCGGTCATTGGGAAACCGGGAATTTGCCGTATGCAGGTAATTTCCCGCCTTTTTCCATTCTTTCCGGGCCATAAAAAGCCGGGCCAGGGGAAGGAGAGCGTCAGTAAAGGCGGAATCCTGATCCCAACAGGTTTTAAGGCATTTTTCCGCTTCTTTGGGATCGCTTTCCCGCAGCAAAAGCCCCAGCCTATACCAGCCCGCAGGCCGCCACTTGTTTATTTCCAGACTTTGTTTGTAGAGTTCCGCTGCCTTTCCCTTATTGCCCATTCCCTCAAAAACCAACGCATTGTAAAAGTAATACTCCGCTTTGGTCCGGGTATCGCTGCTTTGCAGAAAACTTTCCACCGTGCTCCGCAGGGCTGCCGCCTTGCCATAAGAGCCTAGAAGGCAGTAAGTATAAAAAAGTTCCAGTTGTAATTCGTTCTTTACCTCCGCCGACAGGTCTTTTTCTTTGATCAGGGCTTCCAAAAGCTCCGCAGCGTTGTTCATTTCACCAAGTTCCCAGTGGAGTACCACCATTTGAGTCTTTTCATTAAGCGCAGCCCGGCTGGAACCAAAAACCGCTGCGGCATCTTCAATTTTTCCTGCATAGTAGGCTTCCAAAGGCGGTATTATGGGCGTTTCCGGACTTACTGGCACTTCCTTTTTGCCTTTGGAAAAAACGGGAGAAATAAAAAACAGGAACAGAACCAGAAAGCAAGCTCCGGCTCTGAACAGGGGGAATTCTTTGTTACATACCCTTAAAATCATATTGTTTCTTGTATCGGCTATAAAAAGCCTATTCTTGACAAGTCCATGTTGTGGAATAATAGTTTAAGTATGCAGCAATCTCAGGCATTAATTCAAGCTCAGGGGCTAAGGATGAATACACTCGTGTACCAATCCATTAAGCTCATGGAGATGCCTGTCATGGAATTGAGGGAAAAAATCGGGGAGGAAGTGGAAAATAACCCCGCCCTGGAAGTATTGGAAGAACCGGGGCTCTTCTCCCTGGATGCCGCCGCGGAAGTGTCCCCCAAAGAAGAAGAAGCCTACTTTGAGGCCAGCTCCGATTCAGGCTTTATAAAGAGCGGCATGAATGCTGATGAACACCGTCAGTTTTTGGAAGGGGCTATTTCCCGCCCTGAAACCCTCCAGGAACATTTACTGTGGCAATTAGCTCTGGAAGCAAAGGACGATGAAGTAAAGGCAATAGGTGAACTCCTTATCCAAAACCTCGACGATGACGGCTTCCACAAGGAAGCTCCGGCTCTCCTGTTGCAGGGTAAAAATCCTTCTAAAACAGAGGAAACTCTGTCCCTGGTGCGATCATTGGAGCCGCCGGGAACCTGCACTTCCGGCTACCGGGAATCGCTGCAGGTACAGGCCCGCCTGCTCACAAACGGTTTGCCGGAAATTGAAGCGGCGCTGAATTACCTGGAAGATTTGGAAAAGGGCAAATTTGCCGAAATTGCCCGTACCTTGGGCTGTAGTGAGGATACTCTGCGCAAGGCTTACAGCCGGATTAAAGAAGACCTTTCCCCCTTTCCCGGCAGGCAGTTTAACTCCGGAAAAACCAGGTACGCCGTTCCCGATCTGGAAGTCCGCCGGAAAGAAGGGGATTTTGTGGTCATTTTGAATAATGAAGAAATCCCCGTTTTGGGAATAAGTCCTTTTTTTATGGCGATTTCCGGGAAAAAAGTCAAAAACAAGGCAACCAGGGACTTTACAAGGGAAAAAATCCGGGAAGCCCGCTGGTTTATCCATTCCATCAATCAAAGGAATCATACCCTGCTTAGGGTTTCCCGCGCCATTGTGGAATTCCAGCGCCCTTTTTTTGCCCAGGGGCCCAGATACCTTTCCCCTCTGACCCTGCGGGAAATAGCCGGGGAGTTGGGAATTCACGAAGCCACAGTTTCCCGCATTTCCAACGGTAAGTATATGCAGACCGAATGGGGGCTTTACGAACTCCGCTATTTCTTTGCCAATTCTGCAACCCAGGGTTCCCGCTATTCAAAAGAAGGGGTAAAAGAGATGCTAAAGGAGCTTATTACCGGCAATGGACGGCGGCTTTCCGATCAGGAACTAGCGGATGTGCTGGCCCAGCAGGGAATACCCCTGGCCCGGCGTACCGTGGCAAAATACCGCAGCGAACTTGATTTAGGTTCATCATATACCCGATGAATATAATATGGTATTATTGAAGTAATACTACCAAAGAAACATTTTTGAAGGGAGGCATTCTATGAATGTTGACATTAAAGCCGTACATTTTACTTTATGGGAAGACGCCAAAGAGTACCTGGACAAGAAAATCGCCCGAATTCATAACGCGGAAAACATGATCGTTGATTTTTTAATCACCCTTACCAAGGATAAGGATTTTTCTGCTGAAGCAACGGTCAATTTCCGCTGGGGAGTTTCTATACATATAAAAGAGCACGATTTTGAACTTAACCCGGCGGTGGATAAAATGATGGATAAGCTGGAACAAAAAATCACCAAAGAAAAGGAAAAAGTTAAGGAAAAAAGGCAGTAAAACGCTGATTAGCGTTAAGTTAATCAGCGTTTACCACAAGGAGCAGCTATGTCAACCCATATTGCAGCCAAACCCGGAGAAATTGCTCAGGCGGTTTTGCTTCCCGGAGACCCCCTGCGGGCCAAATTTATTGCAGAAAACTATCTGGAAAACGCCAAACAGTACACTGATGTACGCAATATACTAGGCTATACCGGGATATACAAGGGAAAACAAGTATCCGTTCAGGGAACCGGCATGGGAATTCCTTCTATTTCCATTTATATCCACGAGCTTTTCAGGGATTACGGCGTTCAGCGGGCCATCCGCATCGGTACTGCCGGGGCGATTCAGGAAAGCCTCAAAATCAAGGATTTGGTTCTTGCTATGTCGGCCTCCACCGATTCAGGGGTTAATCTCCGCCGTTTTGGAGGCCGCAGTTATGCTCCCACAGCCAGTTGGCATCTCCTTAAAACCGCCTGGGATGCCGCCTCCGCCAAAGGCTGGGAACCCGCAGTGGGGAATGTGGTTTGCTCCGACCTGTTCTATTCCGATGAACCGGATGAATGGAAAATTTGGGCAAAATACGGCGCTCTGGCCGTAGAAATGGAAAGCGCCGAACTTTACACCGTAGCCGCAAAATTCGGCAGAGAAGCCCTTGCTCTCCTTACCATTTCCGATCACATAATAACCGGAGAACAAACCACCTCCGGGGAACGCCAGACCGCCTTTACCCGAATGATGGAAATAGCCCTGGAAACGGCCGTATCGTAACTTGACTTTCCGGCTGCTTATAGGGTAGAGTATACCCAAGCCCAGATGGTGGAATTGGTAGACACGCTGGTTTCAGGTACCAGTGCCGTTAAAAGCATGGAAGTTCGAGTCTTCTTCTGGGCAGGGAAGATCCCAGACAGCCAATGATTTGGCGGTTTGGGGTTTATTTTTCTGTTTTCATTGCATATTTTGGATCCAAGTTATACAATAAAACTGATAGAAATGTCAGTTTTTTGAATTAATGAGGTTCTGGTTATGTGCAGGTTGAGCGGTAGGGCTGTTTTTAATTTCTTCCCGTTTTTTAAATCTTTTATTGATGAGAATCTTCTTGAAGACGGTGATGGCTTTACGGAAGCGCCTTGGGTAGACATTGAAGATGTTGCTAGGAAAAATGACATTTTTGATATAAAATATATTTTGCCGGAAGAATTTCCTGAAAAGTATAAAAATGCCCACGCATATCTTGAGGACTCCATAATTTATGTTAATAAAAATGACAACAAGGAAAAGCAACGGTTTTCAATAGCGCATGAAATATTTCATTATAAAATCGAGCTAGTCAATGAAGATGGAAACACCTTAAAAGCAGTTGCCCGCCGGGGAAATGCATGGAAAGAGCAAAACGCCGACACTGATGAAGCCGTTGGTGAGGATATTGCCGATTATTTTGCCGCAAATCTGCTTGTTCCTTCCGAGCGGTTTATATTGTGGGAAGATAAGCCTAATGAAGAGATCGCTCATGCTTTTGGCGTGGAGTTAAAGTGTATCGAAAGGCGCAGAGAAGAAATTGAATATGAGCGTCATCAAATGGAACCAAAAAATCTTTCATCCGATGTAAAGATAGCCGAACAGCCCCGCCTAACACCAGATGAATTTAACCAAATTTTGGAGGGCCATAGTACCCGTGCCCTTGGACGAGCTTAAGCGCTATATAAAAGAGTCAGAAAAAGATTTCATTTACTCAAGGGGTTCGCTAAACAAAATACTCAATGAAGAAGCCAATTACTGGAAACATGACTGGGTAACCATCTTTAAAAGGCTTCTAATACGAATAAAAAAAGGGCATGGTACTCATGATCCTAATAATGAGAAAGGAAAAATTGTGAACGATCCTATTAGCGGCAACAGATTCATGGCGGTATTTTTTGAGCCCATGCCAGAAGGAAGTTATTTTATCTATGACTTCAAACTGGATTTCAAGAATAAACCTTAGCCAAACCGTAACTTTCCTCCCCGGCATACTTATCCGATTTTGAACAATTTTGAGTATATAAGGCTCACTTGGAGGTGGCGGGAGTCGCCCTGCGGGTGGCCTTTGCAGCCTTTGGCCGGCCCCTTCTGAGCTTACGTGCCTGCTTGGCTCATCGGGGGGCAAGACGCGGGTTCGGCTCCCGCATTAGCGGGCTATAATGAAAACTTCTGGAGGTGGCGGGAGTCGCCCTACGGGCGGCCTTTACAGCCTTTGGCCGCCCCCTCTGAGCCTACGCGCCTGCTTGGCTCAGAGGGGGGCAAGACGTGGGTTCGACTCCCGCATTTGTGGGCAATAATGAAAATTTCTGTCTACTATAAAAATACTTGAAATATATAAAATTTTTTGGAGGTGGCGGGAGTCGCCCTGCGGGCTTTTACACAGCCTTTGGCCACCCCCTCTGAGCTTACGCGCCTGCTTAGCTCAGAGGGGGGCAAGACGCGGGTTCGACTCCCGCATTAGCGGGCTATGGTGGGATTTTCTGTCTTATGCAAATTTCTCGGCTATAGTGAATTTTTTGGAGGTGGCGGGAGTCGCCCTGCGGGCTTTTACACAGCCTTTGGCCGCCCCCTCTGAGCCTACGCGCCTGCTTGGCTCATCGGGGGGCAAGACGCGGGTTCGGCTCCCGTATTAGCGGGCTATAATGAAAACTTCTGGAGGTGGCGGGAGTCGCCCTACGGGCGGCCTTTGCAGCCTTTGGCCGCCCCCTCTGAGCCTACGCGCCTGCTTGGCTCAGAGGGGGACAAGACGCGGGTTCGACTCCCGCATCAGCGGGCTATAATGAAAACTTCTGGAGGTGGCGGGAGTCGCCCTGCGGGCGGCCTTTGCAGCCTTTGGCCGCCCCCTCTGAGCCTACGCGCCTGCTTGGCTCAGAGGGGGGCAAGACGCGGGTTCGACTCCCGCATTAGCGGGCAATAATGAAATTTTCTGTCTTACTGCAAATTTCTCGGCTATAGTGAAAATTTTTTGGAGGTGGCGGGAGTCGCCCTGCGGGCTTTTACACAGCCTTTGGCCGCCCCCTCTGAGCTTACGCGCCTGCTTAGCTCAGAGGGGGGCAAGACGCGGGTTCGACTCCCGCACTAGCGGGCTATAATGAAAACTTCTGGAGGTGGCGGGAGTCGAACCCGCGTCCTAATACGCGAAACACAAGCGTCTACAGGTTTAGCCGCCTATTGGTTTGTCGGGAAGGGCTTGGCTAGACAGCGCGCGGCTCTTCCGTATTCCGGGTTATCTTACCGGGACGCCTCCGGAAGCGGCGGCCCGGCCAGCTCTGGTTGCGACGCGGAAGCCGTCCCTCAGAGCGGCGGGGCGGTTCCACGCGTTTACGCAGCTAAGGCGTAAGCGTAACTGTCGTTGTTGGCAGTTAAAGTTTTGCCCAATCAGGAGATGGGCGCTCCACCTGCAGCCTGTACCCCGAACCGTACCAGTCGAAGCCGGTACACCCCCATAGATGATAACTATAATCCGGCGGATTAGGCCGGTCAAGGGGGGGAAACAGAGAATTTTTCCGGAATCCCCCCTGGAAACTGCCTGTTAAATCATTTTCTCATACAGCACTAACAACGCTCTAACACAACCGGATAATATTATACACAAATCTATTTAAGGAGTTTTTATGAAAAGGTTTTTATGCGTATTTCTTGCCGCTGTTTCGGTGGCGGCGCTTGGTTTTGCACAGGAACTAAAGTTTGACGGGTATGTGAACAGCGGTTTTGGGTTGTGGACCAGTGATGAGAAAGGCAAGGATGATCCTATGGTAATGGCCTACGGCGTTGATTCGGAACGGTACATTGGGCGGTTCAGGCTGAACGGCGCCTATACCAATGAGGATAAAACCGCAGGGATCAATTTCCGGCTTCAGGTGCAGGGCAGGGGTTTTGCTCCCAGTTCTACTCTTACCACCAGCACTTATACCAAGTCGGGTAGCGATCCCTCGGAATCCCACAACCATACTGTTTCTGTTACTACCGGGTACCCGGTAAATACCCCCTCTTTGGCCTTTGGTTACGGCTGGGTTAAACTGCTGGACATGATCACCATCAAAGCAGGGCTTGTAGACGACAGCACCTGGCGGACTGCCGACTATATCTACAACGACAGCCAAAGCGAAGGGGCGGGCTTACTGGTTAGGATAACCCCCGTTACAGGGCTGGACATCGGTGCCGGAGGCTATGTAGCAACCTATAATAGCGGCAGCAATAATAACTTCCTCGGCGTTAGCCTTCCTTCCCAGATCAAAATGGAAGATGCCAAGTATACCATTAATGCTGCCTATACTATGGATAAGGTATTCCGGTTTATGGTGAGCGGGCGGACGTTTAACAAAACCGGTGGCGACTCAAAATATAATCGTTCCCATGCCCTTGCAGAACTCCGTATTCTGGCGGTGGACGGCCTTACCGCCATTGTGGTAGGGGAAATGGATAACCTGCATGATGATAAGGCCAATAAAGACATGAACTTTTATGAAACCTTTGGTTACAAAATGGGCGATCTGGGTCTTGGCCTTAACGCGGCTCAGTACATAAGGAATCTTCCGGAAGGTTCCAAAGCCAAGAATGACCTTTCCGTCTGGATCAATCCCTGGGTAAGCTATGCCCTTAGTGAAGGCGTAGTCGTTCCCCGGCTTGATGTTGTCTACTTTATGGGCGGTAACCAGGACGGGCAGAATTACCACCGCCGGGGATTCGCGCCTAATTATGACAGTGAGATCTCTGTTATAAACGCCCGGCCTTCCATAAAAATCAACGTGGATTCCAGGGCTTCTTTTGAAATCGGCGATTCGTTCTACTATTACCAACCGGGAAAAGACATAGATGCAGTGATGACCAATGTGGTCTATGCCGATCTGGTGGTCAGGTTCTAACAAATTGGAACCATTAAAAGCCGAAGTTTTTAGTGGTTCCCCAATGAAGTACAGTTTTTGAACAACTATGCTTTTATCCTCCTACGGCTGCCCTGTTTCTACAGGACAGCCGGTTTTTTTGCGCTGCAAAAATGCGTGAATTGGGCAGGTGGAAAGAAGTGAAATGTGGGATAAATCCCTGAAAAATTATCAAAAACATCCGGCAATTACCACCACTACAGGTTGTGTACCCAGCCAACAAACACCACAACGAAAAAGCGGTGTCAGGCACCATCGCGTACCCAAAAGTCTGGTTTAATACCCCAGAGCTCTGCTCAAGCTGTAATAAAACAAAAATTAATAAGGAAATGGTATTAAACCAGACGGTATAATAAATTTCCTATCGATCGAACCTCCGTTCCAGTACAACCCAACGCTAAAGATACCGCAGGGCTCTGCCCTGCGGAGGTTCATTGTTTTTCAAAGCTAATACCGCAGCCTATTGAAAAACTTTGTTTATCGGGCATAATATACCGGTAAGTACCATATATATAGGGGCTAAATGTTAAATATCTTGAAAATTCAATTTTATTGGTAGGCCGCAGCAATAGACCCGCTTCTAATAATATGCTGGTTTCCCATTGAGGTGCAGAATTCCATCCAGAATTACCATAGTCATCAGTATTTTGTAATCGCCATTCTTTAACATTTTCTATACCAAAACCGATAGGTAAATATAATTTCTTAGGAATAATGGTAACATTATAACCCAGTACCCAATCAATAATTTCATACCTTTGATCAGTATAAGGAGTTGAACTGAAATTTGGAGGTGGAGGTGTATCATTGGAACCAATCTTAGAATACCTCCCCCAATTTGGTAACGCAAAACCTAATGAGGTATAAACACCATAAAAACCAAGAGAAAAACCAAGCGGTATACCAGGTGAATAAGTATAACCAAAAATAGAAAGCGCATTGTAAATAGTATAATCCTCAAATATTGTACCTCTTGTTGTCCAGGTTCTTTTTGTTTTTTGGGGTTTTGGCGGCGGGGGAGGAGGGAGTGCGCTTTGCATACTCTGCTGCATTTTCTGTACCAGTTCCGGTATCTTGTCAAAAAGTTCGTCTTTATCCGCCACATCCAAATCAACCCCGCCGGGCAACTGCTCAAGGTCCGGAAAGGTGTATAAACATATTGATATGGTTATTTTGCTTCCCCTCTTGCCTATGTATCCGGACAATATTCGTGTACCATTTAACACACGTTCCATTTCCGCTGTTTTTGCCTTTGAGGAATAGTTGCTTAATTGAAATTTCGCTTCCGTGTCGATAAGTTTGTCTACCTCCAGCCGGGGAACAATGGTAAATCTGCCGTTGTTCTTATTAGCAAATTCATTGCTGAATCGACGGTAGAAAAAGACAGATTCATTGCGCGTAAGAATATCGTCTATGTCTTCAAACGGGAAAACGGCGATCCGTTCCTGAGAAAATGCAAGAGCGCCTAACAGCGCAAGTGCGGTTGCTAATAATGTCTTTTTCATTTCATGCCTCCTTAATTGCTCATTTTTTCCACTCCCCATTCCCCACTCCCCACTCCCTACTCCCTACTCCCTACTCCCTACTCCCTACTCCCTAAATAACATAAATCGTACATTATTCGCGGCGTTATCCGCCGGTTTTGCCAGGATGTTGAAAGAATTATTGTCTTCGGCAAAATTAACCAAACTGACCCACTGAATATTGCGCCGGTAGGTGATTTTCGCGTTTCTGAATACAGCGTTTAGCTTGAACGTTTTACCGTCCCATGACCAGTTTCCGTTTGTTTCCTGCTCGTCGGTGTCATTGCTGACTGTTACCGTACAGCGCCCATTATTGAAAAAACTGATACGGTAAGTGTCAAAAGAATTGTTATATTCGGCTGTGGCTAACCATGTTCCAAAAAAGAATTCTTTAGTTCCGGGTTGTGGTAGCGGCGGCGGCGGCGGGGGAGGTGGCGGGGGTGGAGGATTTATACCAGTGCCGGGCGGAGGTAAACCAACCGTAAAAATAAAATCCCCTTTATCAAGGTTAGTGTCATTAAGTTTACCTACTCTGGGATTCTGCTTTCCGTTCATGTAGTTTGACACCCTGTCAAACAGGTAAAGCCCCAATTCTGTTCCGCTTACATACCCGTCTTTGTTTGTATCCGCCGCGCCGTTTCGCAGGGCGTGTTCAAGTTCCCTGCGGAATATGCTTTCATCGGGGACTTCTTCATCCGCGTCTCCCGAAGTGATAAACTGACGGACAGGCTGGTTTATAAGGCGGTTTATTGCCGGAGGCGTTGAACCTCGTGATCTGAACACGGAGCCTGCAAAACAACTGTCAAAAATAAACAAAATATGACGGCTGGTGTACTGTTTTGCCCATGTTTCAAACTGCGTCATGGGGATAACCGTCTGTAAGAAATCGCCGCTGTTCCTTGCCGGCGGAGCGTCAACAGGTACTATGTAGCCCATTTTCCGGCCATCCAGGTCTAATGTCGCCCCATGCCCCGCAAAATACAGAACAATGCGGGCGTCTGAATTGTAACCGTACTTGTCAAGAAAGTTTGTTATTCCGCTTCTTAGGTTACGGCTGTTCGCATTTTCTATCGTTTCTACATTAAATCCCTGTTCTTGAAACAATTTTGAAATTGCCGCTACATCTTCTTTTACTCCGAGAAGCCGCCTCCAGCCGTTGGTGTTGGTATATTCGCTTTCTCCGATTACCAGCGCATGGGCTTCGGTAAAACGTCCTACAACATCGCCACGCGCGTCAACAATTTCCACCGCGCCGGATTCATTATCACCGCCGCGCGGTTGCGACACGGCGTTCATAGATAGACCGCTTAAAAGTAAAAATACAACGATGCAACGCGCACTCATACTCATTACCCTCTGTTTATTTCTCATTGCTAATTCCACCTTCCTCACTTCTTCACCTCTACCACCACAAAATCATCATACCCGTCCGGTCTTGATGTAGTGGGGTTCTGCTGTCCGTCTGTTAATGCGGGGATTTTGTCTCTTATGTACAATTCCAGCGCGGTCATTGTTATAAATCCTTTTTTCAACAGATCAGCCTCGCCCATTAACCCCTGTAAAATAGCGTAGGTGAATACGCCGTGTTTGTATCTGTCCATTTCCAAAGATGATTGATCGCCCTTGCTTGACGTGAAAATAACTGAACTGGAACGTATGGAAGGATTGCTGTTCAAGTCATTAATCAGGCGGTCATTATTCACCCTTCGGATCAGGCTGCTGCTTGTTCCAGCCGAATGGCAAGCGTCTATAAACACCAGTTTTTGTCCGGGCCAGTCCAGCACCGATTGAATGTCGCGGTAAGATATTGCCCTTGACGAGCGTATTGATCCGTCAGTGTTAAATGCCGTATCGGAAGGTAAAAAATAGAAAGACCCGTCTTGATCGTTCACTCCATGCCCTGCGATAAACAGCAGTATCACATCATTCGGCCCCGCCTG
>JAITCP010000163.1 GCA_031283025.1 Spirochaetaceae bacterium | reverse complement strand
AAAGGCTTTGTAAAGGTTGGTTTCAGCATCGGTTAGTCGTCAGCGTCCTCTTTAACAAGGTCTTCCCACATTTCATCAAGAGAGTTGTACCACTTCGCCGGAATTTCACCTCTCATCATGGCTCTGCCTTCTTCAATAGTGGCGATAGTTTCGGCGTTAAAACGCTCTTCTCCGGTTATGGGGTCGCGGTGCGCGGCGCAGATAGGACATTCGCCTTCATAGTCAAGCCCGTCATCGGCGGTTTTGGGTGTGAAGGTAAGGATAACCGCCCCCGCCGGAACCTCACGGGGAACATCAATAGTCAGCCGGTGGCTGGCGGGTATTTCTACGGTTTGGGTAACTGTCATAAGGAAAACATAGCATGAAACGGAGCAATGAACAGTGGGGGATGGGGAGTGGGGAGTAGGGAATGGGGATCAGTGAACGAAGTTCGTAAACTATGCGTGTTTCTTTCACGCTTAGATTACGGACATAAACCCCACTCCCTATTCCCCACTCCCCATTCCCCATGACGATTTCCCCCAAATTTCACAAATTTTCCCAAAAACCCCTTGCAAAGAAAACCAAAATATGCCATAATAAACCCATGAGTTATGCCCCTGCGCAGAAAACCGCGCAGAACTTCAGTGTGAATTCTGATTCTCTCTCTCTCTTTATATAGAAGAAACTTGCAAAAAAAATTTACCCTTTTTCCCCTCTGTCCTTTTTCAGGGGAGAGGTCTGCCCAAATGAAAACAAAGATAAAAGTCAAAGGATTTTACCCGAATTACCGCCTTCCCAACATAGGAACAAAGCCGTATCACGGTTTTTTCATAGAGCAACAGCCAAAAGGAGGCATGACACCGCGTTGCGGTGGCGCCAATTAACAATGCCGCTCACGCGGCTCAAAAAGAGGGGAACAACATGAAAAACAGAAAAATCACTTTTGTACTGGCGGCGGTTGTCGCACTGGCATTTATCGCAGTTAACGGATTCTGCGAAGAGCCAAAGATTGTACCGTTTACATGGGAAATTTTCAGCAATGTACGGAATGAACTTACCAAATTAGATTTTTATTTTTCCAAACCATTTTCCTTAAGGATAAACGGACAGAATAATAGTAATATGGATGTTAATGGCGGTATGCTCATCCCCGGCGGAAACAATAATTCATCCGAAATATTAAGATTCACCGTTGATGTTACAGGTAAACTGGATAATATATCTGATGTTCCCCAGGGCAGAGAGGTACTTGAAATATCTTTCCCCAATCCGAATAATACGAAAAAAAACATCAGGTTTAAATTCGCGCGGAATATGAATAAAAACCGTTTTGAACTTGCTTTCGCAGTGATTGATACCGTTAATTACAATCTGAGGTTTCCTGACGAAGCTCCGTATTTGACTATTAAGTCCACAATAAATATCCCTAATACTGAGGCACGGGCTGTTCCGATCAGTGATGAACATAATAATTCTCCCCAAATCCGGCAGGGAAATACGGATTCCGTATCGATCAGTAATATCAATCAAGTTACCGATCATAATAGATATGGCGCAATATTTATTGCCGGACAGGGTTCGTTAAGCAGATCAGCTTTAATGAGATATATAAGGACTGTAAACATCCATGTTTCCGAAAGGACTCTGGGTGATCTCATTGATTGTTATTTATTGGAAGCGCATAAAGAAGGAATAAACTCCGATCTTGCCATTGCCCAAATGTGCCGGACAACGTCTTTTCTAAGAAACGAAAATATAATGCAGACATATAACTACGCTGGTTTTACTTCAACACCGGGATGGTCAGGCAGATTTTCCAGTATGAGACAAGGAGTCATCGCGCATATTCAGCACCTTAAGGGCTATACAAGCGATGTACGCTCGTATGATCTTAAGTCGCCGCTTTATGATCCCCGCTGGAATATGCTGGGCAGCTTTAGGGGAACAATACGCACGCTAGAAGCTTTGTCAGAAAAGTGGACGCCGTATAATGCAAGAGTTTATGAAAACGACATTAGAACCATTATTAATGAAATGCGCCGGTATGGACGTTGATTTTTTACCAGTACGTTATATATGGGGTAAACCAAAAAAGGAGTTTTTATGAAAACGAAAAAACAAATGAAGAATTTACACCACGGAGTACCACAGAGTTTTGATACAAAAAAACTTTCTTCCTCCGTGTTCCCCAAGCCGTTCTCCGAACGACCGCCCTCCGTGGTAAAATTTCTTATCTTAATTCTTGCCCTTGCTTTCATCAGTTGTGGCGGAGGCAACGACAGTGACACAACCAAAACCGTAACCAGTATCACCATAACTCCGCCGACCAAAACGACATACAACATCGGCGACACCCTCGACCTGACCGGAATAGTAGTAACGGCAACGTACAGCGACAGCACAACAGAAACAGTCAGCGTCAACGCGGCAAATGTCAGCGGCTTTGATTCTTCCACAGCAGGAAGCAAAACCCTCACCGTTACCTATCAGGGCAAGACAGCAACATTCACGGTTACGGTACAAGCTCTCAAAACCGTAACCTTTAACAGCAATGGGGGAAGCGAAGTAACCAGCCAGACCGTAGCCCAAGGCGGAAAAGCATCCAAACCGGCAGACCCAGAGAAAGCCGGATACGAAAGTGTATAAATTTGGCAAGCATAAACATACCATCCTCGGTAACAACTATTGGCGATTATGCGTTTTATCAATGTGAAAATTTAACGAGCGTAACCCTTTCACGAAGGACAAAGATTGGAGAAGGCGCATTTCCCGCTTCGGCGCGGATTACTTACAGGGATTAGAGGCATAGATATGACAGACATTGTTTCAAATAACAATCCCTTATCCCCTCTTTGTGATCTTTTCTTTCTTGGTGATCTTTGTGTAAACTTATCTCAAAGGTAATGCAAAAGGAGGCATAAAATGAAAAAATACTTGTTTTTGGTTATGTTATTATTGGGGCAAAATTTTATGTTTGCAGATGATACAACAACGCCAATAACCATACCTGTTTTTAATCCGGATTCTGACGGGTTTTTTGCATCGGAATTTCAACATGCATTCTCAAAATCACCCAATTTTTTCTTTTTTGATCTTTACGGGGATTTATTCGATGTTTCTCCCGAATTAAGAGATTCCGTTAAAAAAAATGATTCCAGCAGCGGAGGTGTTGTCAGGCTGGCAACTTCTATTGGCGTTATGTACCCGGTATGGGATTATGTATCATTAATAGGGGGTATAAGTTTCGTTATTGACAGTGTGCATATAGCTCAATCTATGAACCTTTATGCAGGCGGCGGCGCTTACGCGCATTATGATCCCTGGGGGCTTGAATTTGGCGTATTCGCCGGATATTATCACAATTCTTATAAAGAACTGGAATTAGGCGATGATGGTTATTATACCGGAATTATTGATCAAATTGATCCAACTAATACAAACGCTGTAAGATTTATAGTCAATCCACAAGCTAATTTGAAAGAAAAAACATCTTTTCTTGATAATGTTGGCGGATTATTCAATTTTTCAGAACGCGCGGATTTAACATCCCTTTTAGGTAAAATTGCTTTTCAGCAATTTCAATTATTGGCATTAAAAGTTGGTATAGATATATATTACACTCAAAATAATTACAATATGTTTTTGAAACAAAAATTATTTGGAGCCAGATTTAATACGCAATATTTATTAATAGATGGCGGTTACAGACTGTTTGATGATAATTCCGGCAGATCATTTATGTCAAATTATAAAGACGGCCCTTATGGAAGAATTGTAGTAAAGTTAAAAAATATATTGAATATGGGTGTTCCTATAATGTTATCGTACGGATTTGAACAAGTTTTTGAAATGAAACATTTTTTTGGGTTAGGCGTGTCTTTTGCTCCCGACAACTCATGGATAAATGATTATTTATATGAGTTCAGCGGTGTTGACAATATGAGAATAATTGGTTCAAATTATACTCGGTTAAAATAGAATTGGCGTAAAAATGCAAAAACGGCGTTTAACAGGACTGTAATTGTACGAACGTTATGCTATCATAGATAGCGAAAAACATTTTAAGGAGAGGAAAATGAAAGAGAAAAGAATCAGTTTAATATCAGACAGCGGGAAAGACAGCAAAGGAGACCAAACATGAAAAAGATATGGATTTTGGTATTTTGGGTAATTATAAGTCTTCCTCAAACCCTTAATGCGCAACAAGCATTTCCAAGAGTTGGAGTTTGGGATGTAACCGCCAGGGATCATCGTATTGTTTGGACCAAAAGCGCATTGGTAATTGAAGAAACTGAAGGCGACGCGTTTAGAGGATATTTTGATTGGCACAGTATCATGAATTCTGAGGGCAGGGAATATTTTATCGGATTTTATGACCGTACATACAGAAAAGTTGAAATAAGGGGCGAGCGGCTTTCAAATAATGCAAAAAATTTGGGTTTAGGAATATATACGGCTTATTTAAGCCGAGACGGACGTGATCTTGAAGAAGGCACATGGGTATCTTTTGGAGGACCGGGGTCTTGGGAAGCAAAGTGGCGGCAGCAATCTTCTTCTTCCGCGCCGGCACAGGGAAATAATTATTACTATGAACCGGCTGTTTCTGTGGTAACAGGTTTGCTAACAACTAAAACAGTGGATACAACAGAATTATGGGGTACGGGTTTGCAAAACATATATGTTCTGAATACTACTAACCCCATTAATGTCATTTTGGTCAGTGATGAAAATTATTTTGGTGAAGAAACGGTCAATAACATTTCAACAATTCAATTGACAGGTTCTTACGATTTTTCAGCATATAAAGGCAAGCAGGTTCGATTGACAGGAAAATTCTTTTATTAGAGTTGTTCGGAAACTTCAGTTTCTGAACAACTTCCTACCAGCAAGGCAATGATAGACAGCATGACCGGCGACATACTGCACATGATAGAAGAGCTGGACAACTTCGCCGCAAACCTGCGCGCCCTGGACCGCCAGCGGCACAACGGCGTAGGGCTAAAACACCTCGGCTTCATAGAAGCCGCCTTCCGCATATCCAGCAAGTTCCCCCAGTACTTCCCCCACTGGCTCAACACCGCAAAGTTCAAAAGAGACCTTGACATCTTCAACGCCGTCCGCTCCCTCCTCGACGCAACCCGCAGCCTGGAAGAAAAAGCATGGAACATCAACATAGAAGGCTCCGACATGATATACACCAACGCCCCCGAATATTATTCCCAGGTACAGGACGCCGCCAAACGCAGAATAGACTCCTCCGAAACCCTGTACGCCGAACTCCACGGCTTCTTCCGCCACGGCGCAATGGAAAGCGAAGAACCAACGCAGAAAAAAGTCAAACGCGATGTCAACGCCATTTTAAAAGGCAAAAAAGACGGCGAAGTGATCATCAAAAACATCCGCCCCAAAACCACAGGCGGCAAACACGAAGTAATAGACGAAACATTCAAAGACAGCGCCTCTTTCAAAGAAAGCGAGGAAGGGGAGATTAGGGAGTAGGGAGTAGGGAGTAGGGAATGGGGAATGGGGTTATTGTTTGTAATCTGAACGTGTTAGCATCACGCAATGCTTACAAACCAAAATCCCACTCCCTGCCTGCGGCAGGCAGGCCCATCCCCCACTCCCCATTCAATTCGTGTTATTCGCCTGCCTTGTAATTTCCGCCCCGGCGTGGTAGGCTCTCTTATGTTCAAAGGCCGATCTTTTGTGGAACCGGGGGACTTCAGTACCAAAGAACTGGAGGAGCTTTTTTCCCTGGCGGAAAAAATTGAAGATAAGCCGGAGTATCTGCGGGAATCCTGCCGGGGGAAAATTCTGGCAACGCTTTTTTTCGAGCCCAGCACCAGAACACGCCTTTCTTTTGAAGCGGCCATGCTCCGGCTGGGGGGGAACTGCCTGGGCTTTGCGGAACCGGGTTCCAGTTCCGCCGCCAAGGGGGAAAGCCTTTCGGACACCATACGCACCGTTTCCTGCTATGCGGACGCAATAGTGATGCGTAACCCCAAGGAAGGGGCGGCCCTCCTTGCATCCCGGTGTTCCTCCGTTCCGGTAATCAATGCCGGAGACGGCGGCCACCACCACCCCACCCAAACCCTTACGGACCTTCTTACCATACGCAGGACACGGGGCAAAATAGGAAATCTTGCAATCGGCTTTTGCGGGGACCTTAAATTCGGGCGGACTGTTCATTCCCTGGCAAAAACACTTTCACTTTATCCGGGGATAAGCATGGTCTTCATTTCACCCCCGGAACTAACCGTGCCGGAGTATATCAAGGAACTTCTAACAACAACAAAAATTCCTTACAGGGAAGCGGAGCGACTAGAAGACGTTATTTCCGGCCTGGACATACTGTATATGACGCGGGTACAGCGGGAACGGTTCTTTAACGAAGAAGACTACATACGCCTAAAAGATTTTTACATACTTACCACGGAAAAAATGGAAGCCGCCAAAAATGACATGATCGTCCTGCATCCCCTTCCGCGGGTAAACGAGATCGCCGTGGAAGTGGACAATGACAGCAGGGCGGTTTATTTTAAGCAGGCCAAATACGGTATGTATGTGCGCATGGCCCTTTTGGCATCGGTACTGGGCGCGATATAACCGGCAGAGGAGCGGATATGCTGAATGTTGATCAGATTAAAAACGGCGTTGTTATCGATCATATCAAGGCAGGTCAGGGGATCAGGATTTTTAACTGGCTCGGCCTGGGAAAGGCCCCCTATAATGTGGCTTTTGTCGTAAACGCCAACTCCGGGCGTATGGGCCGCAAGGACATCATCAAGATAGACAACACCATCGCCATTAACTTTGACATACTGGGGCTTATCGATCCGAACATTACGGTAAACATTATTGAAAATGAAAAGATCACCGGAAAGATCAAGATACAGCTTCCCCAAAAAGTGGAGGATGTGCTTATCTGCAAAAATCCCCGGTGCATTACCTCTACAGAAAAGGTTCCCCATATCTTTAAACTCTGCGACCCCAAACAAAAAACTTACCGCTGTGAATACTGTGATGAAATACGCAGCGCTGCGGATTTCCGGTAACCATGCGCCTTCTGGTTCTTAAAAACTTCCGCCTTGTTGATGAAACAACGGACACCCCCGGTTCCGTAATAGTTGAAGACGGAATCATTAAAAAAGTATATACATCCTCAGGCGATGGCCCTGACGTTATCACTGCTGAAAAGGAACTAGAGTACGCCGCTCTCCGCGCTGATGCCGTACTGGACGGCGGTGGTTCAGAACAAAACCACAGGCTTTTGCTGATGCCCGCCTTTGTGGAACTTCACGCCCATTTCAGGGAAGCCGGGACGGCAGAAAAAATAGTTCCTGCGGAAACAATCGAGTCAGCCTGCCTTGCCGCCGTCGCAGGCGGTTACGGGACGGCTGTCTGCATGGCAAACACTGTTCCGGTAACTGATACCATTAACGGTGCCCGCTTCGTAAAAAACCGCGCAGATGCACTGGGCCTTGTTGATCTATACCCCGCACTGTCCCTTACCAGGGGAATGGAAGGAAATGACCTTTCTGAAATCGTCCTGCTGGACGAGAAAAAAGAAAATTCCGGCCACG
>JAITCP010000181.1 GCA_031283025.1 Spirochaetaceae bacterium | reverse complement strand
GGAGGCGCACATGGAATAAAAGCGGCGGTGGGTGCCCCGGTGTAACATCACTTACAGCATGGAAGGGGTGTTACACCGGGGCAGGCCCCACCATTATTTTGTAGTGCGCCTCCCCCAATAATCAGAAACACCCGGCTGTTGGTGAAGCAGGGTAAAAGGCCGGAACATTTAGCGGTATGCGGGTATATTTGCGTGCAATGGTGCCTCCTATGATTATTGCCAGTGTGGAGTAATACTCAAGGAATCTGGCTTTAGAGAGTTCTTCAGGATAAAAACCGCCCTTCCATTCGGGATAATCATAGCCCGAAGTGCCTATCAACAACTCTCCCATCTTTCATTAAGCCGTCATAAATCCATTCGCAAGCATTTCAGCTATTTGTACCCCAAGATCGTCCTCAATGCGGATTCTGTAAACAGATATGCTACGGCCTTTCGAGACGCAGGTTGATATTGCAGTCAACCGGCGGCCTTTTGTAGATTTCAAAAAAGAAATACTGCACGACTGCCCTACCGTCAACCTGTTTTCCTCACCGCAAACCATCGCCAGATTACAATGAACGGCAAAGGCAAAATCCGCCAGGGTAAAGATAGCTCCTCCCTGCACGCCGCCAACAGCATTCCTGTGTTCCTCGCGCAATTCCATTCCGCACGCCACGCAATCCTCCGCAACTGAATCAATAACAATTCCGTTTCCCGTGGCAAAGCGGTCATTTTTAAAATAATTTCTGACTTGTTCCAAATCAATATTCATGCTGAATGTCCCCCTAAATCGTTTGTAAGTCCACTATACAAATATTCAAATATCAACTCAATATAGAGGCCGCACATATACCATATTGCGCCAACATCACTTTTGTTTAATGATTGGCGGAAGACATTTCCTATAGCGGCGGCAGCCCTCACCTGACGCATTTCCGCAAATGCTCTAAAGCCGCGGAAACAACCGCCTCCATGCGGCCTGAAGCTCCCGCCCATTACCCCATTACACTGATAGCAGGGTGTTTCTGAGGATATAGGTGGCGCACATAGGATAAATGCAGAGGCGGGTGTTCGTGGCAAGGTCACTGACCTTGGGCAGTGGCATTGCCACGGACAGGCCCCGCCGGCTTTTTTTATAGTGCGCCACCCACAGAATTAGAAACACCCTGTTTCCGGTTTAGCGGGGTAATGGGCGGGAGCGTCTGATTGTTTGCGGGGGCATTTATCACTATAATAAGCTAAAGTGGAAAAATCCCGGTTTGTTGATGACATAATTATTGATAACGCGCTGACGGGAATATTGCTTCGTTCCCCGGCGGCCTCCGGAATGCTTAAGGAAATCTGGACTCCCCCGCTTCCTTATAATGTTAGCCTTGTTACCTTTGCTGATATTCCCGGAGCCGGCGTCTGTTCATCCGACGGGGCGGACAACAAAAAAGGCTCCCCGTTTGAAATTCCGGTTTTCCCGGAAAAGGAACTGTCCTGGTATGGGCAGCCGATTGCCCTGCTCCTGGGGCCTGACCCGGACAAACTTAGGGAACTGGCAGAGCAATGTATAATACTGGCGGATGAACAGCCCCCGGCTGAAAAAAAAATCATTATAGAGCGGAATTACAGCGCCGGGGATACCGGCATGGCCTTTGAAAAGGCCGAGAGAATAATAGAAGGAACCTATACCACGGAAGTACAGGATCCCTGGCCCAGCGATCCTCCGGGAGTCATCGCCCTGCCGGGGCCGGAAAATACCATGACGATACTAACGTCAACCCAGTGGCCCGGCCATGTTTGCGCTTCCGTAGCCCGCTGCCTTGACATCAAACCTGCAATGGTAAAAGTGGAACCATGCCGGCTGGAAATACATTTGGACGGCAAAGTATGGATGCCTTCCCTCCTCGCCTGTCAGGCGGCAGTGGGGGCAAGAGCACGGGAAAAACCGGTAAAACTCGTATTAAAGCGTGAAGAGGATTTTCTCTTTTCTTCCAAGAGCGTCCGTGCCGCCATTTACATTCAAAGCGCCCTTTCCGCTCATGGGCAAATCCTGGGAAGCAGGTTAAAAATCACCGCCGAATTCGGGGCCTTTGGACTCTTTACAGAAGAAATCCTGGACCGTATCGCTCTGGGAGCGCTGGGGGCCTATGATCACGGAACTATAGAACTGCAAACCATGGGCCTTTCCAGCCCCATTCCTCCTGCGGGACCCATAACGGGGTTTGGCCTTACGCAGGGATTTTTTGCGGCGGAAAGGCACGCTTCCCGCATTGCCGATGCCCTCGGGGAAGACCCTGCACAATGGCGTAAACGATTTTTTCTTAATAAAGGGAAAAAGCTGGCAATCGGTACAGAAATCCGGAATCCTCTTAAAAAAGAGCTTATTGATACCGTTGTATCATTAAGTGATTACCGCCGCAAATGGGCGGCCTACGAATTGCTCCGTAAAAGCCGCCGGGAAAACCCTTTGCAGGGGCGCAGCCTGAATGACGCGCTGCGGGGCATAGGAATCGCCCTGGCCTGGCAGGGAAGCTCTTTCCTGTACGATTGTCTGCCGGGGCCAAAATCGCAAAAAGAAGGCGTTGAATTAACCCTGGGAAAGGATGGGGTTCTGGAAATAAGGACTAACTTCCCCTGGGGGAACAACCAGGAGCAATGCTGGCAGCTTCTGGTAAATCAAATCCTTGGGGTGGAACAAATTCGCATTGTTTCCCTGAGTGAAAGGGAGGAGCCGTCAAAGCCAATTCCTGAATCCGGGCCGGCCTGCCTTTCCCGAAGTACCGGGGTTATTACCCATCTAATAGAGATGGCCTGCAATACAATCCGCAAACAGCGCTTCTGCGATCCTTTGCCTATTACGGTCAACCGCCATTACCATGCATCCCTTGCCCCGGCCTGGGGCAGGCCGGATCAAAAGTATGACGAAAATGCCCTTGCCCCTTTAGGCTGGGGGGCCGCAGTGGTAGAGGCGGAAATTGATCCGGCGGAGTATGTTCCCCGGATCAGGGGAATCTGGATGGCTCTGGACGGCGGAACAATACTTACAAAGGACAGAGCGCGCAAAAGCATTGCCAACGCGGCGGTTCATGCGCTCTCCTGGGCCATGCATGAAAAAGCGCTGTACCAGAACGGCAGGATTGACAGTAACACCGTCAAAGATTACCCTGTGCCCGGAATTGAAGACGCTCCGTTTATTAACGTGCATTTTCTTGAATCAGGAGAAAAACCAAAGGGGATTGGGGAACTGCCTTTTGCTGTTGTTCCCGCCGCCTATGTTCAGGCCCTTTCCCAGGCTTTGGATTATCCGTTTCAAAGTTATCCGGTAAACACACAGGAGCTTTGGGCGGCTGTTCAAATTACCGCTGCCGCAAAAGACAAGGAATTATAAAGCATGACTATACGGTTTATTTTAAACGGTGAAGACGTTGAAGTTAACGCGGGGGCAAACCGGCGGCTTATTAACATACTGCGGGAACAACTTGTATGTACCGCCGCAAAATGCGGCTGCCTGAGCGGGCACTGCGGCGCTTGTTCAGTTGTCTTTAACGGCGCAGTAACCCCCTCCTGCCTTATTCCCGCTTTCCGCGCCCATGGGAGCGAAGTTGTTACCCTGGAAGGTTTTTCCCAAACCGAGGAATTCCAGGATATAGCCGGCGGGTTTGCCAAAACGGGAGTAGAAAACTGCGGTTACTGTGATGCGGGAAAGATACTGGGTACGGAGCTTCTTCTGGAACAAAATCTCCAGCCCTCAAAAAAAGATTTTTCCGCCGCTTTCCGCAGCATAAGGTGCCGCTGTACCGATGCGGAATGTCTCTATCAGGGTATACTTGCCGCAGGGGAACTGCGGCAGCGGAGGATGTATGGCCGCACAATATAACCAGGTATTCCAACCTGCCGGATTTTCCGAATTTTTTTCTTTCTGGAATAAATTTCCTGATGCGGTTCCCTTTGCAGGCGGTACTTCGCTCATCCGCGGGGGGAGCATTACCCACCCAAACAGGGAATCCGGCCCGGTGTACCGGGAATTGCCCGAACTGCCGGTCAACATACTTTCTTTGGAAAAAATTGACGAACTCTGCCGCATTACCAGAACCGAGCGGTATCTGGAAATTGGCGCCATGGTGCGCTTAAGCGAAATTATCGAACTGGGAAAGACCGTACCGGACGCGTTTACAGAAACCCTTAAGGGGATTGCGGGGCCCCAGGTACGGAATCTGGCAACTATCGGGGGCAACCTCTGCGTATCAGGGGACGCGGCGGCGCTCCTTGCCGCTTTGGAGGCCCGCTATGAACTGCGCAGCGCCGGCGGGAGCAGGTGGATTTCCGCCCTGCGCTTTTCCTCCGCTACGGACGGCTTAAAACACCAGGAACTTTTAACCCGTATCAGGATACCCCTGGACGAATGGAACTACACGGTATACCGCAAATTCCTTCCGCCCAATCCGGACAGTGAAGGGGGCGTGCTCCTTCTTTTGATCAAAATCCAAAAAGGCATACTTGCCAATATCCAGGTTGTTTTTGCGGGCAATAAGCGGTGGGGGAAAAACCCGTTACAGCCGGGTGAAATCCTCCTGCGGGATAAAGACAGCGAAACGTTTCTGGAAGGAAAAACCCTGCCGCTGGATCGCCGTGATGCAGTTCACTATACAAAACTGTGGAAGACCTATCTTTCCGGCATGGAAAAACCGGGCCTGCTGCTCCAAACCAAAATTCTCAACAGCATAGAAGCGGGCATCCTGGATTTGGCGGATTAGGGAACGCGAGTCCTGAAATGCCTCATGTTACCGAAAGTTACTTGTGGTAAAATTGCTTCTATGACATAATCCCCTTATGCAGCGCCCAGCGCCATTGGAGTAAACCATGAAAAAGAAAATTAACACAATTCAAAAAAGCATAACAGCGGCTGTCATACTGCCGCTTATAATACTATTTGCATCCTGTCAATCGCAGCAGACCACCGGTGTACGGGGTGAACTTTCCCCCAAACTACAGACCTTGGTTACAGACGCCGTGTTTGAGGTATTGATCAAAAAACCGGAAGAAAAAAACCTGGTTTATGACAAGGAACTGGACTGGACGGTGATTCCCTATGCAATCCGCAGCGACCAATACTACTCCATAGGCACGGCATTTGCCATCTCCTCCACAGAAGCAGTTACCGCCTTCCATGTAATCAACCTTGCCGACGAGAGCGATGTTTTCCCCAATTACTATATCCGGGATTCAAAGAGCAATGTGTATGAAATCGATCAGATACACAGGGCTTCCAATGAAAAAGATTTTTTGGTTTTTACCGTTAAGGGCAGAGCCTTTTCACGCTGGTTCGATCTGGAGCCAAAATTTAAAACAAATTCCCAGGTTTACAGCATCGGTAATGCCCTGGGGGAAGGAATTGTAGTGCGGAACGGCCTGCTTTTGGGGACGGTGCCGGAAGACGAAGAAGGCCGCTGGAACCAGCTTAAATCTTCCGCCGACGGGAATCCCGGCAATTCCGGCGGTCCGCTGGTTACGCCCGGCGGCAAGGTAGTAGGAGTGGTGGTAGCCCTGAGGGATAATATACTCTATTCCCTGCCCGTATCGGAGCTTCTCTCCGCCCCTTCCAATACCACTCACTTCCGGCGCCGCTACACCTACGGCCATCTGCTCTTGTCCAACCGGCTGACAAAAGCATTTGAAACAGATGCAGACCTTCCCATGGGGTACAAAGAACTGCGCCATACAATTTTTGAAGCCTACAAGACTTATTATCCGGAAGCCATGACGGAATTGTTTAATGAAGCGCCAAAATACCTGGACGGCCCCAACAACCGGTATCTTCTGTACCAATCGGTACGGCTGGACTTTCCGGAGTTCGCCTTTGTAGATAAAAATGATGATCAATGGAAGATTTCCGATCTTCGGGTACAGACTTTTGATCTTCCCGGTGATGGTACGCTTATCCAGGCTGAAATTTCTGATTTTTTGATGCTAAAGATACGCCGCCCCAAATCAATGCCGCTGGAAAAAATCAACACAGACCCCAAGACGATCATGGATACCTACCTTTCCGGAACAAGTTTTGAGCGTACCTTGGGAGGTTCCGGAAAGTACCGTATTCTTTCTTTGGGCGATCCGGTGCAGGCTTCCGAGTACCGGGACAGCCAGGGCAGAATCTGGCTAAAAACCTGGTGGCTTTTGGATTTTGCCGATGCGATCATGCTGGCCTACATACTTCCCATGCCCAATGGGCCGGTGATTTTTTTGACACGCCAGAGTTCGGGCCAGCGCCACATATACGAGTGGGACATGGAAGCCGCCTGCGACCGTATCTTTATCGGTTACCGGGGGAACATGGAAGAATGGGGTGAATTCCTGTCCATGAAGAAATGGGTTCCCGATTCATTACGCTCATTTTCCTTTGCCTGGGACGAGGAGAAAAAGACCCTTGACCTTGCCCTGCCCCAGCTTTCACTAAAGGTGGGGGAACCGGTTTTAAGCTGGACTTCCCAATCCGCTCTGGTTATGGCTCCCGCCTATTACCTGAAGAATGAAGTAATTGAATACGGTTTCCGTTCACTTGTTCTGGAACGGGATATAAAGGGCCGTGACTTTTTAATGATCCAGCAGCATATTAAACCCGATGAAAAACTGGGAGTAAAAATTCTGGAGCAATGGAACGATGTTAAGGCCGCCAAGTATCCGTTTGATGGTCAAAGCAGGCTTTCTGAAAAGGATAATACCGGTTCTGTCGGAGGGCTATTGGTTCAGCCCGGCGTATTGAAGGACGTGCAGTATTCCCTCTACCTTGGTATGGAAAACCCCGGCAATGTGGATACCCTTTCCGCGCGTTATAGAACTCTGGAAGCGGGAATTTTGATCCTCAAATAGAAGCGGAAACCTCTTCCAATCAATTTTCTTTAGAGGTTCTCAAGACAGTGAAGGCTTGCATGAAAGGCCCCTTTAGGGTATGATCTAACTATGAAAAAGGGCCTTTTTTTAACAGTTTTACTCATTTCCGGTATTTTTCTGCTTCAGGCGCAGGAAATTCTAACCGCCGGACGCTACCTTGAGCAGGTTGCCGAACGCTACAGTTCCATAAGGACCTATGTAGCCCAGATAAACATCCAAAGCGGCGGTTCCCAGATGTCCGGCAGGGTCTATGCCATGATGCCGAACTTTCTCCGCATAGATTTTTCCTATCCGGCGGAGCAGGTGATCCTCTACGACGGTGAAAACCTGATGGTTTTTCTTCCCGGTGAACGGGCCATACTGAACCAGTCCGCAGCCGGCCAGGGAGCCGGCGTTGCCACCGCACGGGGACTGAATCTGTTAAAGCGCAATTATGTGCCGGCTTTTGTCGTAGGGCCTGCCCCCGTACCCATAGAGCCCGGTTCCAATGAAATGGTGATCAAGCTTAAACTTGCCCGCCGTTCCCCCGGAGAAGGCTTTACCGAAATTATCATGGATATTTCCCCTGATTCCAAACTTATCCGGCGCATTACCGGCAGAACCATTACAGACACCACCGTGCGTTTTGACTTTTACGGCGTAAGTCTGAATACGGGAATTCCTGAGCGGCTCTTTGTTTTTGAATCTCCTCCGGCTTCAAATATGTACAATAATTTTCTTTTACGGGGAACTGACTAAGTTGCGGGATATCGATTAATCAAGCAGGAGAGGATGAGTGGAATCCCTGGGTGATAAGTTAAAATCAGCCCGTGAAGCAAAGGGCTATTCATACGAGCAGGTAGGAAAAGAGACAAATATAGCCCGCCGCTACCTTGAAGCGCTGGAAGCGGAGGACTTTTCCAAATTTCCCGGGGAACCGTATCTTTTTGGGTTTTTAAGAAACTATGGGGAATACCTGGGGCTGGACGTAAAAGAACTTCTTTCCCTGTACAGGGCGATTAAAATTCAGGATCAGCCCATTCCGGTTGAGCAGCTTTTAAGATCGCCCCCGTCATTTCCCAAACCGCTTTTGGTTATAATCTGCGTCTTTGTGGTTTTGGCTGCCCTTGCCGCGGCGGGATATTATTTTTTCATAAAATCCCCGGTGGAACCGGTGCAGAATCCCGTAATCCAGCTTCCCATGGAATATATTCTGGAAGGTTCCTTTCTGGAACGCCGTTTTTACAAGGGGGATACTATTCTTGTTCCCATAGGGGATGACCAATACAAAACAGAACTTATCAGTATGGACGATTCCCCCATGCTTGGTACTTCAGGCGGCAGCGTACCTCTTAACCTTTTTGGGGAAACTGACGTGGATCTTAACGGGGACGGCATTGCAGACTTGCAGGTAACACTTTCTGATTATGACAGAAGAAGTCCCGCCGCCGGAGCGCTGATACGGTTTGCCCTTAAGTTTGATCCGGTTCCCGATACCGGCCTTAACCCCGCCCTTGCGGCGGCACAGAGCGGACAGTCCGGTACGGTAATTTTTACTTCCACCAACACCTACCCTTTTACCATGGATATTCAGTTTCAGAATTACTGTATGTTCCGGTGGGAAGTAGACCGGCGGGAAAGAACGGAGCGTTATTTTTCCCGTGGAGACGCCCTTAGTATTCCGGTACAAAATACTATCCGGCTCTGGGCATCCAATGCCACGGCGGTAACCATAGAACTCAACGGCGCGGGCCGGAAAGTAACCCTTAATCTGGGAACTGCCGGTGAAGTGGTTGTAATCGATCTGCGCTGGCTGCGGGATAACGACGGCAGGTTCCGGCTTACCCAGTACCGCCTTGAATAGGGGAACCCCTAAAAACCGGCGGTTTTTTGAATAATGCGTTATTTTCTTGATCCTTTTGGCTGTGCAAAAAATCAGGTTGATGCAGAACTCATCATGGCCCGTTTTAATGAAGCGGGCTGGACAGAGGCAGACGATCCCGCCGGGGCGGATTTGATTATCGTCAATTCCTGCGGCTTTATAGAAGCGGCCAAGCGGGAATCAATTAACGCGGTGCTTGCCTGGAAAAAGCAGTTTCCGGAAAAAAAGATACTCCTCTCAGGCTGCCTTGTTGCGCGTTACCGGGCCGAACTGGAGGAAAGCCTTGTAGAAGCGGACAGATTTTCCGGCTGCGCCGAACCGGGCCGGGCGCTGGAAATTGCCGCGGCGCTTTTTGCCCGGACAAAACCGCCGCCAACTCTGCCGCTGCCAGATGTGTTAACGCCACAAACTGAGTTTGCGCCGTCAGTTTCATCGCCGCCAACTCAGCTCGAGCAGTCGGCTTCACCCCCGGCTCAACCATGTAAAACAGGGCTCCGGCCCCTGCTGGGATTCCCCGGTTCGGCGTATGTAAAAATCGCGGAAGGCTGTAACAACCGCTGTTCTTTCTGCGCCATACCGCTTATCCGCGGGCCGTTACGTTGCCGTTCAATTCCCGGCATTGTGGAGGAATGTAAACAGCTTTTGGAACGGGGCGTAAAGGAACTGTGCCTGATAGGCCAGGATATTGCATCCTACGAACCGTCCCTTTCCGCCCTTCTGGAGGCAATAGCGGCCTTGCCCGGCGCTTTTTGGGTGCGGCTCCTCTACCTTCATCCTGATCATTTCCCCCAGGACATTCTTCCCCTACTGGAAGCGGACAGCCGTTTTCTGCCCTACTTTGACATTCCCCTTCAACACGCTTCCCCCCGGCTCCTTTCCCTTATGGGGCGGCGCGGCAGCGGGGAAACTTACCTCCGCCTGTTGGACACAATCCGCTCCCGGCTCCCCGATGCGGTGATCCGTTCCACCTTTCTTACGGGCTTTCCCGGAGAAACGGAAGAAGACTTTGAACTGCTGTTACATTTTCAGAAGCAGGCTTCCCTTGACTGGCTTGGGGTTTTTTGCTATTCACGGGAGGAAGGAACCGCCGCCTGTTCCATGCACGGCAGGGTTGCAAAGCGCATTGCCCTGCGGCGCAAGTCTCTTATTGAAAAGACACAAATTCCCATTACGGAAGAACGGATGAACCGTTTTGTGGGCAGAACCCTGAATGTCCTTGTGGAAGAGGAGTTGGGTGGGGAACAGCACCTTTCCGGCCAAGCGGAGAACAGCCTTTGGCTGGGACGGCTTTTTTGCCAAGCGCCGGAAGTGGACGGCGCCGCAGTGATAAGCCAATCGTACAATGTATGGCCGGAAAAGGCGGCATCCCTGCCTGTAGGGCGGCCAACACAGTCAATACAAGTAACAGCCCAGCCAATACCGGCGGCACGGCCTGTGCCGGGGGATATGATTCGAGGGACAGTCTTTGCCCGTGCAGGCTTCGATCTGGAAGTCAGGATACCGTGAACCTCTTAAAACAACCGGTTTTTAGGGGTTCCTTGCCATAATAATGGGGTAAATTGCCGACTCACAGGCCGGCTTTAATGGCATAGACGGCCACCTGGGTTCTGTCATGAAGCCCGGTCTTTTGCAGTATAGAAGAAATATTATTGCGGATTGTTCCTTTGGTAAGGTAAAGCTGTTCGGCAATTTCCTGATT
>JAITCP010000132.1 GCA_031283025.1 Spirochaetaceae bacterium | reverse complement strand
GATAGTAGGAGGCGCACATAGAATAAAAGCGGAGGTGGGTGTCTCTTGCATACGTGCACTAAAACATTAGGGTGCGTATGCAAGAGACAGGCCCCACCATTATTTTGTAGTGCGCCTCCTCCAGTGATCAGAAACACCCGGCTGCTGTTTCGGCAGGGTAAAAGGCCGGAGCGTTTGTTCGATAGCGGGTATATGTGCGGTGGACAGTTTAGCCGCCGTGTTGCCTTGCGTAAGGTAAGTTATTCAGGTAATATTTTATTCGCAAGCGGGTTTAATACCCTGCCTCTCTGCGGCGGGGTTCGTCATTCCTCCGTGAAACTCCGCCTGCCTGCGCAGGCAGGGGGTAAAATTTTGGGAGCTGAATTAATTAACAGTTCCCTAAGGAGATGTTATGCCGATAGCAGTTGGAATACGCGAAGCCCTGGGTTCTTCTTCCATGATTCGCAAAATGTTTGAGGAAGGGAACCAGCTTAAAAAGCAGCACGGCGCGGACAAGGTGTTTGATTTTTCGCTGGGGAATCCCGATCTTGATCCTCCGCCTGAATTTCACCGGGTCTTTCTGAAATTAGCGGAAGAAGATAAAAAAGGCTCCCACGGCTATATGCCCAACGCGGGTTATCCCGAAGTACGGGAGGCCCTTGCCCGCAAAGCCTCGCGTGAACATCAAGTTTCCATCGACGGTTCCCATATTGTCATGGCCGTTGGAGCGGCGGGCGGGCTTAATACGGTGTTTAAGACAATCTGCGATCCCGGCGATGAAGTGATTGTTACCCGGCCCTGTTTTATGGAGTACCGCCCCTATACGGCAAATCACGGGGCAAAACTTGTAGAGGCGGATTCCCTTCCCGACTTTAATTTGAACATTGACGCTATCGGAGCGTCTCTTTCACCAAAAACCGCCGCGGTGCTGATCAATTCGCCCAACAACCCCACGGGGAAAGTTTACCCCGCGCGGAGCATCGCCGCGCTTGCCGATCTTCTGCGCAGGCATGGGGAAAAATCCGGCCGTCTGCCCTACCTTGTTTCCGACGAGCCGTACCGTGAAATTGCGTATAACGCCGCAGTTCCCCCGGTACTCAACGCGTACAGTGAATCGATAGTGGTGAATTCCTATTCAAAGAGCCTTTCACTGCCTGGGGAGCGGATCGGCTATATTGCGGTAAGCCCCTCCATTGCCGGCAAAGACGATCTGCTCAACGGCCTCATTTACTCCACCCGCATTTTGGGTTATGTTAACGCGCCGGCGCTGATGCAGCGTATTGTAGCGGAGTTAACCGGGGCGGCAGTTGACGTGTCCGTTTATGCCCGCAGGCGGGAAGCCTTTACCGCGATTCTTGATGAAGCGGGGGCGGAGTACGCCGAACCGGAAGGGGCCTTTTATTTGTTTGTGCGGGTACCGCGGCGGGGTACGGGGCAGAATACGCCCGGTGATGACAAAGCCTTTTCTGAGTGCTTAAAGAAACACCTGATCCTGGGAGTGCCGGGAAGCAGTTTTGGCGCCTCCGGCTGGATACGCTTTGCCTACTGTGTGGATGAAAAGGCAATCCGCGCTTCTTCCGCCGCTTTTAGGGAAGCGATGGATGAATGGAGGAGCCCTTGACAAAAAACAATTTACCGGTATAATTAACATAAAAGCAGCCGGAGCCTCTTGCAAAACTAAAAAATTAGCCTTCTTTGGGAAAATTTTCTATAATTAAGGTTATGGCATTGTGGTAATGGCCATGAAAACACAATTTGAACGGAGTATAAAGATGATTTCTGTTTTAGCGCCCCTTATTCGGGGCCTTTGCATCAATGCGGCAAAAGCGTCCCGCATCGTCCATACCGGAAAAACTCCGGCCCCCCAAAATGCCCTTTCCATAGACCTGGAATCGGCGTACAGAACCGATGATGCGGGGCGTGAAAGCTTTAACGAAGAGGCTGCCGCCAAGGCTTTAAGCGAAGCCTATGCCGCCTGGGAATTTGAGACTTCCCCTTCCGCCGGAACCGTGAGCGACGCTGTGAAAAAACAGCCTTCCGCCATAGTCATTAAGCGGGGGGAAGAAACTCTGGGGGGTTTTTGGATTGATCGCTGCCTGGACGCCGCCCGTAAACGCCGGGAAAGCAGTGACGATTCCTTTATTGAAGAAAGCATAGCGCCGGAACTGGATACAGAAACGGTTTCGCCGGGGCTTTGTTCGCAGTGCCGTTCCAGTGTGGTGGAAAACCGCGTAGCGGTGGTAACCGGCGGCGCTCAGGGGATTGGCAAACAGGTCTGTTCCGGCCTTGCCGCATCGGGGGCGCTGGTCTTTATCGCAGACCGTAATTTAGCCGCGGCGGAAGAGCTGGCAAAAAAAATCAACGCGTGTCAGGGAAAAACCGCCGCCATTGCCGTCAAGGCTGATGTAACAAATGAAAAATCGGTGGAAGCCCTCTTTGCCGTTATCGCAAAAGAAGCGGGGGGGCTGGATCTGTTTATCAACAATGCCGAAGAGCTGAATATGGGGAGCTTAATGCAGCAGGAACTGGCGGATTTTGAATTAACCGCAGAGGTAAACTATACGGGTTATTTTATTACCACTAAGCATGCAAGCCGTATGCTCCGCCTCCAGCACTTTGGCGCTCCCCGGTGGAAAACCGACATCATCCAGATCAATTCTAAATCGGGGCTGGAAGGTTCCGCCATAAACAGCGCCTATGCGGGCAGCAAGTTCGGCAGCATTGGTCTTACCGCCAGTTTTGCGCTGGAACTGATGGACTATAACATTAAGGTCAATTCGATCTGTCCGGGAGATTTCTTTGACGATCCGCTCTGGTCAGACCCGGAACAGGGCCTCTTTGCCCAGTACCTCAGGGAAGGTAAAGTTGCCGGAGCGCGCGGCATCGCCGATGTACGGTCATTCTATGAAGCAAAGGTTCCCATGAAGCGGGGCTGTGAAGGCCCCGATGTAATGCGGGCCGTCTACTATATCGTGGAGCAGGAATATGAGACCGGCCAGGCCGTGCCCGTTACCGGCGGCCAGGTTATGCTGCATTGAGTAAGCGGTATCAAGTGAATTGAGGCATTTATGAGTAACGCCAAGGCCGTTATTTTTGACATGGACGGCGTAATAGCCGATTCTGAATGGTATATTGCGGAAGCAACCCGGCTCATGTTTAAGGAAACTCACGGCGTAGAAATCAGCCATGATGACGCAAAACCTTTTACAGGCCAGGGGGAAAACCGCTTTCTGGGGGGAGTGGCGGAAAAGTACGGTGTTACTGGTTTTGACATTGAGCGTGATAAGGAAAGAACCTATGTGATTTATGGGGAACTGGTACGGGGCGGCGCTCTTAAACCGCTTCCCGGATCGATTGATTTTATCCGCCGATGCAGGGAACTGGGGCTAAAAACAGCGCTGGCAACTTCCGCCGACCGTACCAAGATGATGATCAACCTGGAAGCCCTGGGCCTTAACAAGACAACGATGTATTCCGACAGGATAGGGCTGGCTGCCGCCATAGAAGCCGCCGCCAGAAACAAAGTCTTTGACGTTATGGTGAACGGGCTAGACGTTGAACGGCAAAAGCCCGATCCCTCTTTATTTCTGGAAGCGGCCTCCCGCTTGGAAGAAGATGCCGCCGCCTGCTGGGTTGTGGAAGACGCTTTAAGCGGGATCGAGGCCGCCAAAGCGGCGGGTATGCGCTGCCTTGCCCTCCTTACCACTTTTCCTGAAGATAAAATAAAGGCCGCCGGGCCGGATAAAATTGCGGCGGATTTAAGCGCTGTTACGCCGGAAGAACTGCTGTAGAAAACCGCCGGATGCTATGAAACGGCGGTTCCCTAAAACCGGAAAAGCAGAAACGTCATGTCATCATGCTGGGGAGTGTTCTGCCGAAAGTTATCCAGGGCTTTGGGCAGTATTTCACTCAAGGGCTTGTTTTGCACCGCCGCTTTCCGTACAAGGGCCGTAAGCCGTTCTTCCCCAAATTCCTCTCCGGCGGGATTGTCCTGCTCGGTGATGCCGTCAGTGTAAATAACAAGGGTGTCTCCGTCCTGTACCGGAAGGGAATAGACCATAGGCTTGATGTCCGGTTCAATCCCTATCGGCAGATTACCCCGTATCTTCTTCATCGAAGCGTTTTGGCCGTTCCTCACATACAGCGTGTGGGAATGTCCCATGTCGGCGGCCTGAAGCTGCCGGGTTTCCGCATCGTAGATCAGAAAAAAGCCGGTAAGGTATTTTTCCAGATGGAAGGAACTGATAATGGATGAATTGAGGCTTTCAAGAATTTTCTTAAGGCCCTTATGCATATCACAGCTCCGCAAAAACCCCCATACAATGGAGACTACCAACGCGGCGGTAACCCCTTTGCCGGAAACATCGCACAGGGATGCAAAGAAACGATTATCGCTGATTTTCCTGATAAAGTAAAAATCTCCTCCCACTCCCTTTGCGGAAGACGACCATGCGTCAACAGTTACTTGAAGCTGCTTTATTTCATCGGTATTGGTTAAAAGCCGTTC
>JAITCP010000036.1 GCA_031283025.1 Spirochaetaceae bacterium | reverse complement strand
ACGTTCACGGAATCGCCAGCAAGGCGGACGTGTACAACATCGGAACCAGCCCCAAGGTTATCGAAGAGGGCATGAACGCGGGTATGGAGCTTATCCATTACCTGGTGGCGGACGGCTTCAAGATAAAGACGCCGCTGTTTACGCTAAAGCTGCGCGTGCCGGGCGAATACGACGGCTCGGAGACGCACCTGCCCCACGGGGTGCACCCCGTAGCCCGTTTGCAGACCGGGGCGCATTTCCGCAAGTACCTGCAAGAGCGCGTACAGGTGGAGTTTGACGGCATAGACCAGAGCGACGGCCTTATTGCCGAGGCGAGGGACGAGGCAACCGAGCTTGTGGACGAGGCGGCAACCATCGGGAACCTGCTCACCCTTCACGGCTTTGGGCTAAAACTGGAAGGGGACGATGCTGTCGGGCTGTACTTTGAGCCTGAGGAGGGCGGAACACCGGTGAAGGCGGAAATTATCGCCGTAAACGAGCCGCGGACGCTCAAGGTGATAGTACCGGCGCTGGAAGCGGGGAAAGCGTACCGCCTAAAGGTGGTAACGCAGAGTTCGGCGAAGCACGGCAGCACATTGCTGAAAAACCCAAGGGAGGTACGGTCGGAGTTTACTCTTACCGCACAGAGTTAATCACGCGGGTGATATAGGTTATATCACGGTCGTGAGATGGCCTATATCACGGTGGTGAGATCGCTTATATCACAGTCGTGAGATCGCTTATATCACAGTCGTGAGATCGCTTATATCACAGTCGTGAGATCGCTTATATCATAGTCGTGATAGTATCACGGTGGTGATCAAGACGTTTGGGGTTGAACCAAATCGCCCGATAATAGTTTTGCCGCTTTTACATCGACAGCACAGAATCTCACAGTCAACGGTTTTACTAAACTCGGCGATTATGAATTTTCTCTGAAAGTTAAGGACGATGACGGCGCGGAAAGCGCGGCGTCGGTGGTGAAGGTGGCGTTGTATAGGACACGCGATGGTATCTGACACCGCTTTTTGGTTGTGGTGTTTGTTGGCGGGGTATACAACCTGTAGTGGTGCTAATTGCCGGGTGTTTCGCTAAAGCATTTTTGCAACCGCCTGCCGCGGCGCGTACGGCTGGATAAACCCAGCCTAATGTAATTGAATGTGATTCAGTTATCCTGCGCCGGAACGTGAAACAATTGCTGGTCAACGCCCTATGGGCGCTGTTGTTTGTTCCCCTGCGGTCTAAAGCACCGGAAATAAATGTAACGCTTACCAGTAAATTTCCTCTCTTAACCCCGCCAGTCTACCCCCGCCCAAAACCGACCTCCTGAGTTTGTAGAAAAAGTCCTTTTTTCAGGATCCGACATTTTATAATTCCTTACCATATAAGGAATTACGAATTCAAAAAATCGCCAAAATAGGGTTTTCCTACAGACTCTCCATGTCGCATTTGAGCTTGGGAGTTTTTGCTATGCAAAAACTCCTAGCTAAAACATTTTTGCAACCGCTTGCCGCGGCGCGTACGGCTGGATAAATCCAGCCTAATATAATTGAATGCGGTTCAGTTATCCTGCACCGGAACGTGATATAATTGCGGATCAACGCCCTATGGGCGCTGTTGTTTGTTCCCTTGGCGGTTTTGGGCTTGTCGTTTTTGCTACGTAAAAACTCCGTCTAAAGCATTACCGCACCGCCTGCCGCGGCGCGTACGGCTGGATAAATCCAGCCTAATGTAATTGAATGCGGTTCAGTTATCCTGCGCCGGAACGTGATAGATTGCGGGTCAACGCCCTATGGGCGCTGTTGTTTGTTCCCTTGGCGGCTAAAGCACCGGAAGCTCCGGCCTTTTACCCTTTCGGTTAATTGCCGGGTGTTTCGTCCAAAATTGTCATCCTGCCAATTTTGGACTTGTCGTTTTTGCTACGCAAAAGCTCCCCCTAAAGCATTAGAAACAGCGGCGTCCTGCCGCCTAAAGCACCGCTCGCCAGCAAATGCCCGCTCTTAACCCCGCAAAAATACCCGCATTGCTGAAAGGCTCCGGCCTATTACCCATTCGCAATAATTGCCGGGTGTTTCCGGGGATGTAGGAGGCGCACATACGGTAAAAGCGGAGGTGGGTGTCTCTTGCATACGTGCCCTAAAACCTTAGGGTGCGTATGCAAGAGACAGGCCCCACCATTATTTTGTAGTGCGCCTCCCCCAAAAATCAGAAACACCCGGCTGTTGTTTCGGCAGGGTAAAAGGCCGGAGCATTTATCAGTTTGCGGGTATATTTGCGGGGACAAACCGGAACCCCTTGCCGTCTTTTTCCACCGTACCAACGCCCGGAAAAACCTGATGCATACCCGCCCCGGGGATTTTGTTCTTTGCCGCATAGTCAAAAACTTGTCTGCGTATTCTGGCGGCGGCTTTGGTGTCCATGTCGTAACTTGCGGAAATTTCGGGAACGGGGAACTGGACAAGGGCCACGTGTAAAAGATCGCCCCAGATGATCAATTTAGCCCCGCTGTTTTCTACCAAAAAGACCGTATGGCCCGGCGTATGCCCATAGGCGGCAATGGGGCTGATCCCGGGAAGTATTTCCTTTAATTTTGATCCCAGCTTGCCCGGTTCAAAAGTTTCCACCCGCGAACCATAGGGCGCAAGGGCCGCCACCGCTCCCTGGTTTACGTTTGTCTTTGTCCAATATTCCAGTTCACGGGAAGCCAGATAAATTTTTGCATTGGGGAACAGAGCCTTGCCGTCTTTTTGGAGGCCGCCTATATGATCCCCGTGCATATGGGTAAGGAGCACCGCGTCAATCTTGCCCGCTTCTACTCCAAGTTTCTTTATCTTGTCAAAAACCGCGCCGCCAAATCCGGTATCCACCAGAATATTCCGCCCCGGCGCTTTTATAAGAAAAGTATTGGTTGAATGGAAAAAGCTTCCGGAGGGAATATATTTCTTGAGGACGGCTCCATCCGCTCCAATCAGAATTCCCGCGTTCCCTTCACGCTGGGTTTCTACCAGCATATAAACCTCAAATTGTCCCACTCTAAAGCTGAATATACCGTCGCTTTCATCCGCATAAACGCCCGCAGCCATTACGCTTAAAACCAATCCAAACACAATTTTTTTATTCATGCCTCTTCTCCTTATTTGTATTATGCAGCATGGTTTTTTATAGTACAATAGGATCATGGAAAACTACCGCCGCCCCGGATGGGATGAATACTTTATGGAAGTTTGCGAAGCTATCTCCAAACGGGCCACCTGCGACAGGGGCCGTTCAGGCTGCGTAATCGCAAAAGACAACCAACTACTGGTAACCGGCTATGTTGGCTCCCCGGCAGGGCTGCCCCACTGCGACGAAGCGGGGCACCAGCTTAAACAGATGGTTCACGGGGACGGCAGCATTACCACCCACTGCGTCAGGACGGTTCATGCGGAGCAGAACGCCATCTGCCAGGCCGCCAAACGGGGCATAGCCATTGCAGGGGCAACCCTTTACTGCCGCATGACGCCCTGCAGAACCTGCGCCATGCTGATCATCAATTGCGGGATAATCCGCGTGGTCAGCCAGCGGCGCTACCACGACGCCACCGATTCGGAAGAAATGTTTTCCAGGACGGGGATAAATCTGGAATATGTCAGCAACGAAGTACAGCAATACGATAATCAGTCTGGTTCTTGATCATCATCCGCTTCTGTACAGGAATCGGCAGTGATGCCAAGTTTCCGGTGAAGCGTTTTTCTGCCTATCCCCAGGACTTCCGCGGTTTTGGTCTTGTTGCCCTTGAAGGAGTTTAAGGTATCCTGAATGATGAGCCGTTCAGACTCATCCAAAGTTGTTCCCACCGGAATGTGTATCCACTTTTCATCGCTCCGCAGGCTGATCGTAGGGGGCAGGTCAGCTTCCGTAATAATGTTTCCACGGGCCATAACTACGGCGCTTTCCACACAGTTCCGCAGTTCCCGCACATTGCCGGGCCAGTCATAGTTGTACATGGCGGCCTGGGCCTTTTCATTAATACCTTCTATTTGTTTGCCGTTTTCCCGGGAGAATTCCCGTAAAAAAGTGCTGATAAGGATGGGCAAATCGTCTTTCCGTTCCCGCAGGGGGGGGACCCGGATATTTACCACATTAAGGCGGAAGTACAAATCCTCCCTAAACGCCCCCTTTTCAATTTCCGTTTTTAGATCGCGGTTAGTGGCGGCGATAATCCGCACATCGGTCTCAATGGTTTCTTCCCCCCCAACCCGCTCAAATTTCCGTTCCTGAAGAACCCGCAGCAGCTTTATCTGGATGTTCTGTTCAATCTCTCCGATTTCATCAAGAAAGAGGGTTCCTTCATTGGCAAGTTCAAAGCGGCCCCGGCGGCGTGAAACCGCTCCGGTAAAAGCCCCTTTTTCATGGCCAAAAAGTTCGCTTTCTATAAGGCTGTCGGGGATGGCGGCACAGTGAACCTTGATCAGAGGTTTCCCTTTCCGGGGGGAAAGCTCGTGCAGGGCATCGGCCACCAGCTCCTTCCCCACCCCGGATTCGCCGGTGATAAGTATCGATGCCTTGGCCGGGGCGGCCCGGCTTATCATGTCAAAAACCTGGCTCATTGCGGCGCTGGAACCTGTCATGGTTTTGAACTGGTTGCTTTTTGCCAACTCATCTTCCAGCGTTTTATGCTTAAGGGAAAGTTCGCGGTTCGCCAGAGCCCGATTGACCAGCATGGAAAGATGATCCAGATTGACGGGCTTGGTAAGAAAATCGTAGGCCCCGTTCCTCATAACCGCTACGGCGTTTTCCACCGTTCCGTGCCCGGTAAGGATTATCACCGGAAGCTCCGGAGCTTCTTCCCCTATTTTCCGCTGCAATTCCTCGCCGCTTATGCCGGGCATACGGAGGTCGGTAATAACCAGATCAATATCCCCCTTTTCAAAACGCCGCCATGCTTCCGTTCCGTCTGCGGCGGTTACTGCTTCATAACCATCCATTTCCAGGGCCGCGGCCAGGCCTTCACGGATGTTTTTTTCATCGTCAGCGATTAATAGGCGGAATTTCATAGCGCCTCCGGTATTAATCTGCCGGTATATTCCTGCCGGACCTGAACAGCGGCGTGCCTGTCTTCTTCACCGGCGGAAAGGAGATGCCTGCCCCGTTGGAATATGGGAAGGGTGATGGTAAAACAGGTTCCCTCCCCTTCAACAGAAGCGGCGGTTATTTCTCCCCGGTGTTCACGGACTATCTTAAAAACAAGCGTAAGCCCCAGCCCCGATCCCCGTTCCTTGGTGGTAAAGTACGGTTCAAAAATTTTAGCCATGTTTTGTTCGGGAATCCCCGCCCCGGTATCAATAACGCTAATCACCGCTTCGGTATCTTTCCGTTCCGTTCTAAGGGTAAGCTTTCCCCCTCCCTTCATGGCGGCTGCCGCATTCTGGATAAGGTTTAAGAGGGCCTGTTTCATCAACTGAATGTCAAAATCCAGGAGCGGAAGATTTTCATCCAGTTCCAACACCGTTGTAACATGGGTGTTTTGCAGTTCGTAAGCGGTAAATTCAACCAGTTCCCGGATTAACGCGTTTATATTCGCCTCCCGCAGATTCAGGTTCATGGGACGGACGGCAAAAAGAAAATCTACCACAATGTGGTTAAGCCGGTCAATTTCCTCGTTGATCACGTCCATATACCGGTGGAACGTGACAAAATAAGCAGTGGGCCCGCGCTCGCCGACGGTAAAATTCGGGTCCGGCCTGTCTTCCGGATGGGAAAGAAAATAGAGTTCCTCGTTCTTTGCAAATGCCTTTTGCAAAAGTTGAATATAGATAGAAATGGAACCAAGGGGGTTCTTTATCTCGTGGGCTACCCCCGCCGCCAGGGTTGTAAGGCTTGCCAGGTTTTCAATCTGCCGCATCCGGGCTTCCTTCCGCCGTTTTTCGGTAATATCGTCTACGTGAATAAGGGAACCGGTAACATGGTAATCTTTGACAAGGGGGAAGATGCTGATCGACAAAAGCCGCTGGATTCCCTTCGCCTCGGTTTCAAATTCCCTGCCGTCCGCCCTGTCGCCTGAAAGCAGGGTTTCTTTAAGAAAAGCGGCGATTGAATCGTCCCGTACAAGAGCCCAAATCCGCACCGGATCTTCCCCCCGCCGGGAAAGGGGCAAAAAACGTTCCGAAAATTTATTTGCCAGAACAAGGCAGTGTTCCGAATCACAAACAAGTATCCCTTCAGCAAGGGATTCCAGCACGGTCTCAAGCCGGTCTATGTCGTCCACCATGGAAGTAAAGAGGCCGCTAATCTGTTCGGGGGTCAGCTTGCTGATTTTTTGCATCGCCCCTTTAATTATCTGCCGCATACCATTCCTGTTTTAAGAGCTTCAAAAAGCCGTTCCAGCGCCATAGGCGGGCTTATATTATACAAATCATTTTCCACCCTGGCGCGTTCCAGTTCCTGCCGCCACAAACCCGCCCAGACGGCCTTCTCCATGCCGCAAGCGGCGTCAGTTATTCCGTAAACAACCTCAGTCCCGTTACGGAGCCATGCGGAAATGAGGGCGGCGCATTGCTGTAAAAACCGGATAAAGAGGCCGGGCATCTCAAAGCGTTCCGCCGCATCAAGGACTTTTGCCAGGGCGGTTTTTACGCTCCCCGCAGGGCGGCCCATTCCCCCTTTTTCCGCAATAGGGGCGGCGAATTTCCCCAAATCCGCCAGAACCGGAGGGATTTCCCGCCCACAGGCCCGGAGTTCCCGTACCGCTTCCGCCGCGGCGGAGGCAGCGCAAAAAGCTCCCACTGCATAAAGGGTCTCACTCTTAACCGGAAGGAATGAAGCCAGATACGTTTGCATCAAGGAATTTCCCTCTGTTACAATTCCTTTTTCCGGATTGTCTTCCCGGAAAATCCGGCTGATCACATCCGCTTCTTCTTTGGCGCTCCGTTTGGCAAAACGGTACTCCCTAAGTCTGGAAAGCATCGTAGGCAAAAGGCTCATGGGGTGGGCGCTGGTCAGAATGAGCGTAAGCCGGGGCGGCGGTTCTTCCAGAATTTTAAGGAGCGAATTTTTTGCCCCTTCCTGCATATTTTCCGCACCTTCTATTATTATACACTTATGCCTGCCCAGTGGCGCCAGATGCCCCCAATAAGCGGCCTTGCGTATCCGGGCAATGGGGATATGTTCCCCCAGCCCTTCAGTTTCCAGTTTGGCGGCCTTTTTGACAATTTTTTCACAGCAGTCAGCTTCCGCGCTTTCTTCAAAATCCTCCAGTTCTTCTTCCAAAGCGCCTATTTGGGATTTAAGCTTTCCCAGAGCGGGATCATCCTCCCAAAGAATTTCATTAAACCGGGCAAGCAGTTTACGGACGGCGCGGACAAAGAGCATCCTGCTTCCGGCATTTTCCGGATGGCGCTGAAATGCTCCGGAAGCGGCGGCGGCTTCTTCAAAAAAGCGGCGCTTCCCCAGCAGCAGCAAATCCGGCGAAACAAGATTCCGGTGCCGCAGGCAGGACGGGCAGGAACAGTTCCATCTGCCCCGGTTTGACTCGTCCTCACAGCAAAGGCAGCGGGCCAGTTCCAGCGCCGCCGTTCCCTTGCCCGCATATTCAGGGCCGGAAAACAAGATGGAAGGGGCAAGAGTTCCAGAATCAATATCTGTCTTTAATTGATTAAGAACCCGGTCTTGATGGAGTATGTTATCAAACACGGCCCCCCCTTATAAGCGGCAAAAAAAACCGGACAAAGAAACTATCCTTGAAAAGTATAATGGGATCAAAGAGGGGCTGTTTTATTAAAATAAAAAGCGCCACAACAATAAGGGCAAAGCCCTCCGCCAATCCCAGAAAAATTCCCAGCACCTTGTCAAAAGCATGAAGATTAAGATGCTTGATAATATCCTTTATGATATGTTCAAGAATTTTTCCGGCGATAAACACTACAATGAAGATAGCCAGGAAAGCGATTATTTCCGGAAGAATATCCATCTGCAAATACCGGAGGCGTATAAAAGCGGCGCCGTTCTTAAAAAACAAAACCGACCCGATGATGCCCAGCGTTACTGAGGCGATGGAAAAAAATTCCCCGGTAAAGCCTTTCAAAAAACCCCGCAGAACCAGGAGTCCAATGAGTATAACAAAAATCAAATCAAGAGTTTGCACGGCTAAACCTCCCCGCCATTGTTTCTTTCAGCCTGGACGCCCTGTTTCAGCGCGTCAATTAAAAGCCGGACTATGTTTCCGGTTCCGCCGGTATTCCCAATCCGGGCGGAAGCGGCGGCCATTGCTTCACGTTTACCGTCGTCCTCCGCCAGCATATTTACCGCTTCCAGCAGATCCGCCGCTTCCCGTTTGCCGGGGGGCAGCACCAGCGCGGCGCCGGCCTTTTCAAAAAAGTGGGCGTTCTCCGGCTGATCCCCCCTGGTAGCGGAACCGGCCAGGGGCAGGAGGATCATGGGTTTACCCGCCGCCGCACATTCCCAAACCGTACCGGCGCCGCTTCTGGCCAAAACCAGTTCCGCCGCGGCAAGCACATGGGGAAGTTCTTCCTTTATGTAGGGATACGGTTTATACTGGCATTTTTCTCTGTGAAACTCCGTGTCCTCCGCGGTTAAATGAGCGGACATAGCGCCTGCTCCGGTTTGATGCACCACCAGATAATTTTTGGTTAATCCGTCTATGGAAGATGCCACAAGCTCGTTTAATTCCCGCGCCCCCTGGCTCCCTCCCAGTACTAAGAGTATCCGTTCTGTTTTATCCGCCCCCAAAAACGCCCTTCCCTTTTGAGGATCGGCGCTTTTAAATTCGGCCCGCACCGGATTGCCCAGTACGCATATTTTATCCTGTATTTTTTTAGAAAAGCGCCGTGCCGTTTCGGCATAAGCGGTGATAATCCTTCCCGATCCTTTTGCCGCAAAGCGGGCATTAAGCCGCGTTGCCAAACCAGGGCTAAAATCCGATTCATGAGTAAAAACGGGAACCCCCAGGCAAGCCGCCGCGGCACAGGGAGGAACGCTGACAAAGCCGCCTTTGGAAAAAAGCAGGGCGGGTTTTTCCCGTTTCAGAATTTTCCGGGCGGCAAAAAAGCCCAGAGCAACCTTAAATAAGTCACTAAAATTACGAAAAGAGAAATTCCGCCTGAGTTTTCCCGCAGGGATTGAAAAGAATTCTATCCCCGCTTCTTCCACGATGGACCTGTCCAGCGCTTTTGAAGAGCCAATCCAAAAAATACGGCAGGGATATTCCTTTTGTAAAGCTGCGGCGACGGCCAAACCGGGGTAGATATGCCCCCCCGTGCCGCCCCCTGAAAACGCAACGCATACCCTGTTATCCGCTCTTTCCTCCAGGTTGTTGCCCATTGGTATAAAGATAATACATCCCTCATTTTTCTTCTAGGGATACTGCGGATGGCTGTTAACGTTTATTAACTAACGCTTACGGGCCGGTTTTTTTGCCGCTGCTTTTGGCGCCGTTTTTGATTTTGCGGCGGCAGCCTTGGCAGCTTTTTGTTCCGCCCGGTCTAGCGCGCCGGCGGGAAATACGCCGGTCTGCGCCGCATGGTCATCAGAAAACCAAATCGTAGTAACCTGTTTAACCGTTTCGTCCACGGATTGGACAACCATTTTTGCGCTGTTCGGCAGCCCTGACGCTACTACAACATCGCCAATTAGTCTTTCTGTTGCTCGTACACTCATTATAACCCCTTATAAAAAAAAATAAACTTGAGCCGCACACGATTCGAACGTGTGACCCACGCCTTAAAAGGGCGTTGCTCTACCTCCTGAGCTAGCGGCCCTAAGCCTTTATAATAGATACCTAATAAACACAAAAAGGTCAAGCCCCACGGAAATCAACTTTTGTATTTTACCACCTGCCTGCGCAGGCAGGTGGTTGAAAATTGATTTCCGTGCTGTTAAGGGCGCCCTCCGGCTCCGCCCATGCGTCAAAGGCGTTTTCCCCTTCTTCCGCACCCCTGCCTATGCGGCACCGGAACGAAGTCCCCGGCAGCAGCCTGCAAAAAGTTTTGTTAAAAGGAACCCTCACCCTGATATAATTTTCGGTTAATGCATGGAAAAATGGGGGCGGACAGCCGGTATTAGTTTCCCCACTGTCTGTTTCCGCAACTGCTTCCACGGTTTTCCCCTTCCAGCGCCGGACATAGCGCTCTCTGCCCTGCCGGGCCAGCCTTGTCAATTCCAAAAGCCGCTCCCCCGCAATACGCTGCTCCACCTGGCCTTTAATAAACGCCGCCCTGGTTCCAGGCCGTTTAGAATAAGGAAAAGCGTGGATCCAGGCAAAATCGGCAATCCGGCACAACTCGGCGGTTTTTTCAAAATCCCCATCACTTTCGCCGGGAAAACCGGTAATAATGTCGCAGGCCAGAAAGGGATCATCTTTTACGCCCCTTATGTCTTCAACCATTTTGATTATATGTCGAGCGCCGTAGGGCCGGCCCATGGCGGCAAGGATTTTATCACTTCCCGACTGAACGGAAAGATGAAAGTGGCCGCGTATACGGGAACTGGAAAGAAGCTCATAAAATTCCCCGCCAAAAATTCTTCCCTGTAGTTTTGTTTCAAAACCGGTTCCGCTGTCAAAATCCGGCTCACAGAAATCCGGTTCGATGGAAGAAAGCCGCAAAGCGATTCTTTCCGTATTATCCAGTAAAAACCGGAGCAGGGCAGGCAAGCCAACAGCCGGATTTTCCGGGTTCCGGTACTGGGCGATATTTACCCCGGTGATCACCGCTTCCGCCAAACCCGCTTCTTCCAGCGCTTTTAAGCGGCAAAGAATTTCCTCCGCTTCAAGACTCACGCTCCTGCCCCGTGCCAGAGAAACCCGGCAATATGCGCAGTTTCTGTCACAGCCGTCCTGTATTTTCAGGAAGGCCCGTGAATGGAACGAAAAATTCCGGGGATTAAAACGGAAAGCGGCAGCCGTTGCTTTACGGTTTACCTTTCTGCCGGTATTGTCATCTTTTGTCTTTTGGCCGCCGCCCTTTGTTTCCAGCCAGTGGGCAAGTACTCCGCGCAGCAGAACCGTATCGGCCTTCTCCTTTGCCAGAAATGACGGCAGATCGAGAAGCCTGTCCTTGGCCCTGCCGGGAACAACAAAGAGCGGCCCCCCGTTTAACGGGCTATTCCCGTATAACGGACCTTGACTTAAGGATTCCAGTTGTTCTTTTTCAAGCTGGGCATAACAACCGGTAACAATGACCGCACAGTTCCGTCTTAAATAAAACCGGATAATACGGCGGGCTTTTTGTTCCGCTTTGGAGGTTACCGTACAGGTATTGATGATGCACAAATCAGGCTGCCCGCCATTACCGGAAAGAATTGTACATCCGGCTTGCCGGAAGGCGTCAGAAATTGCTTCAGTTTCAAGCTGGTTCAATTTGCATCCCAGAGTATGGAATAAAACGGAAATCATTTTCTATTCAAGCCGTTCTACAGGCCGCCCAAACGCGCCCTGGCCCGTTCCAGCCCTTTACGGGCATCTGTCAGGCTTCCGTTCAGGGTCAGGGCTTTTTCATATGCGTTGATTGCTTCCCGGATTTCTCCGGCGCTTTCCCTGGCATAGGCAAGGCGGGCCCACCAGCCGGCATTCCGGGGCATATAGTACACTGCGGTAGACAACGCTATGTCGGCCCGGCGGAAACTGCCCTGGCGTATGTAAATTTCCCCTATGTAATAGTACACCGTATTGATTCTGGCCCCTTGCGGGGCAAGATTTACATATTCCTGAAAGTACTGGAGCGCTTCATTGTTCCGGCCCTGGAAAAAGTACACTTCCCCAAGCACTTCAATAAGCCGGGAATCATAACGGCTTATGGTTCTGCCCGCCAGCGCATAAGTCCGCCCTTCTTCATAACGGCCCAGATTCACAAGACTCCAACAGAGGACAACATGAGATTCCAGGTTACCGGGATCAGCGGCAATTTCCGCCTTGCATATCTTTACCGCTTCCTCGTAGAGGCCGCTCCGGTATTCACGGTAAGATTCGGTTTTTTGCTGGGCATATGCCGTGTGTAAAGGAAACAACAGTAACAAAAACAGAATGTGCCGCAAAAAAAAACAGCATAAAATCTTAGTTTTCATTCGGAGTATTTCTTTTCGGTCATAGTGCAACGGCCCGAAAAATAACAGCCCGTTTCCATGTTGATTTCCGGGGCAGTTATGTTGCCGGTGAGCCTTCCGGTAACGGCTACCTCCACCTTGGCCGTCGCATTAATGTTTCCCTTAACGGTTCCCAGAATTATCACTTTGGAAGCCTTTATGTTGGCTTCCACCGCCGCCAATTCGTCTATCATTAACAAGCTTGAGCCGGTTATTTCCCCGGAAACTTTTCCTTTTATCAAAAAAGGTTTTTCAAACTGCAATGTGCCGGAAAATTCTATGTCCGGCGATAAAATAGTGTCAAAATCCTCAGTTTCAAGCGCATCATTATGCACATCTGTCATAGCTCCACTGTACCGGACTATTCACTATTCGTCAATTAACGATTATGCTTACATATCGTATAAAAAAGGAGCCGTATATGGATTTTGTAAAAGAAATGAAGGCTAAGGCCAAATCCCTGCAAAAAAAACTTGTACTTCCGGAAGGGACCGAACCGCGGACGCTTAAAGCCGCCCGCATCCTTAAAGATGAAGGACTGGCCGCCTCGGTTACCCTTTTGGGTAAGGAAGACGCAATCCGGCAGCTTGCTTCACGGGAAGGGGTAAATCTGGACGGCATTGCCGTACTGGATCCCGCTTCTTCTTCACGCATAGCAGATTTTGCCGGAGAGTTCTACGAGCTTCGCAAGCACAAGGGAATGACAGCCGAACAGGCAAAGATCGACATGGCCGACCCCCTTCGCTGGGGGGCGATGATGGTTCATCTGGGGGATGCGGACGCCATGGTAGCGGGAGCGGAAAACACCACCGGCGATGTGCTCCGTGCGGGGCTTACCATTATCGGTACCACGCCGGGCTTAAAAACCGCCTCGTCCTGTTTTGTCATGACCGGCCTGGACAACTCCTGGGGCAAGGAAGGTTCCCTTATTTTTGCCGATTGCGCGGTAATTCCTGATCCTACGGCGGAACAATTGGCCGACATTGCCGAAAGCGCCGCCCAGTCATGCCGGGAATTCCTGGGAACCGAGCCCGTTGTGGCCCTCTTATCATTTTCCACCAAAGGTTCCGCCAAGCATGACGATGTTACCAAGGTTGAAAACGCCGTGAAAATCCTTAAGGATAAAAACTCAGATTTTCTCTTTGACGGCGAACTCCAGGCCGATGCGGCCCTGGTTCCTTCCGTAACGGAGAAAAAGGCCCCCGGCAGTCCTGTAACGGGCAAGGTAAACACCCTTGTTTTCCCCGATCTGGGGGCGGGAAACATCGGATACAAACTGGTACAGCGGCTGGGCAAGGCGGACGCTTTTGGCCCCTTCCTTCAGGGTTTTGCAAAGCCAATAAGCGATCTTTCACGGGGCGCGTCGGTGGATGACATTGTCGTAACCTGCGCCGTTACCCTTTCACGGGCAAAGTAGGTTCCCGTTCTGTTAAGATGTAGCCATGCAAAGCGCCCGGCAAAGTTTTTTCCGCGAAGCGGCGCTTAAACGGAGCGCACAGGAAGGCGAAAAACGGCTCAAAGAAGCGGTTGCCCTGGGAAACCAGCGGGATTACGCGGGGGCCGTTGCCATTCTGGAAGAAATTATCAGCGAATACGAGGGGCCCATAGAGGCATTCCTCTATCTGGGCAGGGCGCTTCATGCCTTAAAAAACTATTCCCGCGCTCTGGCCGCGTTTAACGATTATATTTCCGTAAAGCCCCGCTCTGCGGAAGGGTACTTTTTTGCGGGCCGCACCTGCCTGGTACTAGGGTTTTACCCGCGGGCCGCCTCTTATCTGGAAAAAGCCCTTAAACGGGACTCCAAAAACAGCGAAACCATGGCCCTTCTGGGTACGGCCCTGCTCAAGGCCCGCCATTCCCAAGCGGCGGTGGATGTACTTCAGAAGGCGGTAGAATCCGCTCCGGAAGACAAGCGGATTTACCGGGCCTACCTTAACGCCCTTTTTATCCGGGCTGTCCGGCTTTGCAGGGCGGAAAACTACGAGCTGGGCATTCAGATGCTCCGCTTTGTACTTGAAAACGGCAGGGACGGCCCCCTACTCCGGCTGGAACTGGGCAGGGCTGCGCGTGAGCTGGGACTTCTGGAAGAATCGGCGATGCACTACACCCAAGCCCTGAAATACGCCCCCGATGATCCCATGATCCGCTGGTACCGTTCATCGATCTACATGGAACTGGACAGAAAAATAGACGCCATTGAAGATATTTCCGTTATTCGTTCCCAGGGCGCCCAGCTTCCCGATCTTCCCTGGAACAGCGCCCTGGTAGACCGCTTTATGATCTATTCGTTTCTGGAAGGAGGGCAATGGCGCCGCGCCGCCGATGTATGCCGGGACTGGTTAAAAAAACGGGGCCCGGAACCGGCAATCCATGCCATGTATGCGGAGGCCCAGCGGAATTTAAAGAACTTTCCGGCGGCGGAAAATCATCTTCAGCGGGCTCTGGATGCGGATAAAGAAAGCCTTCAACTCTGGTATTCCATGATGCTCACTGCCTGGGAAGGGAAGAACCTGAAAGCCCTGAAAAAGGCCCTCTATACGGCAAAGAAACTTGGCGGAGAAAAAGACATCCTCTCCCGTTTTTCCATTCTATACGAAGCGGAAAGTTCCCGCGACGTTAAGCGGGTGATCATCCTGCTCCAGAAAGCGATCCACACCCTGGGGCCGGAGCCTGAACTGATGTACAGTTTGGGCAAGATATACCTGAAGACGGGCCTTTTAGAGGCGGCGGAAAGCTGGTTTTCCAAGACCATTTCTCTCCAAAACAGGCACGAAGAAGCCCTGCTGGGCCTTATCGCCGTGCGGGAAGCTCTTTTTGAAGAAGGAAAAACCGGTATGGCGAAAAAACTGGCCGCTTCCTACCATGAGTATCTGGAACAATGGCCCGATAACCGATCAATACGCCGTGACGAAGCCCTGTTTCTGGTGAAAATCTGTGAATTTGAAAATGCAGCGAAAAAACTGGAAGCTCTCCTTGCCTGGGATCCCGCCAATCCGGGGCTCCGGCGGGTTTTAGCCTATTCGTACCGTAAATTGGGCAATTACCGTTCCGCTGCCGTATACCTCCGGGCACTCCTTAAAGAAAAACCCAAAGATATAGGGCTGCTCCTGGAATACTGCGGATGTATAGAACGATCAGGAAGAATCTCCTATGCAAGGCTAATCCTTGAAAAGGCTTCCTCCTTTTTCCCCGCTTCCACAGAAATCCCCACGGCCCAGGGAATTCTGGCATTTCGGGAGGGAAACACAGAAAAAGCCTTTGACTATCTGCGGGAAGCGGCCTCCAGAAACCAAAATGACCCAAAACCGCTCCTGTGGATGTTCCGGATATGCCAAAAACAGGGAGATACGGAAGGAGCGCAACGGTATAACCGGGAATATCAGCGTATTTTGAAGAATTTTACTAAATAAACCTTGCCGAATACTGATAAATACCTTAAAATATCATTATGATCAATTTTTGGATAACCAATTTATAGGGGGATTATTATGGCAAAAAAGAAAGCAGCGGCAAACACACCGAAAGTTCTTAATCTTTTTGAGGCATATTCGGGCGATAAACTGCCCAGGGATCAGGGTTACATTATTTCATCCTTCATTAACGGAAACACGGGGTATTCCATTTATGAATTGATTTCCTACTCCGGCGTAAAGGCGATTTACCCTGACTCAGGCGGTCTAACGTTCCAGTCCCAGGGGAAAAAACTCCATGTCCTTATTGAACCTGCTTCCTACCCCCATAAGAGCATAGAACCTTACCTGAGGGAGAAGAGTGATCAGATTCCCCTGCGCTTCAATGAACTAAATAAATTTGTAACAAAAAACCAGTCTACCGTTTATTTTGCAAAAAAACCCATTGAATCGCTTTCTTCATTTACCGTTACGCTGCCCGCCGGGTTAAATATAGCCTTTGTCTTCTATAACAGGCCGGATATTTATACAACCTTGGCCAAATTCTTTGAACAGTCCTTTACCAACGATGCGGGGCTGCCCATGGCGGATGCCAGAAAAGGCGGGGAGGGAATAACCGCAGTCATTAAGAAATCAATGAATTTTAAGGGCATATACGATTAACAGCGTAGCGCTGCAATAACCAAGAGCCTGTACTACAGGCAATAGTGCAGATCTTGCATCCGGCAGCCCCAAACAGGTTATTCAACCTGTTCGGGCGTTACCGGGCAAGTATGTTTATTTTCGCAGTTCGGCGATTTTTTGCAATTCTTTTGGGTTAAAGAGTTCCCGAATATTAAGGATGATAAGATAGCCTTCTTCCTGGCGTACCACGCCTTGAATATATTCCGCTCCAATACCGCTTAACATTTGGGGAGGGGGCTGAATATCTTCTTTTTCGATGGTAACTACCCGTGAAACCCTGTCAATAATCACTCCCAGCTTCATGCCATCAACGTCAATAATGACAAAACCTGACAACAATTCGTCTTCTTCCGAGGTAAAGGCTTTTTTAATATGAAAGCGCTTGTGCAGGCTAATAATAGGGATAATTTCACTGCGAAGATTAAATATTCCTTCCACATAGCTGGGAGCATTGGGAAGCCCTCGAATATCCTGGACCCTGACTATCTCCTTGACGTCCATAATATTCACTCCATACAGCTCTTCTCCAAGCTGAAAAGTAACTAATTGGCTTTGATCAGACATTGAAATACCTCTTTATATAATCTCACTAATACTATTATACCATATAAAACCAAAATAGTACAAGTATCAGGAACTATTTTATTAAAAAAGCCTGGCAACTATCTACTCTCCCGCGTCTTAGAGGCGCAGTACCATTGACGTTAGAGGGCTTGACTTCCGAGTTCGGAAAGGGATCGGGTATGGCACCTCCACCATAATCACCAGGCAT
>JAITCP010000029.1 GCA_031283025.1 Spirochaetaceae bacterium | reverse complement strand
ATACCTCTGTCTCCTGTTTTTTTGTTTGAACAAAACCCGCCTGTTTTTTCAATTGCCCAGTGTTGAAATTGGAAAGGGTCTTGTTCAAATAAATATTGAGCCTGTTCGGTTGACTGCGGGACTCCTTCGATGGCATAACCTTTCCCCTCATCAAGACTGTATTTTTTTATGCGTGTATCCTGTATTAGTTTTATTGAATGAATTGCAATATCACAGCCTATCCATTGCCTGTTATTCCTGATTGCCGCTTCAATAGTGGTTCCGCAGCCGCAAAAGGGATCAAAAATAACATCGTCTTTTTTTGAAGCCGATAGTATAATTCGCTCCAATAAAGCAAGCGGTTTCTGCGTTGGATACCCAAGCCTTTCCTTTGACGATTGGTTAATAATATCTATTTCCCACCAATCCTCTAATGCAACACCAATTTTATCATCTAAATAATCCCTTACCACCAACTCAGGATTTGTCTCTTCCCATTTTTGATCAACATCTTTTGCTGATCTAATGGGGCTCCCGGTAATACCCCGCCCTTGCAGTCTGTATAGTCTGCCGTCGGCATCAGACAAACGGTATTTTTTAATCGTTGTCTCTGATAAAGGACGAACTACAGACTGCCAATCAAAGTAATAATTATCACTTTTAGAATAAAATAAAATAATGTCATGTTTTTTTCCAAAATACCTTTTTGATTGCGGACGTGATTTATAACACCAAACAATTTCATTTCTAAATTGTTTTAATCCAAAAATACCGTCCATAATAATTTTTAAATAATGGCTTGCCGTTGGATCACAATGCAAAAAAATCGAACCGCTTGATTTTAAAATACGATGCATTTCTATTAATCTGACAGTCATATAAACAAGGTATGCCAACATTTTAGTATCGGTTGATTTTAAGGCTTGCACCATGTGATGCCAAAAATGCATTAAGTCGGCGTTTATTCCGTATTCTTGCATGATATGGGGAATATCGTGGGCCTGTTCTGATTTTTCATAATCCAATTCCCAAGTATCACAAAAAGCCTCAATTTGTTCCGGAATAGGTAAACCTGTTGTATTTTTATAAAGTAAATTATAACTCCGGTTGCTGTTAAACGGGGGATCCAAATAGATTAAGTCTATACTCTCCGGGGGCATTTTTTTCATTATTGTGAGATTATCTCCGTAAAACAACTTGTTCATAAGAGTAGTATACATAAAAGCAAATAGCTGTCCAATCCGGCAAGCAGGCTTCAGAAAGGAATACGGCGCTTACTTCCGTACCGCCGCCGCCTTCAGCAATTCCGCCGTGCCGCTTTTGTAGCCGGAGGGGCCCACGCAGGAAGGGCAGCCGGATGAGCAGGGGCAGTCCGTAACGGCGCGGCGGGCGGCGGCCAGCACATCGGGGATTTTCCGGGCAAGGGCTTCTGCAAGGCCCGTGCCACCGGGGTATTTGTCGTAAACATACAGGGCGGAGACGGCAAAGTGGGGGTCCCGTACCATTTCTGCAATCCCCAGATCACGGGGGTCGCAGAGGAGGTATACCGGGGCGATGTGCCTAACCAGGGTTCCCACGCCGGACAGTACCGCCCCCGCTGTTTCTTCATCCATGGCCGCAAGGATAATACCTGCGGCGCTGTCTTTTGGAAAGAGCAGCATAAGGGCCCTGGTCTGCATTTCTTCTTCGGCAAGATCGATGTCTCCGTAACCGATATTTTCGTGGCTGTGAAAACGGATTTTCTTATACTTGGAAATCTGGGATCGGACAAGCACATCCCCAATCATTGCTTCCGGTGAATGGCCGTCCTCAGCATCCCCTCTCCCATACTCAAACCGCTCATCTTCACTGAGCACTTTTATATCGGTCTTTACCTGGCCGTCTGTAAAGTAATTCACGTCCGCTTCCCGTACCAGGCATTTGCGGTTGGGTATGTCCAGTTCTTCTACCAGATACTGCCGCCCCCGGTGGATATAGACGGCGTTCTTGAAGATCATCTCCCTGGCGCTGGGCCTGTCCATCTCTCCTATGACGGTGTTTCTGCCATTGGTACGGTCGATAATCACCACATTGTCCGCCGTGGCGGAACGGAGGCTTATCCCCTCGGCGGGGAAGGAACGATCCGACCAGTGCCAGCGGCCTTCCCGGTTTATGTTGGTTCCAGCGTTATGCGTTTTGCCGGGCGGGGCGGTATGCCGGACTATGCCGTCCTCTTCCAGATAGGCCAACACGTCGGTAACTGCTTCGCCAAAGGGATCAGCGGGCGCTGTTCCGCTTCCGGCAATTTCGCTGTCCCGGAAGGGAAGTTCAAAGCAGGCGCATTTGACATGGTCGGTCAGGATATAGGGATTGTCCGGATCAAGCCGGGCTTCTTCGGCGCCTTTGCCGAAAAACCAATCGCTGTTTTTCATAATAAACTGATCCACCAGGCTTGATGACGCGATAAAGACAGAAATCGAGGTGCCGCCCCGCCGTCCCGCACGCCCCGACTGCTGCCAGAAACTGTTGAACGAGCCGGGAAAGCCCGCCACTATGGAAGCGTCTAAGCCGCCTATATCAATCCCCAATTCCAGGGCATTGGTACTTACCACGCCGTGAATCGTCCCCTCCCGCAATCCCCGCTCAATTTCCCGCCGCTCATTGGGAAGCAGCCCGCCCCGGTACGGCTCCACCCGGATACCGCTGTTTTCCGTGTAGAAGTTTGCCAAGTCTTCATTTACATAGGCGGCGGCCACTTCTGTCTTGATCCGCGAATGGGCAAAGAGAATCGTCTTGATCCCCCCTTTAAGCAAGGCGGCCATCCAGCGGCGGCCTTCTGTCATGGATGCCTTGCGGATTCCCTGAACATGATCAACAATGGGCGGGTTATAGAGAATCACCCGCTTTTCACCACGGGGAGCGCCGTTTTTGTCCGCCAGAACGAGGTCATCATCCCCGATAAGGGCCGCCCCCAATTCACGGGGATTGCCGATGGTTGCCGAACAAAGAATGAAGCGGGGCGTTGAACCGTAAAAGGCGGCGATACGGCGCAGGCGGCGGATCACATTCGCCACGTGGCTCCCCAAAACCCCGCGGTATGCGTGGGCTTCGTCAATAACGATAAACTTGAGCCGGGAAAAGAACTTGATCCACTTGGGATGATTGGGAAGTATCCCCGCATGGAGCATATCGGGATTGCTGATCACGATCCGCCCCGTATCCCTGGCCGCGATACGCAGGCTGTCCGGGGTGTCGCCGTCATAGGTTACCACCTTGATGGGCAGTGTGTCCGGCAAGTCCGAACCACCCGCAGTACCCGGCTCCACCAGCCCGTTTAGTTCCGATTGCTGATCCTGAGAAAGCGCTTTTGTTGGAAACAGGTAAAGAGCGCGCCCTTCCGTATCTTCCAGCAGGGCCTGAAGCACCGGCAGGTTGTAGCAAAGGGTTTTTCCTGAAGCGGTAGGAGTAACGACAATCACATTCCGCCGTTCTTTGACCTTCTCCCAGACTTCCGCCTGATGGGTATACAGACGAGTAATGCCGCGGGAGCGGAGAGCGGCGGCAATGTGCGGATTGAGATCAGAAGGAAAAGGCGCGTAAGAACCTTCCGCTGCCGGAATAAGCCTGTTTACCACGATATTCGGAGCAAATTCGGGGCTGGAAATAATCCGCTCCAGCGCCGCTCTTTGCGAATTACCTGATTGCTGTGTAGTACTGCCGTTACTCATGGCAAATTCTATCCTGTAGGGCGGAAAAAGTCGAGTTTTCTACGGTTAAAAAAGGGAATCGCTGAAAAACGCTAAATTTTTCCTATCGACACACAAAAAGAAATGTAGTATACTTATTTGTATCAATGAAAATCAATGTAAAAAGAGGGCGGAAATGGCAGAAGTATTATCCATTGTTTTAGGAGGAGGAAAGGGAACCAGGCTGTTTCCGTTAACCCAAGCCAGGGCAAAGCCGGCAGTTCCTTTTGGGGGGAAATACCGGATTGTTGACATCCCTATTTCCAACTGTATCAACGCCAGCCTTAGGCAGATTTATGTCCTTACTATGTTTAATTCCGCTTCACTCAACCTGCATTTGGCCCGGACCTATATTTTTGATACCTTTTCCAAGGGATTTGTGGAGGTTTTAGCGGCGGAGCAGACCTTTGAACACTCCAGTTGGTTTGAAGGCACCGCAGACGCCATACGCAAAAATTTTATCCATTTTAGGACGCAAAAACCCTCTTACTATTTGATTCTTTCCGGGGATCAGCTCTACCGGATGGATTTGCGGGATTTCATTAAAAACCACCGTGAGTCCGGCGCGGCGATTACCATTGCCTGTACTACAGTGTCAAGGGAAGATGCAAGCCAGTTGGGAATCCTTAAAGTAAATAAAAGTTCCGGAATTACCGAATTCCTGGAAAAACCCGGTCCCACCATGGACATCCAGGATTATAAAGCGCCGCCGGAGATTAAAAAGAACAAAAACGGAGGGGACGAGTACTTGGCCAATATGGGGATTTACGTGTTTAACGCGACAGCCATGGAAGAGTGCCTTGACAATGAACTTACCGATTTTGGCAAGGAGGTTATTCCCCAGTCGATTAACAAGCTCAAGGTAAATGCCTATGTTTTTGACGGTTACTGGGAAGACATAGGAACGATAAGAAATTTTTACGAGGCGAACCTTGAACTGGCTTCCGTGCGGCCCCGGTTTGATATTTACGATGAAACAATGCCCATTTATACCCACATGAGGGCGCTGCCTCCTTCAAAGATGAATTACAGCAACATGAACCAATCCATAGCCTCTGAAGGCTGTATTATTACCAATGCGTCTATTTCCAATTCCATTGTCGGGGTCAGGACGATTATTGAGTCCGGCGCCAGCCTGAACGGGGTAATCTGCATGGGCGCGGACTATTACGAAACGGAAAAACAAAAAAAGCACAACGAAGACAGAAGGATTCCCAACATTGGCATCGGCAAAGGAGTTATCATCAAAGGGGCGATTATCGACAAGAACGCGTGTATAGGGGAAGGCTGCCGCATCGGCATCGACAACATCAACCGGAGCGATGGCAGCTTTGATCAATACCATATCGTGGACGGGATCATCGTCATACCCAAAAACACCATTTTGTATCCGGGTACGGTAATATAAAACGCATCCCCGCGAACAATCAAAAATTCCCGCCTATAGCCCCCCCCACCGAATCGGCAGCTGGGAGCGCCTTTTATAACCCCGAAAACACCCGGCTGGCTGGTACGGCAGCGTAATAGGCAGGAATACCAGAGCATTTATGTGGATTATTACCGCCGTACATTTGGACGGGAAACAGGGGCAGGAATGGCGGCTAACAGGAATAACAACTCTCCGTGTTGCCTCAAAAGAAAATCTAGCCGAAAAAAGTGTGCCCCTGCCTGCAGCAGGCAGGTCAAAAGTCGAAATTCTAGCCAAAGGTTTCTCAAGAAACCTTGTCAGAAGGAATACT
>JAITCP010000186.1 GCA_031283025.1 Spirochaetaceae bacterium | reverse complement strand
TATTAGAGTTGTTCAAAAACTTCAGTTTTTGAACAACTTCCTATTAAAACTGCAAAATACGCAGTATTTTGCTTAACTTGTTCAAGAACCAACCGGGTTCTTGAACAAGTCTATTCTTTGTTTCCGCTGTTCGGTTTACACATCAGCGCCTGAACAAAAAGTTGAACTGCGGTGGCAAAGATAAATACCAGCCAGGAGTATTTAAAGCCGATGGCAAAACCCAGAGCAATAAAGAGGCCGACGGCAAAAATCCAAATTGCTCCGGAAAAAAGGCCGAACTGTTCCCCATAAGCCGGATTCTGCCATTGTTCTGCGGATTTATTGGCCTTGTCTGTTATTTGATGTTCTAAGTTATAGGAAAAACTGGCTGCATATTGCAATGCCCAGGGTTTAAGCCGGTTTTTTTCTGTTAAACAAAGAAATACCAGAAGGCCAATGCCGGGGATAAGAAAGGGGATTTCCGCCGCCAAGGCCGGTACAAGCTTCCATTCTGCGGCAATGAAAAACGGAAAATGCTTTGGAAGATATTCCGTACCTGTTAAAACATGGTCTGTTACGGAAAAATAAATGACCGGAAAAAGGACTATTCCAAAGGCGATAAACCCTGCCGCCAGGCTGTACCATGCGGCCCGTTTCTTTTTCATGGGATAGTCGGCGGCAGTTTCCTGGGTTAGGCCCAGAAAGGTAAACCCCGCGACGGCAGCAGTAAAGAAGGGCAGGAAAGTACCGAAAGCCCCTGTCCTGTCCATGCCGGAAAAGTAAACTATCAGAGCGCAGATGATCCCAAAAACAAGCGCCGCGCCGAAAGCCACATAACCCGCCACCCTTGCCGGTTTCATGTAACGCTGTATTCCCAGATACGCGTCCTGATACACTTCCTGCCTGCGTTTAAGGCTCATCTCAGCCGCCAGAGCGCCAATGTCCCCCAGTTCGGCGGAAGCCTTGGCAAACGCCTCGTCTTCAGAAAGGCCTTTTTTTACCAGGCTTGCCGTCCGTTCTTCCAGGTTGCTCTGGATTTCTTCCATAAAGTCCCCCAGTGCCGGGCTTTCCTCATAGTCCTTAAAAAGTGATTTGACAAATTCTTTTGCTTTCATGTTAGCTCCTTTCGGCAGATTTGATCGTGCCGGTAGATTCGGTAATGCCGATCCGCATGAGATCGTTCAAAATGTGCCGGGTAAACTCCCAGTCTTTCATGTTTTGCCGGTAGGTTTCCCGGCCCTTGTCTGTCAGCCGGTAGTAGCGCCTCCGGGCCCCCTGGGTTTCATCACCCCAATAGGAGCTAATGCATCCCCCGCTTTCCAGCCGTTTATAACTGGAATACAGGGTGGTTTCCTTTAGTTCGTACTGTTCCCCGGTACGTTCCAGAATCGTGTTGTAGATTTCAAAACCGTAGGCATCGCCTCGGTGCAGAATCCCCAGTACGATTGTCTCCGTATGGCCCCGGAGCAGGTCTGACGACAGCTTTCCGCCGTTTTCTGCGGATTTCCCGCCGGAATCCTCGTCCACGGCTTTGTCCGGAGCTTCTTTGCCGACCCGCTCCCGGTTTTTTTGTTCCATTATCTGTGCCTCCTGTACTAGTTTGTTTGTCGGTATTATCCGTCTTCAAATAATAATATATATCATATTACTACGACTGTCAAGTATATTTTGTAAAAAAACCACGAATTTAACAGAAAAATATAGAGTTTTTTGAAAAGCTGCCTTATTTACCGCGAAGTACGCAGAGTTATGCACGGAATATCACGGAGGAAGAAAAGTGGAAGACAAGAGGATACCGTGAAGAAATACGGAGTTTTTAAGACGATTTTTGCTTTTTCTCTGTGAAACTCCGTGCCCTCCGTGGGTACTCCGTGGTTAAAAAAAAGACGATCCCTATAATTGGAACCTGAGCCCCACGCTGCCCCCGTAATTGTTATCCAGGATGCTGTAAAGCACGGTAAGATCGATCTTGAATACCACAATGTTCAAGGAAATGCCGCCAAAAGCCCTCAAGTTAAAACTGCTGCTATTAATTATTGAAGATGCCCCGTTTTTATCAACATCAATGGTATCCACACCTTGACTCCTGAGGTAATCATTAATTGCCGCAATTTCTGATGGCCCAATAAGCTCGTTGTATTCATCTTCGATACTTGCCTTTACCGAATAGCCCGCTTCTGACCAAGCATAGCTCACCCCAAGCCCCAGATAGGGTGTTATAATCAAAAAGGATTTGGAAATTTGGGCCTTAAAGTCCAGGGATTTAGTTGCCCAGTTAAATTCCGTCTTGGGGCTTTTCAGAGTTATTGAAGGGCCTCCATAGGCAAATGTCGTGTCCGAGCCCATTTTTGCGCTTATACCGCCTTGCAGGTAATTAAACCCTACACCTACAGAGATTTTGGGGAGTACCGGCTTGTCCAGAAGGGCATAACGTATATCTCCGCCAACCAGAAGGTAATTAGTCCCTATTCCAAAGATCTCTGTCGAGGGCAGGTAACCGAATTTAAAACCTGCATCAAAGGGAAGGAAAACTCCCCCCACCCGTACTTCTACTGTGTAGGCAGGAAGCGGCAGTTTGTCTATGTTTAAGGGAAGCTTACCACCTAGAAAACTCGCCAGGGTTTTCATCGCCGGAGTGTCCATGGTAGTAACGCCGAATGATCCCCCAACACCAAAATGGGGCGGCGAACTGGGTAAAAACTTGCCTATATAGGCATCTGCCCAGTTTAGTCCCAGCGATGAATTAAAAGGCAGTGTTTTGGCCAGCCCTTCGGAAAAATCTGCTACACTTTTTTGTAGCTCTGTAAGGCTCGGAGGATCTTCCGCTATAGCGGAGAAGGAAACCGCAAAAATCAGAACAAGCATAAAAATCTTGATTTTGGTGTTCATGGTACATGACTCCTCTTTATTGTAAGTATACGAATTATAAGCCAATTTGCAACACGCACGAAAATCCCGTTTTGGGAAATGCCTTCCAGGCTTAGCGTGGATACATACCGCCCATCATCTGCTGCATCGCAGCGGGATTTTTTGCTCCCATTTTGGACATTTTCTTCATCATGGTACGCATTTTTTCAAATTTTTTGATCAGCCGGCCTACCTCCGCTACGGAAGTGCCGGAACCCCTGGCAATGCGGCTTCTCCGGGACGGCCCGATAATAAGGTAGTTGGCCCGTTCCTTGCGGGTCATGGAAGAAAGTATCGCCTCCTGATGCTTTAGGTCTTCTTTATTGATCGTATCTTCATCGATTTGCCCCGCCATGCCGGGGATCATTTCCAGCATTTTTTGAATCGACCCCATCTTTTTTACCGCCCGTATCTGCTCCAGCCAGTCATCCAGGGTAAGGGTTTCCTTCTCTATTTTTTTTTGGAGTTTCAGGGCATCTTCCTGATCAATTACTTCCTGGGCTTTTTCTACCAGGCTGACCACGTCCCCCATGCCCAGAATGCGTCCGGCGATCCGGTCGGGGTGAAAGGGCTCAAAATCTTCGCTCTTTTCCCCGGTTCCCACAAATTTAAGGGCCTTGCCGGTAACGGTCTTGAGGGACAGGGCCGCCCCGCCGCGGGTGTCGGAATCAAACTTGGTCAGCACTACTCCGGTAATGCCAATTTTTTCGTCGAAGGTTTTGGCAATATCCACAGCGGATTGTCCTGTCATGGAATCCGCAACAAGGAGCAGTTCGTCGGGTTTTGCCGCATCCTTCAGGCGCTTTAGTTCCTCCATCATCGGTTCGTCGATCTGGAGGCGGCCTGTGGTGTCGATTATCAGCGTATCGTAAAGATTTTTCCTGGCCAGGGCCAGGGCGCCCTTGTAAACGGCCACCGGATCTTTGGCCCCTTCTTCCCTGTAAACCGGCACATTGATCTGAGAGCCCAGGACAGTAAGCTGTTCTACCGCGGCTGGCCTTACAAGATCGCAGGCCGCTAAAAGGGGCTTCCGGCCTTCTTTTTTGAGCCGCAGGGCAAGTTTTGCGGAACTGGTTGTTTTCCCCGAACCTTGCAAGCCCAGCATCAGCACGGTGGAAAGGGTGTCCGGCCCCTTTAGTTTAAGCCCCTCGCCGTTTCCTCCCAAAAATGACACAAGTTTATCGTGGACGATTTTGACAAACTGCTGGCCCGGGTCCACCGAACGGAGCACCCTTTCCCCTTTGGCTTCTTCTATGGTGGAATTGACAAAACGCCGGACTACCCTAAGGTTTACATCCGCCTCCAGCAGGGCCATTTTGATTGCTTCTACCGTATCGTCAATATTTTTTTCTGTAATGACCGATTTTCCGGCAATAAAACGAAAAGCGTCAGAAAATTTTTGGGTTAGTTTGTCCAGCATCAATAAATCCTCGTTTCATCTAAAATAGCGTTTAGCGGAAGTCTATTCCATGGATTTCAGAAAATTCCGCAGGAATTCCATCGGTTTAATTTCCCGGTTTAGTATTTGGTACAAGCCGGTTGAAATGGGCATTCTTAACCGGTGTTTATCCGCAAGTATCCGCACATACTTGGCCGCCGCCGTTCCTTCCGGCATATATCCGATTTCTCCGATACGGGCAAGTAAATCGTCCAGATTCTTGAACGGCTCCAGAATGTTTTTTTCAACGATCTCCCGTCCAAAACGGCGGTTTCTGCCTAACATGGAGCGGCAGGTTACGTCCAGATCGCCCACCCCGGAAATGGAAGAAAAAGTTTCACGGTGGGTAGCGCCCATTGCCATACCCAGGATTTGTATTTCGTTAAGGCCTGCCGCCAAAAGCAGCGATTCAGTGTTGTCTCCGAACATTTCTTCCGTATCGCCTGAGTCTGTTTTTAACGCATCCATGATCCCAAATGCAATGGCGATTACGTTTTTAACTGCCGCCGCAACCTGCACTCCCCGGACATCCAGGGAGGCAAAAACCAGAAGACGGCTGCTCTTTAACAGGTATCTGAACCGCATGGCGTTTTTCGGATTCTGGCTGGCGGAAATGAGTCCGGTGATTTTGCCGCGGGCAACTTCTTCCGCATGGCTGGGCCCGGCAATGTATGCGAGCGATTTCCGGTAGAAGCCGGGCAGGTAATCTTCCAGTGTGTCCAGAATAAGCGTGGGCCCGTTGGGCGTTTCCAGAAAACCCTTGGTGATTACCGCGATGGCGGTCTGCCCTTCCCGTATTGACGGCACTGACAAAAGCTGCTTAACTGTAGTCAATAAAAAGAGCGACGGCACCGCCAGTATAAGGACTTCCCTGCCGGATGCCGCTTCATCCAGGTTGGTCAGCGCCCGGAGCCCCTCAGGGAGCGGGATTCCCGGCAAAAATTTCCCGTTTATGTGCCGGGTGTTTATCTCATCGGCAGTTTCCTTTTCAAAGCACCATAAAACTACGTCATGGCCCTTATCGGCAATGACCTTGGCTACCGTGGTTCCCCAAGCGCCCGCTCCTATGACCGCAACTGTAGATCGCATAAGGGGAGTATAACACATTACCTGTCTGTATTGTACAGGGGTGGGGGGTATGGTATACTCACTTGATGGAAACGCTTAGCACCGCTTTTGGAGACCTTATAAAGATAGTTATTGGCAAGTCAAAGGCTGACCTTACCGTTACTGAAAATAATGTATATCAGCCGGGAAACAGTGAAATTCGCCCTATTCTGGATAAGATTATAGATCACGTGGCTCTTCCCGGTTCGGGAATCAACGGCATGGAAAATATTAGGGAACTGTACCGGCTGTTCAAAGAAGGCCGCCCCTGCCTCTTGCTGCTGGAACATTACAGCAACCTGGACCTTTCCCTTTTTGACAGTTTACTCCGCAAAGAAGACGGGGGCGCCCCCATTGCCGATACGCTGGTAGCCATTGCGGGAAAGAAGCTGACGGAAGATAATCCCGTTATTGCGGCCTTTGCCAGCGCCTATACCCGGATTGTGATTTATCCCAGCCGTTCCCTTCAGGGGCTTGATCCGGAAAAGGACAAGGAAGAACTGCTCCGCAGCGCTGCGATTAACCGTGCCGCTACCCACGCCCTTATCCGCATTAAAAACAAGGGCGGAATGGTACTTGTCTTTCCTGCCGGTACACGTTACCGCCCCGGCGATCCGTCTACCAAGCGGGGCGTGCGTGAAATTGATTCCTATCTGCGGATGTTTGATTATATGTGTTTTGTGGCGCTAAACGGCGAGGTTCTTCGAGTCAACCCCGGCGATATGCTGGATGATACGGTACACCAGGATTTAGTGCGCGTTACTGTGGGGAAAGTCATAAACTGTACTACATTCCGGGATGAAGTCCGGGCAAGGGCAGAAGAGGCCGGAGTGGAGGACAAAAAGCAGGCTGTAGCGGATACCATCATGGAAGAGCTGGAAAACCTGCATAACAGCGCAGAAATCGAACGGCAAAAAATGCTTGCGGGGGAGTAGGGATGAGAAGGTTTTTTTGCCATAACACGGCTAAGAAGGTCCACCTTTGATGCCGGACTGGGAACAAGCATTGGAGGATCATCTTTTTCAATTATACGCCTTATCCCAATGCCGTTCATTACGCTTGCTTTCTGCCTTTGCGTAAAACCTGGAAAAACATCAGGGAACCTCTGATATGATGTGCCTCTCTGTCAAGTAAGAACAACGTTTTTTCTTTCTTTTTTCCAAGAAACCAATAATAAAATGGTGGAATGAAAAGGGAAACTTTACGCGACGGTTTAT
>JAITCP010000125.1 GCA_031283025.1 Spirochaetaceae bacterium | reverse complement strand
GGATACCGGAAGAAATCTTTACCCTGGAACTTCCCAAAGTTCCGGCGGACAAAGACGGGAACAAAGTATGGGACTGGCTGCAGTTTTTGCGGGCCAGGCAGAAAGGAGAATTTGAGATGGTAGCAACAGCAAATCCGGAGATACGGAAGGCGGTAGACTTATTGTACGAGATAAGCGCAGACGACAAGGTTAGAGCGGAGTACAATATGCGGCAAAAAGCGTGGATGGACAGGCAGTCGCAATTCGATGGCTACTTTAAGAAAGGCAAAGCGGAAGGCAGAGAAGAAGGCAAAGCGGAAGGTATAGAAGAAGGCATGGAAAAAGGCATGAAAATAGGTGTGGAAAAAAGCAAGTTTGAAACTGCCCGCAACTTAAAAGCGTTAGGCATTTCAGCGGACATAATTACCAAATCAACAGGCTTGTCTCCCGAAGAAATAACAAAACTGTAAATAGCCTCCCGCAAAAAAAGCCGCCCCCGTATGGAGGCGGCTTTCTGCGGCAGTTCGCGTTGACGGTATCCCTCTCCCTCCGTACACAAAAGCCACCATGGCATTATTGAAACTTGGTTACATTATGGACAAACTCTAATTATCAAGACCAAGTTCATGGTGAAAATATTTCAATGAAGCATAACGGCACAATGCGGAAACCGGAAGTGCCGGATTTTTCAAGCGGCGGCGGACTTCTTTCTTATACAATGCCACATAAGAGGAAAATTGTTTTCTGATAAGGTACTCCCGCTGTTTATAAATAGAGTTGTTCAAAAACTTCAGTTTTTGAACAACTTCCTATTAAAACTGCAAAATACGCAGTATTTTGCTTAACTTATTCAAGAACCAACCGGGTTCTTGAATAAGTCTAATATTGTATTCATGTTGGCGGATTGTTACCGGGGCAGGATCAATGTACTGAACAGAATCAATGATTACCACAGCCTTAGAATAGTCAAGACCGCTATTTTGACCGTGGGAATTATCAGCAATGAAACAATAAGGGTGCGCAATATGGGAACGAAGCGGGATAGCATATGTAAGCCCATCCAATTCCAGAAGCAGCACATAATATGGGCGGTTTTCTTTGGTAAGGATTTCTTCACATTGTCCGAATTGTAGGGAACCTCTAAAAACCGGTTGTTTTCAGAGGTTCCTTTGCAGTTTCTCGCCCTTTGGGCTACGAAACGTGCGTTTTTCAGAGGTAAATCTCTAAAAACTGAAGTTTTTAGAGATTCCCTATATATAAAAAGCGGCGCTCAAACGGTGGAATTCCATAGTTACCTTTAATGAACATCCTCAGGGCAAGCCCTGCACCCGCCGCCTACGGCGGCTTTCCGCGGCAGAGCCGAGGGGTATTAAACCCTTCGTTTCCTCACTCGCTCGATCATGCCCGTGCAAGCACGGTCACGATCTCGCTCCGTTCGTCAATAAAAAACGCCCCACTGGGGCGCTAAAAATCGGGCTTTTTTTTGATTAACGTGATTGCGCCCTACAATCACCTCACCGATCGGTTTTTTTTTTGATTAACGTGATTGCACCCTACAATCACCTCATATTATAAAAATACATTATTTCATGGGTAATGTCAAGCAAAATCCCATGTAAATTTTGATCCGCGCTTCTGCGTGAAAGCTTGGTGAAAATTTAAAAACCGTTATTCATGGCGAAGCGGAGAGCCGCGTTGAGTCTGGCCTGATAACCTTTGCCTTCACATTTGAGCCATGTTAGAATATCCGTATCAATTTTTGTATGGATGTCTGTTTTGGGTATTTTGATATATGCAGGCCGGGCTTTTTTGCGGGAGAGTTGTTCAAAAACTGAAGTTTTTGAACAACTCTCCCGCAAAAAAGCCGCCCCCGTGCGGAGGCGGCTTGCGGTGTCAATTACCGTTGTTAGTTACACTGCTTTAGTCGTTGACAGTGATTTTAACAAAATCACTGTAGGTTATCTCGCTTCCGAATTCTATTTTCACAAAGTAATAAACAATTCCCGCAGTATCAGTCGGGGGAACGAAATAGACCCCTTGACTGTCGGTATTGGGAGTACCATCTGAAATCCAACTGCTATCATGGAGAGCGCCTGTTGGAGTTTTAAACCATGAGTAAATATACTCCCCACTGTGGGTATCCAAAGCCGGCACAACTACAAGAGGGGCCGCCGTAGCACCTACTGTATATGTTGCACCATCAAGTTGGGATGTATCGTGAATCACCGGCTTTTCGGCTGGAGGCGGCCCACCAGTCGACTCTCCCGCAACCAGTATCTTGTTAATGGTGAAACTATACATCGCTTCTGTTTGTTCCTCATGCCAGTAAATATCAAGCATAACGCCTTTATAAGCTGCTGTTGACTCATTGTTGGCCCAGGTAAAATCAACACGCCCGGCAACGAACTTACCAGCCCCTGCATCTACAGTATCAGAAACAGCCCATATTCCATCATCTCCATCGGTATTTGCTCCGAGAGAATAGATTTTTGACGGTTTGTTGGCATTATTTGGCAGGGTTACCGACAAGTAATAGCCTTTTTCCCATTGGAAATCAGTGCCGAAGAAACGTACCAGGGTGCGTCCGCTTGCAGGGGCTACAACGGTTACCGTATTTCCCTCGATTTTATTACCGGCATTCCATGGGTAAAAAGTCGAGCGAAGTGTTTCACTGCCGGGGAATGTTACCCACCCGTCCGGTTCCGCTACAGGATCCGGTGTCCAAGGTTCCAGTTCATCCGGGTCGGGCGGTCTCTCAGTTGTCTCTTCCGCAACCTTAATTGAGTTGATAGTGAAAGCATAAGCCCCCGCTTCTTGTTCGGCATGCCAGTAAATATCAAGGATAATACCCTGAAAAACATGTGCTGAATCGCTTTTATCCCACTTGAAGTCAACCTTTCCTGCGATAAATTTACCGGCCGGAGCCTGTATATCATCACAGATGCTCCAATCATTGCCAGGGGTGATGCCGCCTTCCAGCTTGGTTGTTGACGGATAAGCAATGATTCTTGATGGTTTGAGCGAATTATTGGGGAGGGTTACAGACACATAAATGCCCTTTTTGTATTTGAAAGCATCTCCGGAAAGGCGTACCAGGGTTCGCGATGAGTCAGTCGGCGAATATGCGGCAGTTATAGAATTTCCGGTGGTAGTTGTAGCCCAGGGGTAATATGTTGCCATGAGTGTTTCACTGCCGGGGAATGTTACCCACCCGTCCGGTTCCGCTACAGGATCAGGCGTCCAAGGTTCCAGCTCGTCCGGGTCTACAATAACAATCTCATCAGAGGTGATCTTCAGTTTCTTCAAGATGAAGGTATACGTCCCATCTGCCGGTTCATCTTCGTGCCAGTAGAATTGAAGATTAATAGTATTTAATGTTGAAGTGTTTGGAGGATCGCCGATGTTTGTCCATTGCATATCAACATTTCCTGCCACATAGTAACCCGTTCCAGAAACACTGGCATCTTCATTAGGATTAAGATCGACTGCTCCATCCCAATACGCATTAGGATATGAATAAACCCGGTATGGCCTTAAAGATTCCTCATCATTATTGCTCGGCAAGTTAAGCGACAGATAATACCCATTGGTAAAATCAGAGCCAGTTGCTGCGGGGAAATGAATTTCGGTTAAGCCGCCAGCGAAAGTTGGAATGGTTATCGAATAGCCGTCTGCAACATTATCGACTGTAATTGTAACGGCGCCCGCACCGGTTTCAACAGTAGCTCCTGTTATGCTCGCCGCGGGGAAATCTATCCATCCGGTTGGTGCAGGTATAGCAGGGGGAGCCCATGATATATACGGGTATGCTGGCGGAGTTAAATCGTCATCATCGGTAACAAGAATTTTCCGTACGGTAAATTCATAATTTCCAACTTCTTCATCCTCATGCCAATACAGGCGAAGACAAAGGGTTCTGTACGGAATAATATTATTCTCATTTTCCCATGCAAAATCAATCTGTCCTGCCAAATATACATTGTCCTTATCCAGCGTATTATTATTGGTCATATTTACCCTGGAAGCGGTATTCCAATTATTACCAGTTTCCTGCGGGCCTACAGCTACATAGGTTACCGCCATAATGGGCTTATGCGGGTTGTCTGCACTAGCCGTGGGCAGTTGCAGAGACAAGTAATAACCTGTTTTGTATACATAGTCCGCATCCTGGAAGGAAATCAGGCTAACGCCGCCCGGGTTGGTCTGTACCGTAACTTTGTATGTACCGTCATCATCGCCCTCCTCAATAACCCCTTCTCCTCCCGTACTAACGTAAAAAGCCGTATTCCCCAGTAATCCGGTATCATCATCGCCTTTGGGAAACGCCTTGTATTCGGCAGGTTCAACTATTGGCGAAGGAGCCCAGGGTGTCAGAGCATCAAAACCTACGGTTCCTCCAGGAGGGGGTGAATTAGTGCTGCCATTTGAACAGCCTACAACCGCTAGTCCGATAGCCAGAATAGCTATCAGTCCGTAAATCAAGTTTCTTTTCATTTTTTTCTCCTCAAAAATGATTTTATTTTTACGGCTCAAGGCTGCAACGCAGTCTTTTTTTTTCGCCGAAAAATACCAATTAAAGTTGTTCTAAAACTTTAGTTTCTGAACAACTTCCTGTTAAAACTACCGGCGCGAATTTTCTGCCAGGGTTTTTAATAATTCCGCTCCCATGTCCTGGCTGTATTCCCATGCAAAGACCCCGCCGAGCTTTTTCTCCTTTGCGTAAGCGGCAAGGCACTTCATTTGTTCTCCGTCACTGTAGGTAACCCACCTGTCGCCGTTATACAGGAAAGGAGCCTTTGCGGTATTGTCCCAGTAACGGGTATAGCCGGAACCGTTTTTAAGATAACTCTTTATCAATGTCCAGCTTTGTTCTGATACATAGGCTGTACGGGACTGAAACAAGCCCGGCTCATAGCTCCCCTGTGGAACTCCTCGCCATATTTTTCCGTAAAAAGCAACACCCAGCATTATTTTTTCAGGCGGAATCCCCGCGTTAAGGTAAGCCCTTATGGACCTGTCCGTACTCTGATCGCTTTGTTTGCGTGAATTGTTATACAAATTAGCGTTATGTCCGGTAGTAGCGCTCCAACTGCCATAGTAGTCATAATTCATAACCTTTAAGGTGTCTACAAAATCAACAGCCTGTAATATGGAACTGTCGTAACCCGCGGAAACCGCGGAAGAAAGAGAGTACCGTTTGCCGCTTTCCACTTCCAGAACATCCAGCACAGTCCGCAGTTCCTGCAACAAGGCAACGTAATTCTGCCACTGCGCGGCATTTCTTGGAAATTCCCAGTCAATGTCAACGCCGTCAAGATCGCGGGTTTTCATCCAGGCGCAGACATCGGCAATAAAGGCCGTCCGCTTTCCCGCGTCCGCGGTCATGTTGGGGAAGTTTTTTTCATTTGCCCCGCCTATGGAAAGGGTAACCTTCAGGTTGGGCCATGTTTGTTTGAGTTCCGCAACTTCGTTCCACAGGCCGGAAAAAGGGCTCATGGTAACAGACGAATAGGTTGAACTGTTAATCAGGGCAAAAGCCAAAATTAAATCGGAAAGGTATTGACCTTTGATATTTTTAGCTTTCCAGCTTCCCCATGTTTGGATATAAGCGGCGACTTTGGCATCGCCTAACGCAAAGGCTGGGGGCTCATTTTCATTGACGGCAGTAGTATCCGAACATCCGTTTAAAAACAAAGTTAGGGAAAGCATTACTAAAACCGGCAAAAACAAGCTTCTTTTCACGCTTACTTTTCTCCCACGTACTTGTCAGGAAGGACGATCCTGCAGGTATAACGATCTGTGTTTTCAAAGGGCCCTTCAATAACCAGCCGTATTCCTGCTCCTGTTCTGCTGCCAAAAAGGTTGCTGTAATTTCTGATTCTTGCTTTTATCTTGTAGTAGTAATTCCATGCGGCATTTTCAAGAATTCTTTCTTCCGTTACTATGTTGGTTTGTTCTGCCTGGCTGCCGCCGGTTCCGGCCAAAACTTTAACCTTATCGCTCTTGAATAAATCTCTGGTGATATAGTTATTGCTGGCGGCATAAAGCCCGGTTGGAAAAAGATTAACGCCTCTCAGTTCAAACTCAATTTCCTTGCCTACATCTGTGTTGGGAACTTCCAGGTCTATATGCAGGGAAGCGGTAGAAGCCATAAGGGGAAGGTCAGGGCTCGCCTTGTCTGAGTTGTAGCGGTGGATGTACCGTGCCAGGACGGCCTTTTCATCGGGGTAGCCTTCTATAGAATTCGGCTGCAGGATAAATTTGTTTGCCGCATCCGTTTCCCCATCGCGGTAAACCTCAACTCTGACTGCCTTGCTTTCCGGCATAATGCCGTTGGCCCCTTTTACGCTGTGCAGAGTAAATTCGTAAAAATCTTCAGGGTTGCTGTTATCCGCAGTTTGGAAATACAAATACAGGAATACGGTAATATACGGCCTGTTCCGGCGATCCTTATTAAGAAAATTGATCCCTTCATTGCTCATTCTGAAGGTTCCTTCAGCTACACCACCGGGAAAAGCTGTCATGCCGACCAAATCTCTGGCAGTAGGATAATCGGCATCAGTATTGCCGTCCATGGCCCGTGAAGCGCAGGCATACACACGGTAGGGTTTATTCACGACCTCTTTGGGGAAGGTACAGGTTATGCTGTAAAATTCAGAAAACTCAAAGGCACCGGTAACATACATTGCTACCGGCACATTGGACGGCGTTCTCCGTCTCATCCGCACTTTGTAGGTGCCGTCCTCATTTTTGGTTATGGTTCCCGCGTCATCTCCGGTAACATCTTTACCGTTCATCACTAAGTAAAAACTGGCCCCAAGAATTTCCGCTTGCGGAAACGATGTATACGTATCGTCGAAAGAAGGCTGGGGGTCTATGATACAGCCTGCCGCAAACAGCACTGCCAGAGCTGCCGCGATAGATACCCCCGCTCTGTTTAGAGCGCCCGCTCTCTTTAGAGCGCCCGCTTTGTTTGGAATGTGCCTTTTCTTCATTCCGGACCTCCTCCTAGAACGAATAGGTTATCCATGTTGGTACGGAAAATCCCCATTTTTCGCCTTCATTCAGCGGCGCGGTCGCGTAAACGCCTATGCGGAAATTGCCGTGTCCGTAAGTCTTCTGGGCATGAACGCCAAAGCCGGCCATTTTCTTATCGTTTACACCTTTTTCACTGCCCAACTGCATACCATACGATAAATCCGCCCCGACATCACAAAAATCAAAACTGTAGGTCGGGTAGATGTTAAATGCGATTTGGGGAGCGCTGACAACAGGATTACCTTCATAAGAAGTTTCTAGTGTAGCCGCACCGGCAAAATGCCCGTCAATGGCGAACCCAAAGCTGAGTTTATCAACACCGGTATACATAACACCCAAGGCAGCGTACAGTGGATTCTCCAGAGAAAATCCCGGTTGGGCCAAAATACCCGGATGTTCATGCAGGCTGTACTTACCCCCAATATCAATAAGCAAATTGGGTACGGCGGTTAGGGCAAAAGCCGCTTCTATGCGCCGGTCATAGGAAAAATCCCAGTTTTTCGACGCATTGGCTGTTTCTCCGTTCTCTTCGTTGCCGCCAACAAAACCAAGGCGCAAATGCCCTATGTCTTTTATTTCATAGCCAATTACCGCGTGGATGCCCTTGTACACGGTTTCTGCAAGGATGCCGCCTTCCTTTGTCCATTGGGGGGCAACGGCGGCGCCGATATACAGGCCCTCCAGCGCTGGCGTAAAATTAGGTGTAAATTCCAGAATCGCCCCCTGATCGGTCAGGTTAAAACGGCTGAATATGCCATCGCCGTCGCCAATCATCATAACAGGGGCGTTCTTTCCGCCATTCGGGAAAAAGCCGGAAAGGCGGCCCCACGCGTATGCATATCCACCGGTACTGGACGCTACTTTGCCCCTAAGAATCGGCACGCGTCCTGAACCAAGATGGAGTTTGAAGTTTTCGTCGGGCCTCCACCATACCTTGGCGTTTCCAATCTGGTAGAACTCATTGGGTGCTACCATTACGCCAAGGTCAACTCCTATATTTGTAGACGAGGCGGAAAACATGAATTCCAAATCCGGCCTGTCTCCCCAGGGCGACTGCATTGTAGACTTTGTTTCTCCGTCCTGAGCCAAAAACGCCGGAACCCATACGACGCGGCCCCAGCCATTCATGCGCATCTGCGAAAAAACCGGTGTTACAAAGCACAGGGTTAACACAAATACAGTTACTATCTTTTTCATTTATTTGTTCCTCCTTTGGTTATTGCGAATTTTCTGCCAGAGCTTTCATCAATTCAGCGTTCATGTCATGGCCGTATTCCCAGACAAATACTCCGCCGAGTTTTTTCTCTTTTACAAAACGGGTCAATACTTTTATCTGTTCCTGATCGGTGTAGCTGATCCAGATGTCGCCGTTGTAGAGATAGGGCGCTTGCCCCAAATCGTCCCAGTAGCGTTTGTAGCCGGAGCCTGGTTTAAGGAATTCCTTAATATCTGTCCAGCTTATCGTTCCCTGATAGAAAGGCCCAAAACTGGGCAGTGACTTATAGGGCTGGTACAGGCCGGGGGTATCCTCGTAGTCGCCCTTCCCCACGCCCTGCCACGCTTTTCCGTAGAACCCCAGGCCAAGCATTATTTTTCCGGGCGGCACTCCCGCCCAAAGATATTCGTCCAAAGCCTGCTCCGTGCTCCATCCGCCCCATGCGGGATCATGCGGGTTGTTGCTTAGATTGGCGTGATGCCCGGTGGTACTGCTCCATCCGCCGTAATAGTCATAGGCCATGAGCTTAAGAGAGTCCACGATTCTTGCCGCAGCCTTTACATCGTTTGCTTTGGGGAACCAGCCGCTTGCCGGAACCGCCGTGGAAAGACCGTAGCGTTTGCCGGTTTTTTCGCCCAGCGCGTCAAACGCGTTTCGCAAATCCTGTAAAAGGGTGATGTAATTCTGCTTGTCCGCGGGCCGCGATTTTATTTCCTGCCCCCATTCCGGGCCTACCGGATATTCCCAGTCTACGTCCATGCCGTCCAGATTGTACGTTTCCAGCCAATTACATACATTGGCAACAAAGGCTTGCCGCAGTCTTGAATCGTTGGCCATATCGGAAAAGCCGTCCGCGCCGTATCCCCCCGCGGAAATATTTATTTTAAGGTGGGGATATTTTTCTTTAAGAGCGGCAATTTCCCTCCAGATATTGGTAAACTGGGGAGTGCCGTCAGCAAGGGGCCGCAGTTCAGGAATGTACGGGGTTGACACATTGCCCTTGTCAAGAAGGGCAAAAGCGACGATGAGGTCTGTCAAATACTCGCCCTTGATCATTCCCGCGTTCCAGTAGGGGCTTGCCCCTTGCCGCGCAGCCGGCGGAATGGGCCATGTTCTGATGTAACTGGAAACCCTTGGCACAATAGCCTTCCCGCTTTTAGTAACGCTCCCACAGCCACTAAACATCAACACCGCAAGCAAAATAACGCACAAAGATTTTTTTACCATAAGAGACTCCTTAAAATAAATTTTTGTTTGCCTAAAGCGGCAAAGTGACGTAAATAATTTTTTTGAATTGGCGGTATCCCGCCTGTTTTTATTGTATTGTCGGTTAAGAAATATAGGGGGGGGGGGGGGGGGGGGGGGGGAGAAAATTTTTTTTAAAAAAATTAAAATTAAACAAAAAACCCCCCCCCCTTGGGGGTGTCCGCGCTGTTCACCCCGGGAATGTTTTTTTTTTTT
>JAITCP010000121.1 GCA_031283025.1 Spirochaetaceae bacterium | reverse complement strand
TATTCATGTCTAACCCCATTTGTTCCTCCGTGTCTGGTAGGAACCAGTATAATTTGGGCTAGATTTTTAGTTTTGATGCACACCCCCTTTTCGGCTAGATTAATTATGAGGCAATGCGGGGGATTGACTTAATAGAATAGAAAAAATTATAATAAATCGAGGCTTTTCCAAAACTTCAGTTTTTGGAAAAGCTACCTTTGTCATTAAAATAGACTTGTTCAGGAACCCGGTTGGTTCTTGAACAAGTTAAGCAAAATACTGCGTATTTTGCAATTTTAATAGGAAGTTGTTCAAAAACTGAAGTTTTTGAACAACTCTAATATAACAAGGAGAAATTGTATGAAAAATCGGAAACATGGTTTAATTATGGCAGTTATGGTCATTATCGCCCTTGCATTTACCGCTTGTTCCGGCGGCGGCAAAAGCCTCAACAGCGCCGAGGCGCTCAGGGTATACCTTGACAAACGGCCTGCCAACGGTCCCGATAAACCAATAAAGGTTGCCATGAAAGCCAATGAAATGATGATCGAAGACATCGCGGAAGTTATATCCGGCGCAGGCAAATATGTAAGCCTTAACCTTTCCGGCAGTCCTTTAACGGAAATTTCTGACGTTTTTAGAAACTGCAAAACGCTTGTAGGCATAACCATACCCAACGGTGTTACCGGCATTGAGGAAGGCGCTTTTTACGGATGCACCAGCCTTACCAGCGTAACCATACCCAACAGCGTTACTAACCTTAGCGGATTTAACGGCTGCGACAGCCTTACCGGCGTAACCATACCCAACAGCGTTACTGACCTTAGCGGATTTTCCGGCTGCGACAGCCTTACCAGCATAACCATACCGGACAGCGTTACCAGCATTGGAGCGTCCGCTTTTTCAGGAACTGGTCTTCCCAGCGTAACCATACCCAACAACGTTACCAGCATTGGAGCGTCCGCTTTTTCAGGAACTGATCTTACCAGCGTAACCATAGGAAATGGCGTTACCACCATTGGGCGAGCCGCTTTTTCCGGAACCGGACTTACCAGCGTAACTATACCGGACAGCGTTACTAACCTTAGCGGGTTTTCCGATTGCACCAGCCTTACCAGCGTAACTATACCGGACAGCGTTACTAACCTTAGTGGGTTTTCCGATTGCACCAGCCTTACCGGCATAACCATACCAAACAGCGTTACCGGCATTGGAGCGTCCGCTTTTTCAGGATCTGGTCTTACCAGCGTAACCATACCCAGCAGTGTTACCAGCATTGGAGCGTCCGCTTTCTCAGATACTGATCTTACCAGCGTAACTATACCGGACAGCGTTACCAGCATTGGGGGGAATGTTTTTAGCGCTTGCAGCAACCTTGCAAGCGTAACCATAGGAAACGGCATTAAGAGCATTAGTAGAATGGCTTTTAACAACTGCCATAACCTTGCCAGCCTAACCATAGGAAACGGCGTTACAAGCATTGAGAGTGAGGCTTTTAGTTATTGCATCAGCCTTACCAGAGTAACGTTTCAAAGCAGGATTCCTTCAAGAGGTTTTAGTTCTTATGCGTTCTACGAAATTTGGAGATCGACTGCTTCGGGAGGTTTTAGTTCTGCTCTTGGCAACAGCGACTTGCGCAGTACATACCTTGCCGGCGGAATAGGAACGTATACAAGATCACGCGGCACAAACGCATGGGCGAAACAGTAGCGGTTAAACCTGGCTGCGGCGTTAATAAGCCCAAAGCGGAGATTGATGAGAGAAAATAATAGACTTGTTCAAGAACCCGGTTGGTTCTTGAACAAGTTAAGCAAAATACTGCGTATTTTGCGGTTTTAATAGGAAGTTGTTCAAAAACTGAAGTTTTTAAACAACTCTAATAAGGAGTATTTTATGAAGAAACGTACTTTTTTGGCAGTTTTTGGTTTTTTGGCGGTTTCCCTATTTGCTCAAAATGCCGGCGATTTTGATATTCAAAGAAATGACGACGGTACAGTGGCTATTGTGAATTACAAAGGCACGGCAAAAAATATTGTAATACCGGAAAAAATTCTCAATATGCCGGTAACCCGTTTAACGGCGGAGGCTTTTCAGAACAAAGGTTTAACAGGCGTTGTAATACCAAAAACCGTTACATTTATCGGAGATCGGGCATTTAACCGAAATCAATTAACTTCGTTAACTATACCTGAAAATGTCGAATATATAGGCAATGACGCCTTTAACGCTAACCGGCTTACATCACTCACTTTACCGGGAAATCTTGAATACATAGGCAATGCAACTTTTGCAAATAATCAGCTTGCATCAGTTACCATACCCGGAAAAGTAAGAATAATAGATAATAATGCTTTTCTCAATAACAAATTAACCTCAATAACAATTCCTGACAGTGTTACTTATGTTGGTTTCTCTGCGTTTCAAAGAAATTCTTTAAGAAATGTTGTAATTGGAAACGGAGTAATACATATTGGTTACCGTGCATTTATTGAAAACCAAATCACCTCTATAAGACTTGGTTCTTCAATAAGATATATTGGTGATGATGCGTTTCTTAATCATAGAGTAACAACAATTGTTATTCCTGAAAGCGTTGTATATATTGGTCTTGGCGCATTTATGCCAAATCAAAATTCTTTGACAAGCATTACAATAGATAAATTGGTAATGTTTGGATGGGATGAATCCGGCGCAGCCTTTAAAAGTAATGACTTTGATTATGCTTATGCGAATAACCAATTGAAAGCCGGAAAATATACCTTTGTAAGCGGTAATTGGACTTATTCCCCGAATTTATAACAAGGTTGTATATACTGGGAATCTCTAAAAACTTCAGTTTTTAGAGATTCCCCTAAGGACTTTTGCGATCCTCCGCGTCTTGGGGGGCGGGTTTCAGGGCGGCGAATTTACTTAATCCCGTAAACCAGCGCAAGCATTTTCTCCCCATAGCGCGTGCCCAGCAATTCAAGCCCCGCGGAACCAAAATGAGTGTTGTCTGGCTGGCCGGTTCCCGTTCTGCCGTCGCAATCTTTGGAGCTGATAATCCACGCGTTGGGTAAGGCAGCTTGTATCGCAGCATCGCTGGCAAGAGCGCCGCCGGTTTGGCCGGAGCCGCCGTTCCAGGTCTGCCCCAGCAGAATGGGTATGGAATTGGGCGCAAGCCCCAGATCGGAAAGCATATCATCGTAAATTTCCTTTAACATTGATACCCACGTCTTGTCGGTAAGGCCCCGCCCGCTTTCACCCTGATGGACTATGATGCCTTTTATTACGCCGGTTTCTTGGGCTATCTTTGCGTTTTGTATGATCGCATCGTAGAGGCTCGAATAACCGGCCCCCGTATACCTTGTCCAGCCTTGACGTTCTGTATCCGACGGCCTGTTGTTTTCTTTGCCGTTGCCACCATTGCCTTTTGCTGCGTCAAAATACTCAGCGCCCTTTGTCTTGCGGAAAGCGGAAAGAGCAAGGTCGCCATTGGCAACGGCTACCACGCCAATTTTTATATTTTCCGGAGTGCCCGCAACGAGGGTGCGCCCAAAGTAATCAGAAGGCCCAAGCCCGATGTTAAGCCTCAGGTAATTAACCAAACCGCTGTCCGGAATGATAAGCGGCGGCACGGCATTATACCATTGGCCCTTGGCACGGTTTTCCCCGGCGTAGGTATTGGCAACAACGTTTAATACGCGCCAGCGGCCGTTTATGCCGGTTTTATCCTGCGGGCGAATTTCACCGGGGCCCTGCATATTCGACTGCCCAAAGGCGATATAAACGTGAAACTGCGGTCCCGATAAACCGTTGTCGTTCACGGACTGCGGTTTATCCGCACATCCGTTTATGAGCAGCCCGGTAATAATAAGCGCTGAAAAAAGGGCAAAAGATACAGTTCTTTTCATAGGTGCCTCCGTATTCTATATATTTTTACATTACCACTTAGAATCGAAGACAATATTTTTGCAGAAGTTCCATTTATGTTCAATAACGCTGACACGATTACATTTGTATCGACCACTATCTTCATTCTTTAATTTTTTTCCTGACATCTTTAGTAATAGGGAATCTCTAAAAACCGGTTGTTTTCAGAGGTTCCTTTGCAGTTTCTCGCCCTTTGGGCTGCGAAACGTGCGTTTTTCAGAGGTAAATCTCTAAAAACTGAAGTTTTTAGAGATTCCCAATAGTGTTTATTTCGTCAAGCGTCATTTTATCATTACCCAAAGAAACAGATATTTCCTGCATTTTCTTCATGGCGTTTGCCGCCTTTGATCTTCTAACCGCAAAAATAGTGTCTTCCAGTATTGGTTATAATTAATTTGCGTTCAGAAGGTAATTTCTTCCAAATAGCAGTCGGGGAATTCCTAAAATCTCTTACGGTAACAAATTTCATGTATTCTCCTGTTATTTGAGGATTTTCCAATCTGACCGCTTACAAAAGTGGTCAGACAGTTTTTGAAAATGGCTCATCTTATTTATACCGTATTGTCACACATTTGTCAAGCAAAAAAGGCGGCAGGAGCCTATTTTACCCCATATCGCAAAACCCGCAGTTGTGGTATAGTAATGGGGATGCAGCAAAAGTTTACCGTTTCCGAGCTGACCAGCCTTATTCGGCAAAATCTGGAGAGCGCCTTTCCCATGCTTGTTGTGGAAGGGGAGCTTTCCAATTTTCGCCCTTCCAGCACGGGGCACCTGTACTTTTCACTCAAAGACCCCGGTGCAAAAATTGACGCGGTAATGTTTAAGAACCGCCTTTCCAGTCTTGCTTTTGAACCCAAAGACGGTATGCTGTTGCGGGCGCGCGGGCGTATTTCGGTGTACCCCCAGCGGGGCAGTTATCAGCTTGTCTGCGAGGACATAGAGTTGGCGGGAGCCGGAGATATTCTGGCGATGCTGGAAAACCGGAAGCGGGCGCTTGCGGCGGAAGGGCTTTTTGATGAGGAACGGAAAAAGCCCATCCCCCTTTTTCCCGAAACCGTGGGCGTGGTAAGTTCGCCTACGGGAGCCGCAGTGCAGGATATTCTTACGATATTGCAGCGCAGGGCTTCCGGCGTTCGTGTGATCATCCTTCCCGCGCCGGTTCAGGGGAGCGAAGCGGCGGCCATTATCGCTAGGCGCATAGAGCAGGCAAACCAGTGGAACCTGGCCGATGTGCTCATCGTGGGCCGGGGCGGCGGCTCTCTGGAGGACCTCCTGCCCTTTTCGGAGGAGGTTGTGATTCGGGCTGTGGCCGATTCTGCAATTCCGGTTATAAGCGCGGTAGGCCACGAAATTGACAACGCGCTGTGCGATTTGGCCGCTGACCTGCGCGCTCCCACGCCTTCGGCGGCGGCGGAACTTGTCAGCGCTAACCGCAGCGAGGCGCTGGAAAATATAATGGCGATTGAAGCAGAGATGGTAAATTCCATTGAAGCGCGGCTTGACCGGGCACGGCTTCTTATGCGGCCTTTCAGCATTGACGATCTGGAACGGCGTTTCAGGATAATACTACAGCCCGTACTTGTCCGCTTTGACGATGCCAAGGAAACGCTGCTCAACGCGTTGCGGGAACAGCTTTCCGCATACCGCCGCCGGCTGGAAATTGCCCGCGCCGGTCTGGAAGCGGGGAGCCCTCTCTCGGTACTGGAACGGGGATTCTCTGTGGTGTTTAATGAATCCAGCGGGAAAATCCTCCGCCGGGGGAGGGATGCAAAACCCGGAGACAAACTCAGCATCAGGCCCCTGGAAGGGCTGGTTCGGGCGGTAACCGAACAAGTTGAGCCTCTTTCAAAATTTGGGGAACCTCTAAAAACCGGTTGTTTTTAGAGGTTCCTTTGCAGTTTCTCGCCCTTTGGGGCTGCGAAACGTGCGTTTTTTAGCGGTAAATCTCTAAAAACTGAAGTTTTTAGAGATTCCCTTTGGTTAGTTTTGAAAAAAGCTATGAAAGCGTAAAAAGGTGTAAAATGAAGAATTTTGAAGAACGACTCCAAAAACTGGAAAATCTTGGTGAGGCCATTCGGGGAACCGATATTCCCCTGGAGGACGCGCTTAAAGCGTTTGAGGAAGGGATCAAACTGGCGCGGGCGCTGGAAAAGGATTTGGAAAAAATCGAAAGCCGTATCGAGGTACTGCTTAACGCTCCGGACGCTAAAGCGGAAGAAAGCCCGGAAATGGAGCTTTTTAACGGCGGGTAATCCATGAGACAGGTACTGCCATGATACGGATACTGCCATGATAAGGATACTGCCCCCGGAAGAAGCAAAAAAAATTGCCGCCGGTGAAGTTATCGACCGGCCCGCGGCGCTGGTACGGGAATTTATCGACAATGCCCTGGATTCAGGCGCGGGAAGCATAGAACTCGCCATTGAAGGGGGCGGCATTGGCAAGGTTGAAGTGATCGACGACGGCTCCGGGATGAGCCGTGAAGACCTTGCCCTCTGCGTAAAAACCCATGCCACCAGCAAGATACAATCACTGGATGATCTTTCCCGCTCCACCACTCTTGGATTCCGGGGCGAAGCGCTTGCGGCGGCAGCGTCAGTAGCCCGGCTGGAAATTCTTACCAGTACTGACGGCAGGGAAGCATGGCTTTTGGAAACCATTCCCGGCGCGGCGTACAACGGCGTTCCCGCCGCAGGTGAAGCGGAAAGCGACAGCACGACATTTACCCAAACCCGGCGCATTAAGGGCACCAGCATCCGCGCTTACGGCCTCTTTGACGCAATCCCCGCGCGCAAGCGCTTCCTTAAACGTGAAGCGGCGGAAACCGCCTTATGCCGTCAAACTTTTATTGAAAAGGCTCTGGCCTTTCCCGGCGTTTCCTTCCGTTTTATTCAGGACGGAGTTATGAAGCTGCAGCTTTTGCCCTGCTCAGGCGGCCCCATGAAACGCTTTGGCGAACTTTTCTTTAGCGGCAGCGAACGGAAATTTCTTCACCTTATAGAAGCGGGCGGGGAAGGCTTTACCGTTACGATCATATTCGGCGGGCCGGAACTGTACCGCCAGGACCGGCGGCAGCAGTACATCTTTGCCAATAAACGGCGTGTCCAGGATTACGGCCTGATGCAGGCTTTGGAATACGGCCTCTCCGGCTATTTTCCCAACAGCAGTCATCCGGTGGGAGCGGTTTTTATAGAAGTTGATCCCGCTCTGGCGGATTTTAACATACATCCCGCCAAACGGGAAATCCGCTTTGCCGACTCCGCCGCGATACACCATTGCATTACCACCGCCCTTCGCGGCTATGTACAAAAGGCCGCGCCGTGGATAGATGCCGGGCAAGGCGGCCATGAGCCATCACAAGGAACACTTTCGCAAGGCGATCATTCCGGTACGGAATTACCGTTCAGGCCGCCTTATCAGCGCGGGGAGTATTTTTCTTCCTATGCACATTCTCTGGCTATGGAAGCGTTGCTGGAAAGGCGGAACGATTTTGCGCCCCTGCCAAAGGCAGGAGCGCCGGCGGCATTCGTGTCCGATCCAATCGGGGCAGCCGCCGAACCGGAACCGGCGTATTACACCGGAGGCATGGACGGACAAAGCGCCGGAACCGTTCACGCAGGCAGTACCACCGGGCAGCTCCGCCTTGCCGGACGGGCCTTTGGCTTTTTTATTATTGCGGAAAAAGGAAACAAACTTTATCTAATCGATCAGCACGCCGCCCATGAACGGCTCCTTTATAATCACTTTTTATCCGCGCCCATTACTACCCAGGAACTTTTGGTAGCGATCCCTTTTACAGCTTCCGATGCCGAGGAAGAAAATTTTTTGCAGGCAAAACAGGAAGAACTGAAACGGCTTGGCATAGTGCTGGAAAACGGCGGCGGCGGCGATTGGCGCATAACAGCCCTTCCCGCCGGCTGGAAAGCCGGAGACGGCGAAACAGTGGAGGAACTTCTGTCACTGCGCACGGCAGGCAAAAACCTGGCCGAGCGCTGGGCCGCCGCCCTGGCCTGCCGCACAGCAATCAAAGACGGCGGTTGGCTGGACGACGAGGCCGCCCTTGCGTTAGCGGAAGCGGCGCTGGCCCTGGAAGAAGAAACCGGGCAGCTTCCCCGCTGCCCCCACGGACGGCCATTGTGGACAGAAATCCGCCGGGAGGAGCTTTTCAAGGCGGTGAGGCGGGTCTAAAATTGGCATCCTGCCAATTTTAGACTTGGGAGTTTTTGCTGTGCAAAAACTCCTGGCTAAAGCACTAGAAACAGCGGCGTCCTGCCGCCTAAAGCAGCGAGAAATTGGCATCCTGCCAATTTTAGACTTGGGAGTTTTTGCGTAGCAAAAACTCCTGGCTAAAGCAATGGAAACAGCGGCGTCAAGAGGGGAACCTTCGCCCTGCGGGCTCGGTTGAGTATACCTGCCGCCTAAAGCAGCGAGAAATTGGCATTATTGATCAATACATAAAACACAAGTATACTTTATTTATAATGATAAATAATAACGATAATAAGGATATGGTTATCTGGGGCGACAAGTATGCAATAGGGATTCAATTGATTGACGACCAGCATAAAGAGCTTTTTGCCCTTACCAATGAACTTTTCCGTGCCTGTCTGGGCGGAGAAAAAATGCAAGACAGCATATTCAAAGAGACCATGGGGCGAATGGTAGAATATGTCCGTTTCCACTTTGGCGCCGAGCAGGAGCTGCTGCAGCGAATAAAGTACCCTGATTATCCGGAACATAAAAAGCAGCACGATACTTTGGTGCGGAACATTCTTGAAACGGTAAAAGAATATAATGAAGGCAAGAAACTTGTACCCAATCAGTTTGCCCGTATCCTCAGGGACTGGATATTAAGCCACATTGCCATTTATGACAAGCTCTATGCGGCTTACATCGTAACCCAAAAGAAAAAAGGCTTGCTCAGCGATAAGGACATTAACGGATAATCTTTTAGCGGGTGTTTTACGGGGGCAAAAGAAAGGCCTCCCGAAGGAGGCCAGGGCCGCAATCTCCGGCCCGTACAGGGTTCATGAACAAAGCCATGCCCTACTGCGGATATGCCGCATATAAATTATGGGAACCTCTAAAAACCGGTTGTTTTTAGAGGTTCCTTTGCAGTTTCTCGCCCTTTGGGCTGCGAAACGTGCGTTTTTCAGAGGTAAATCTCTATAAACTGAAGTTTTTAGAGATTCCC
>JAITCP010000103.1 GCA_031283025.1 Spirochaetaceae bacterium | reverse complement strand
AAGTCGCCCGCGCGGGATTTTTCTTCCAATTCCGCAGCCGCTTCCCGCAACGCTTCCGCGCCTATGCCGGCGCTGGTGCCTTTTAGCCCGTGTACGGAAATAACATAAGCCGGCAGGGTTTCCGCCGAAACATTCCGCAGTTTTTCCAAAACCCCCGGCGTGTTGGTAATATAGGAGCGTAGCATGGGCACATACACTTTTGTATCCCCCGCGTACAGGGAAAGCCCTTTTCCCGAATCCACTCCGGGTATATTTATTGCTATATCTTCGGAAGCGGCAGAATCATCGACGACCATTATTTCTTCATGTTTATCGTCCCGCACCCATTTTTTGATAACGGCATCCAGTTCCACCACGTCAATCGGCTTGGTGGTAAAAGCCTGAAAGCCGTGTTCATAAAACATCTTTTCCGTTCCCTGGATAGCGTTGGCGGTCAGAGCGATAATCGGTATCTTTTGCGCGTATTCCGTGCCTAGGGAGCGAATCCTGTCCGCCGCTTCTATGCCGTCCATGCCGGGCATCATGTGATCCATGAATATCGCGTTGTACACCGGAGTCCCGCCGCGTATCTTCTCTATCGCCTCCTGCCCGCTATCGGCGCAGTCAACCTTCATGTTGTATTTGCGCAACAGGCCCGATGCCACGTCCAGATTGGTCTGCATATCGTCTACCACCAGCACCCTGGCGTAGCTTAAATTGAGCCGCACCAGTTTTTTGGAGACAATGCGCTTGTCGTCGGCATAGCGGAAGCTGCGCAGTTTGTCCGCGATATCCGCCCCGATAGGCGGCGCGTCTTTGACAATGTCCTGGCGAAGGCGCACATGGAACGTACTGCCTATGCCGTACTCGCTTTCCGCCCAGATTTTCCCGTCCATTATCTCCACAAGCTTCTTGGTTATGGAAAGGCCCAGGCCTGTACCTTCGATGTTGCGGTTTGCCTTGGTATCCACCTGGTTGTAATCCGAAAAGAGCTTTTCTAAGTCTTCTTCGCGTATGCCGATGCCGGTATCTTTTACGGCGACTTCCATCCACATCGTATCGCCGTCAAGCGTGCAGCGTACGATTAGTTCGATGCTTCCCTGTCTGGTGTATTTGACCGAGTTGGTCAGCAGGTTGGTTAATATTTGTTTTACCCTCAGGTCATCGCCGTACAGTTTGGATGGCAGATCATTTTTGATATTCAGATTGAACGTAATGGGTTTTTCCCCAAGACGGGTAATAACAAGCGTAACAATGTCATTCAGCAGGCTGGACATATGGTATTCAACAGCGTTTAATTCGAGCTTGCCCGACTCAATTTTGGAAAAGTCCAGAATGTCGTTTACAATGCTTAAAAGCGTAGTGCCCGCGCTGCTTATCTTGGCCAGATTCTCCGTAACCTGGGTTTTTAGGCTGTCATCTTCCAATAGTAAATCCGTAAGGCCGATAATTACGTTAAGGGGAGTGCGGATTTCATGGCTCATATTGGCAAGGAATTCGCCTTTGGCGCGCAAAGCGTTCCGGGCTTCCAGTTCCGCCGCTTCGCGCAAGGCAACCTCTCTTGTTTTTATGTCAAGCAATTCTTCAATTTCTTTATTCCGGTCCAGTATTTCTTTTTTCTGATCCATTATGGACAAATGTATTTTTATCCGCTGGAGCAGCAGTGAAGGGACAAAGGGCTTGTGGATATAATCAACAGCGCCCAGTTTTAAGCCATTCAATTCGCTTTGCTTATTGTCCATAAAAGTAAGGAATATAACGGGTATTCCCCTGTTTTTCTCATCGCTTTTCAGCTTTTTTATCGCCTCATAGCCGCTCATGCCCGGCATATCCACATCCAGCAGGATAAGGTCCGGCTGAATATGTTCCAATAAATCAAACATTTCCAGAGCGGAGGAGCTGGGGTATACCTCGTATATGCCTTTCAGGGTTTTCTTAAGGACATTCAGGTATAGAAGGCTGTCGTCTACCGCGACAATCTTTTTATTCTCGTCGCTCATTTTCCTAATTTTTCCTCATATTGCGTAATTTTACCCGCCGCTTCGTCAAATTCCGCCGTTTCGATTTTTTCTCTTAGCAATACCATTAGCTCCGCTCCTTCTTCGTAATCAAAGCTTTCCAGTTCCATCATAATTTTATCAATGCCGTTCATGTCATAACTGTCAAAGCATTGCCGCAGCGCCGCCAGAAGCTCCATGTCGGGGGCATTTCGGCGGGGTTTTACTTCCTGGGGGTCATTCTTTTCCAGCCATTCTTTTACATTTGACACAACGATTTCCGTATCGGCAATGAGTTTGTCATTTTTAGCCAAAACAGCCTGCAAGTCGCCCGATCTGGATATTGCTTCCAGTTCCATAGCCGCTTCCCGTATTTTTTCCGCTCCTATGCCGGCGCTGGTGCCTTTTAACCCGTGTACGGAAATGACATAGCCGGATAAGTTCTCCGCCGTAACATTCCGCAGTTTTTCCAAAACCCCCGGTGTGTTGGTAATATAGGAGCGCAGCATGGGCAGGTACACTTTCGTGTCCCCCGCGTACAGGGAAAGCCCTTTTTCCGAATCCACTCCCGGTATATTTATTACTATGTCTTCTGCCGACGAAGCTTCTTCGACAACCGTCACTTCTTCCCGCTTGTCGTCCCGCACCCATTTTCTGATGGCGGTATCCATTTCCACTACGTCAATCGGCTTTGTTATAAAATCCTGAAAGCCGTGCTCATAGAACATTTTGTCTGTTCCCTGTATCGCATTGGCGGTTAGGGCAATAATCGGTATTTTTTGCGCGTATTCCGTGCCTAACGCGCGGATGTTGTCCGCCGTTTCTATGCCGTCCATGTTGGGCATCATGTGATCCATGAATATAGCGTTGTACGCAGGATTCCCGCCGCGTATCCGGTCTATCGCCTCCTGCCCGCTGCTTAAACAGTCAACCTGCATCTTGTATTTGCGTAACAGGCCGGATGCCACGTCCAGGTTGGTCTGCATATCGTCTACCACCAGCACCTTGGCGTAGCTTAAATTGACCCTTACCAGTTTTTTCCCGACAATGCGCTTGCTGTCGGAGTAGCGGAAGCTGCGCAGTTTGTCCGCAAGTTCCGATCCGATAACCGTATCGTTGACAAAGCCCTGCCGCAGGTGCAAGTGGAAGGTACTGCCTTTGCCGTACTCGCTTTCCGCCCAGATTTTCCCGTCCATCATCTCCACGAGCCTCTTGGTAATGGAAAGGCCAAGACCTGTACCCTCGATGTTGCGGTTTGCCTTGGTATCCACCTGGTTGTAATCCGAAAAGAGCTTTTTTAAGTCTCCTTCGCGTATGCCCATGCCGGTATCGCTTACGGCAATGTCCATCCACAGCGTATCACCCTCGCGCTCGCAGTGTACGCTAAGTATGATGCTTCCCTGCTTGGTGTATTTGACCGAGTTGGTAAGCAGGTTGGTTAATATTTGTTTTACCCTAAGGTCGTCGCCGTACAACTTGGCGGGCAGATCATCGTAGATATCCAAATTGAACGTAATGGGTTTTTCCCCAAGACGGGTAATCACCAGCGTAACAATGTCGTTCAAAAGGCTGGCCGTGTAGTATTCAACCGCGTTTAATTCCAGCTTGCCCGACTCAATTTTGGAAAAGTCCAGAATATCGTTTACAATGCTTAAAAGCGTAGATCCCGCGTTACTTATCTTTGCCAGATTCTCCGTAACCTGCTTTTCCAGGCTGTCGTCTTCCAATACTAAATCGGTAAGGCCGATAATCACGTTAAGCGGGGTGCGGATTTCATGGCTCATATTAGCAAGGAAAGACGATTTGGCAAACGAGGCCGCCCGTATTTCATCTTCCATTGCTTTACGCTGGGTCATGTCGCGCCCTATGCCCAAAACTCCTATTACTTTACTATCCTGTATCAGCGGCACTTTTACGGTTTCAAAAAGCCGTTTAACGCCGTCCGCGCACGGCAGCCATTCCTCAAACGTTACGTGCCTTTGTTCTTTCATAACGATCCGGTCAACATCATTGGCAAGCAAAGCGGCTTCGTTATCCATTCCCAGAGCGGTTGTATCATCCTGCCCTATCATATCTTCCAGTTTTCTGCCGAATGTATCCGCCATGTATTTGTTGCACATCGTATATTTAAAATTCAGATCCTTGCAGAATACGCCGTCCGGAAGGGAATTAAGTATGGTATTAAGCAGGGAAGACTGATACGCAAGTTCGCCCGTCCGCTGTTTTACCAGTACTTCAAGCTGTTTGCCGCTACTGCGGCTTCTCATCAGAAGAATTATCGAAAGGATAAGGATGAAAAAAAACATAATTGACAGGCCGATATACCAGGGGCGCTGAGCCTCCGATAATTTATACCGGTAATCATAGGATTTAAGCATCCACTGGTTTCCGATATTGTTAATGTTGATAATGCCGAGAGCTTTATCGACAATTGATTTAAGAACAGCGGCGTCTTTGTTATAACCTATTGATGAATCAAATGAATAATTGAGTATTAAATTTAATTTATAACCCGTTTCCTCATAAAAGTTGGTGTAAGTCGTCAACCTCCGGTTGCAGGCAAAAATAACTTCGACCTCGTCCCGTTGTAACGCGCTCCAGACATCTTCCTGTGTGGCGTATTCAACAAGATGCCGGTGAGCCGGAAACATTTTATTAAAAAATTCTGAATATATGCTGTTTTTGCGCACTCCGATTTTTAAGTAGGGAATCTGGTTTACTTCTATGTCTTGATAATCCGATTTGGACAGAAACGCGAAAGTATCCTCTAAAAGGGGAATTCCCGACCATAAAAAACGGTCCTGGTATTCTTCCAGGCGGTACAATTCCGGCATAATTAAAACTTCGCCGTTTTCAAGCATGACAAGCAGATCCTTGTTCAGCACGCCCTGTTCATTGATTTGTTTAAAGGCAAGCCCTGTAAGCCTGGTAATTTCATCAAGCGCGTCAAAATAGATGCCATGCCATTCATTTGTGTTGGTATCGAAAAAAGAGATCGGGTAATTGGTGGACTCCGCCGCGATGGGTACAACAGGGTTGTTTTGTATGTACGTTTTTTCTTCTTCTGTTAACATATTATACAGTTTGTTTTCCAGATATTGCTGATGCCCCTGTTTGTACAGTCCCGACAAATAGGCAAGCGTCTGTTCGTTCAAAGCCTGTTCCACAATATTGATAAACGGCTGGAGTTCCGCCCTCTTTGCCGACAGGCAGGCTGATTTAAAGATAAGCGGGTGATAATCCTGGGTAACCACGTCGCCGTATTCATCAAACGCCGCCTCCGACGTATCCCTGGCAAAAAATGCGTCAACCTCGCCGCTTTTCAACATACTGTAAGCGGTTTTATATTCTTCAACAAAAATAGTTTCAAAATCATATCCGGCGCTTTGCTTAACATCAGAGCTCAATACCGAACTTTCCAGAAAGGCATAACGTGGCGGACGCAGCTTTATAATATCCTCAAGGGGTTCGCTGTCCCGGATACGGTACATTTCCAGCGAACGTTCCACGATGGGGCTGGTCATATAATAGGATTTTTTCGTTTCAGGGGAGATCATCAGATCGCCGCTTAAATCAATATCGCCAGATTCAAGCCCTTTCAGTAAATCGCCCCATTCATAAAACTGAATCTTTATGGGTATTCCGAACATTCCGTACAGCCAGTCGCAGAAAAGAGCGGAAAATCCCTGAACCTCGCCGTTTTTTCCGATAAACGTCTCGGTAGACGGAGTCATTCCATAGACAAAAGAATCATATTGTGTCTTCAGGGCTTCAATCGCGTTGATTTCGTACTGGGTTACGGTGGGTATTTCCATAAACGAGCGGAATTCTGCTACCGCCCTATGTTGTTCCCGGGAAGCTTTTTCACAGCCTGTAAATACGGCCAAAATAAACGCTAAAACGAGCATGGCGCATCTTACGCGCCCGGGACATGGAAATCGGTTTGCTTTCAATGTACTTCTCCACTTATGAACATAGGTATTTTTGCAGCAACGCATATACTTTTTTGGGAACAATCGGTTTTGCGATATGCTCGTTCATGCCTGCCGCCAGGCTTCTTTCGATGTCTTCCTGAAAAGCGTTTGCCGTCATTGCTACGATGGGAATACTCTTTGCCTGCGGCAAGTCAAGCGCTCGTATTGTCCGTACCGCTTCATATCCGTCCATCTCCGGCATCTGAATGTCCATAAAAATCAAATTGTATTTGCCGGGATTCTCCGAAAACGTGGAAACAGCCAATTTGCCGTTAAAGGCAAAATCAAGGGTAATGCCTGTCTTTTCCAGATACTTGCCCAGAATTTCCCGGTTAAACTCCATGTCTTCCGCAACCAGTATGGTATATGCCTTAAAATCAAAATCGGTCGCCTTTGATCCTGCGGCCACGGCTTTAGCCGCGGTCTGCGCCCCTTTCTTTGCTTTTATGGTAAATATGAATTTAGCCCCCTTGCCAAGTTCCGACTCAATCCATATCGTACCCTGCATAAGTTCTACAATCCGTTTGGAAATGGCAAGGCCAAGACCTGTGCCGCCGAATTTTTTGGTGATGCTTGAGTCCGCCTGGTTAAAAGACGTAAAAAGTTTTTTTTGCTGTTCCGGCGAAATCCCAATACCGCTGTCCGCAACAGCGATCTTTAAGGTAACTTCGCCGTCCGC
>JAITCP010000136.1 GCA_031283025.1 Spirochaetaceae bacterium | reverse complement strand
ATATGGCAAAAACGTCCAAATCGGTAGACGAAATTTCGGTAAATTTTGACGGCATGAAGGCCAAGATGGGCAAGCAGGAAGAAAGCGCCGCCGAAGCGGACAGGGCGGTTAAAAATATTAAAAGCAACATTGACAGCCTGAATAAACTGATAGAAGACCAGTCCGAAAGCATCAATACCTCATCTTCCGCCGTTGAAGAAATGACCGCCAACATTCATTCGGTAACAAAAACCCTGGTAGAAAACAGCAAAAATGTCGAAGAATTGACAGAAGCGTCAGGAAACGGAAAAACCGGGCTTCAGACGGTGGCGCAGGAAATACAGGAAATCGCCAGGGACTCCGAGGGGCTTTTGGAAATAAACGCCGTCATGGACAATATCGCCAGTCAGACAAACCTGCTTTCCATGAACGCCGCGATAGAAGCGGCACACGCGGGGGAAGCGGGCAAGGGCTTTGCCGTAGTCGCCGATGAAATCCGCAAACTTGCCGAATCGTCAAGCGAACAGTCTAAAACGACCGCCGCAATGCTGAAAAAGATAAAAACGTCCATAGACAGCATAACCGTATCTTCCAACGAGGTTCTTTCCCGCTTTGAGGTTATTGACTCAGGCGTTAAAACGGTTTCAACGCATGAACTTAATATCCGCAACGCGATGGAAGAACAGGAAGTTGGCGGGAAGCAAATACTGGAATCCATGGGCCGCCTTAAAGAGATAAACATATCGGTCAAAAAAGGCGCGACGGATATGCTGGAATCGGGCGATCAGGTAAGCCGGCAAACCGGTGAATTTATAAACATCAGCAATGAAGCGGTAAACGGCATGAACGAAATGATGAGCGGCGCAATGCAGGAGATAAAAGTAGCCGTAACCCATGTTGATGAAATGAGCGCCGAAAACAGCCGGAACTTTGAAGAGCTTAAAGAGGAATCTCAGAAATTCAAAGTTGAATCGGGCAGCGAGAAGAAAAAAATCATCGTGATTGATGATGAGGAAACAGTTCTTACCCTTACAAAAGCGTCGCTGGAGAATAATTACGATGTTACCACAGTCAATTTGGGGCAAAAAGCTTTGGACTTGTTCTTCCAGGGTTATACTCCCGATTTGGCGTTACTGGATTTGAATATGCCTAAAATGGGCGGCTGGGATACCTTTATCAGGATACGGGATATAAGCCAATTACACAAAGTTCCGATTGCGATTTACACGACTTCGGAAAGCCCGGAAGACAAGGCGCGCGCGCGGGAACTGGGGGCTGTTGACTACATACATAAGCCCGTCAGCAAAGCCGATCTGCTGACCAAAGTGGCAAATCTGATAAAGTAAGCAATAGATAAGAACCATTTTAAGGAGAGTTTTATGAAAATTCATCAACCGGCAGAACTTATTGAAGATGCAAACACGGCATTGCAAATGCTCAAGGAAGGAAATGATCGCTACTTGAAAGGGGAACTTGTCCAAAAGAGCAGTTATAGCGGCGACCGGGAAATTCTTAACAATGGCCAAAAGCCCTTTGCCGTAATCTTAACTTGTTCTGACTCACGAGCCGCGCCGGAAATATTCTTTGATCAGAAATTGGGAGACATTTTTGTTATCCGCAATGCCGGTAATATTGCCGACACGACGGCGCTTGGCAGTATTGAGTACGCGGTTGAGCATCTTAAAAGCCGGCTGGTTGTCGTCTGCGGACACAGCAAGTGCGGCGCGGTAACGGCGGCTTGTTCCGGCGGAGAACTTCCGCCAAACATCAATCATATCGTAGAGCATATCAAGCCTGCGGTAAAAAAGGGCGGTGATATAGACGAGGTCATCCATAACAATGTAAAAGTTATGATCGAACAAATTAGGGCGGACGAAATCGTCAAGCATTTGGGAGTTACCGTTACCGGCGCTTACTATGACATACATAGCGGCGCGGTCAAATGGCTTTAACCGGCGATATTAACAGGGTATATGAATATTTTAGAACTTGTAGGCAGCACTCCTGTCATCGAACTAAAAAATATCTTCAATGCGGCAAACGGAGTTTCCCTGTTTGCCAAGGCGGAATATTGCAATCCAAGCGGCTCCGTAAAAGACCGGGCGGCAAAAGCCATGATACTGCACGGCATCGAAAGCGGGCAGCTTACCAAAGATAAAATTATCCTCGACTCAACAAGCGGCAATACCGGCATCGCGTACGCCATGTTTGGCGCGGCGCTTGGCTACCGGGTGCAACTGTTCATGCCGGCTAACGCCAGCGAGGAAAGAAAAAAACTTATACTCGCTTATGGCGCAACAATTATAGAAACAGACCCAATGGAAGGCTCCGACGGCGCATACCGCATGGTAATGGAGTTGGCCAAAAAAGAGCCGGACTTGTATTTTTTCCCCAACCAGTATGACAATTTTGAGAACTCGCGCACACATTATGAGACGACCGGGGTTGAATTGTATACACAGTGCAAACCGACGCATTTTGCCGCCGGAACCGGAACGTCCGGAACGTTTATGGGCGTTTCCAAACGGCTTAAAGAATTCGATCCGTCGATACAAATTGCGCTCATGCAGCCGGATTCGCCGTTTCACGGGCTTGAGGGAATGAAGCACATGGAGTCAACCATAACGCCAAAAATATTTGACGGCAGCATTGCCGACATACATTTTACAGTTAAAACAGAAGACGCTTACGCAACGGCGCGGCGGCTTGCCCTGGAAGAAGGCTTGTTTATAGGGATAAGCTCCGGGGCAAATGTATACGCCGCGATGGAATGGGCAAAAACACTGCCCGCCGGTTCGCGGGTTGCTACAATACTCTGCGACAACGGATACCGTTATCTGTCCCAGCCCTTATGGAGAGACCTTGTATAATGCTGTGGCTTTCTCCAGAACTGGAAAAAAACATCATGGCCGACGGAGAGGCCGCCTACCCCAATGAATGTTGCGGAATTATTTTGGGCGAAATTAACGATGACGGCGTTAAAAACGCCAAGCGCACGGTGGCAATCAGTAATTCAAGGGAAGACAGCGAACAATACCACCGCTTTCTTATAACGCCGGAAGATATGCTCCGTGCGGAACAAACCGCACGGGCGGCAAAGCTGGAAGTTATCGGCTTCTACCACTCGCACCCCGACCATCCTTCCGCGCCGTCCGGTTACGATAAAGACCATGCGCTGCCATTTTACTCATATGTAATTGTATCGGTAGACAACGGCAAGGCGCAGGTTCTTACCAGTTGGGAACTTACTGATGACAGAATTGATTTTTTACAGGAAAATATGAATAAAGGAGGTAATAATTGATTAAAATACTTATTCCTTACGCGCTTAGGGCATTTACCGAGCGCAACGCGGAGGTGGAAGTAGAACCTGGCACGGCAGGCGATGCGATTAATGCGCTGGCAGGCAGCTACCCCGCTCTTAAAACACACCTGTTCACGGAAGACGGTCAGCTTCGCGATTTTATCAACTTGTTTGTAGGAGGCGCGAACATCAACAGCTTGCAGGGGCTGGACACGCCCGTTGCGGACAACGGTGAATTGATGATAGTCCCCGCCATCGCCGGAGGCAGCGGCGATTCAGGGCTTACCAACGAAGAAATTGCCCGCTACAGCCGCCATCTACTTTTGCCGGAAATAGGCGTTGAAGGGCAGCAAAAACTAAAAGCGGCAAAAGTCCTTATTGTCGGCACGGGCGGTCTTGGCGCTCCGCTTGCCCTGTACCTTGCCGCAGCGGGCGTTGGGACAATCGGTCTGGTGGATTTTGACGTAGTTGACGAATCAAACCTTCAACGGCAAATTATTCACAGCACCCGTGATGTGGGCAGGCCCAAGACCGCCTCGGCAAAGGACAGAATTAAGGGCATAAATCCGCTGGTAAATGTAGTAACGCATAACGAAATGCTTACAAGCAAAAACGCGCTGGAAATTTTTGCCGATTACGACATTATCGCGGACGGAACCGATAATTTTCAAACGCGCTATCTGGTAAACGACGCGTGCGTCTTTTTGGGCAAGCTCAACGTGTACGGCTCGGTGTTTCAATTCGACGGGCAGGCAAGCGTTTTTGGCGCAAAAGACGGCCCCTGTTACCGCTGCCTGTACCCCTCGCCGCCGCCGCCCGGACTGGTACCTTCATGCGCGGAAGGCGGTGTTATGGGCGTGCTTCCCGGCATTATAGGCACCATACAGGCGGCGGAAACGATTAAACTTATAGTAGGCGGGGCAAAGCCGCTCGTAGGACGGCTGCTTTTATTTGATGCATGGCGCATGGCGTTCCGCGAATTAAAACTGGAAAAAAATCCCGCCTGCCCCGTATGCGGGAACGCTCCGTCCATTCATGAACTTATTGATTATGAACAATTTTGCGGTTTGAAAAAAAATCAGGAGAGCAAACCGATAGATACCATAACCGCTATTGAATTAAAGAAACGACTTGATAACGGAGAAAAAATTCAATTTATAGATATACGCGAACCACATGAAAGGGCCATTGTAAAATTCCCCGATGCAAAAGTAATGCCGCTTGGCCAACTGGAAAGGCGCATGGAAGAACTGGACCCCTCCGTAGATGCGGTATTCCTGTGCAAAATAGGGCAGCGCAGTATTTTGGGCATAAGGGCTTTGCAGGAAGCCGGTTATAAAGGTAAACTGCTGAACCTGCAAGATGGCCTGAATGCGTGGGCGCGCGATGTTGATAAGAGTATGCCTGTTTATTAAAGATTCAAACAGGGAAAATAACCTAACCACTTGGTTCAAATGGTTATACACTTAAGCGGTAAATCTCTAAAGACTGAAGTTTTTAGAGATTCCCTTAATTTAGTAAATAATATATAATATTATAGGAAGTTGTTTAGAAACTGAAGTTTCCGAACAACTCTAATATGGTAAAACCTATGAAGATAAGCGACATACTGAATACCGGAAGAGTTACTGTTTCATGCGAGCTGTTCCCGCCAAAACACGGCTCCGGCATGGCAGACGCTCAAAATGTTGTCCGTGAGACTGCATCCCTGCGTCCGTCGTTCATAAGTATCACTTATGGCGCGGGCGGCGGAACAAGCAATCACACGGCAAGCCTTGCGGTTGAAGCGCAGAAACACGGAATACCGGCCCTGGCGCACCTAACCTGTGTTTCATCGGATCGCCAAACAATAAGGGGTGTTTTATCGAAACTTGCGGCGGACAAAATTGAAAATATCCTTGCTTTAAGGGGCGATATACCAAACGGACAGTCATTCCCCACTGATGCGCAGTATCACCATGCCTGCGACTTAATGAAAGAGATTCAAAGCTCAGGCGATTTTTGTGTCGGCGGAGCGTGCTACCCGGAGGGGCATCCCGAATCGGAAAGCCTTGAAAAGGACATTGAAAGCCTTAAAATCAAAGCGGATTGCGGCTGCCGTTTTTTGACGACGCAGATGTTCTTTGATAACAACATTCTGTATAACTTTTTGTATCGCCTTTTGCATCATAAAATTGACGTGCCTGTAATTGCAGGAATTATGCCGGTAACCGACAGGCGGCAGATTGCCCGCATCTGTAAAATTTCCGGCACGGTCCTGCCGCAGCGTTTCCGTGCGATTGTTGATAAATTTTCCGGTAACAGCGCCGCCATGAATCAGGCGGGCATTGCCTACGCTACCGAGCAGATTATTGACCTTATAGCGAACGATGTCCGTAATATCCATATCTATACCATGAACAAGCCGGATATTGCCGGGAGGATTATGAACAATTTGTCGGAAATATTCAAGTAAAACGGAAACAGCGGAAGGTACGTTAATGGATTTTTTAAGGCGGCTTGAAAATGAACGCTTGGTATTTGACGGAGCAATGGGAACAATGCTTCAGGATGAACTTGCACCCGGGGAACTTCCCGAACTTCTAAACCTGAAAAACCCGAACAAGGTATTGAATATACACAACGCTTACCTGAGAGCGGGCTGCCATATATTAAAGACAAATACATTTGGCGCAAACCGGTTAGCTCTTTCAGATTCCGGTTTTTCGGTAAATCAGGTAGTAATTGAGGCAGTTGCGCTCGCAAAAAAGGCCGCTGGCGGCGCGGATGCGTTTGTAGCGCTGGATATTGGGCCTACGGGCAGATTGCTTGCTCCCTTTGGGGATCTGGATTTTGAAGAAGCTGTAGATATTTTTTCCGAGATGATACGGGCGGGAGCGCAGGCCGGGGCCGGCCTTGTTCTGATTGAAACCATGAACGACACTTACGAAATTAAAGCGGCAATGCTTGCGGCAAAAGAAAACTGTAATCTGCCGCTTCTTGTAACCTTCACCCCCGACAGCTCGGGCAGGCTTTTAAACGGCGCAGATATTCAAACGGCAGTTTGCCTGATTGAAAGCCTGGGAGCCTGCGCCCTGGGATTTAACTGCGGCTTTGGGCCAGAGCAGTTAAAGTCTCTGCTGCCGGAATTGATTCGCCACAGTAGTATTCCGATCATTGTGAGCCCCAACGCGGGAATGCCGGAGAGAATAAACGGAAAGACTCAGTACCATCTGCCGCCTGAAGGATTTGCGTCAGAAATGGCGGAACTTGCCGGTGAAGCGCAGATCATCGGCGGTTGCTGCGGCACAAGTCCTGAGCATATAGCAGCAGTCGTCCGCGCCTGCAAAAATATTGCGCACTCTCCTGTAACGCAGAAAAATGTAACCGCGGTTTGTTCTTACGGAGAAACAGTGGTATTTGGCGGCAAGACCGTTATCATCGGGGAGCGGCTTAACCCTACAGGCAAGCCGCGCATGAAGAAGGCCCTTTATGACGGCGATATGGACTTTTTATACCGCGAGGGTCTTGAGCAGGTGGAACACGGCGCGCAAATACTTGATGTGAACGTAGGGCTTCCCGATATTGACGAAGAGCATCTCCTTGCACGGCTTGTGTGCGGCTTGCAGAGCGTAACCAGAGCCGCGCTGCAAATTGATACCGCAAATGCCGCCGCCGCAAAACGTGCGCTCAGGCTTTATAATGGCAAACCGCTGTTAAACTCGGTAAGCGGCAAAAAGGAATCCCTTGAAACAATACTTCCCCTTGTAAAAAAATACGGAGCGGCTGTTATTGCGCTCTGCCTTGATGATGACGGGATTCCCGAAACCATAGAGGGCCGGATACAAATAGCCGAAAAAATCATCGCTGCCGCCGCAGCGCGCGGTATTCACAAAAAAAACATAATCGTAGACGCTCTTACCATGACGATAAGCACCGGCGGCGGCAATGCCCGCATTACTTTGGATACAGTGGAATATCTGCGGCGTAAATTGGGAGTACACACCGTTTTGGGCGTTTCCAATGTTTCGTTCGGGCTTCCCGGCAGGGAGAACATTAACGCGGCGTTTTTTTCTCTTGCCATGAGGGCGGGACTGAGCGCAGGAATTGTCAACCCAATGAACAGCGCGATAATGGATGCGGTATATGTATATCAGGCGCTAAGCGGCGCTGATGAAAATTGCGCCGGCTATATCGCCCGCTTTTCAAGTCAGGATCAGGCATTTTCGGCGGCACCCGCAGCTTTACCGGCGGCAAAAAACGCGGCGCAGGAAGTGAGTCTGCAGGATGCAATTGTACGCGGACTGAAGGAACAGGCCGCAAAAACGGCAAACGCCATGAGCGCCGATACGCCGGCCATGGAAATTATCAATGCGCATTTGATTCCCGCGCTGGATAAGGCAGGAAAGGATTTTGAAAGCCAAAAGACTTTTTTGCCTCAGCTTTTGATGAGCGCCGAAGCCGCAAAAGCGGCGTTTGAAGCCCTTGCGTTAAGAATGTCAAAACAGGGCGGTGTACAGAAGAAACGCGGCAAAATTGTGCTTGCAACCGTCAAAGGCGACGTACACGATATAGGCAAAAACATCGTAAAGATACTGCTGGAAAACTATAATTTTCAGGTAATCGACCTGGGAAAAAATGTAGAACCGTCTCTTGTACTGGAGACTGTATTAAAAGAAAATATAACGCTTGCCGGCTTAAGCGCATTAATGACCACTACGGTAGTTTATATGGAAGAAACGATCAAATTGCTCAAGGAAAAAGCGCCAAACTGCCGTATAATGGCGGGCGGAGCGGTGTTGACAGAAAGCTACGCGAATAAAATCGGCGCGGATTATTATTCAAAGGATGCCATAAGCGCGGTTCGTTACGCGGAAGAAACGTTGTTACCCGCTGCAAAGTTTGAGGAAAAATAATAAGCGTAAAAAATTGTCCTTCCCTAAAATTCCAGATCGTATTTTTTGGGATCCAATTTTTCGCAATCGTCGATAACACTTGCCGTCAATGCTTCAACATTGTCAGGTAATTTGGCAACAGCCTCTGACAGATCATCAAGCCATGTCAGTTCTTTATCGTTCAGTTCCAGTTCTTTGTTATCGTAGCCTTTCCTGATGAGCGTCAACGCAAGATCGGCGGCTTTCTTTGACCTTGGATAATAACCGTCAACCTTGACGATTTCTTTGGAAATTTCAAGCACTATGTCAGGGCGCAGCACATAAGCCTGCGGGTCAAAGCGGCTGTCACTTTCAGCGTGTAAATCGCGGAGCAGAAGCGCCTGCTGTTGTCCCTTGGCTGCCGCCTCGTTCATCAATCTGCAATCGTAGCCTAGCTGCTCAAAAGAAACTGTGGGGGCCATGCCTCCCAGAAGCTTAATGTTTTGTATTGACTCGTTACTCCACAAGTCCGCAACACAGGCGGCTATGTTTCCAACCGGCGAAAGATGAGCGCAGGCCGCTGTTCTGCCTTCCATTGAAATCGGCGTGCCTGTTATGGCTTTTATATAAACGCCCTCATAACCGCAGTCCTTATGGGGGCCCTTCGCCCCGCACTCAAGGGCGACAAGGCTTCTGACTGCCGTTACAACCCTGACTACCGCCGCAAAAACGCGGGGAATGTAGTTTCTTTCCGCAAGCACCATTGCCGTATTGCCAAACCCGCAGGCCGTATCGCCGGAAGCGACTGTTCCGGTGTCATCGGCAATGCGCACTATTTCCGTCCAGAGCCTACCCATATCGGCGCAGCCAAGGACTGACAGCGCAAAAATGGATTTTGCAATATCGCAGTACATAATGGCATCGTCATGGACTTCTTTTCCGCCTATTGATTCTATCGCCAGGAAATCCGCGCCCGCCTTTGCGCAGCCCTCAAAAGTGCGCAGCATGGCTTCCCAGTGGCTGCCATGCCACATATGTTCCAGCCCTTCGCCCTCACGAATATCATTGGGCGTTATCCTAACCGCCCCTTTTATTCCGTGCTTTGCCTCATGTTCCTTGATTATGTCTACGACAACTTTGCATACCTCTATGCCCCATTCAGGATTGAAAGTCATCGGCGGCAGTGTTTCTATTTCCGCTACAAAGCCCGGAATGTGTAATTCCCTCGCCCTGTCGCATATTCCGGTAATTATCCCGCGGTAATTTGCAATAACTTCAGCCATAGTGTCTTTTTCTATGGACATCGTAGGCAGCGTAAAGTTAATTTCAGGATATACGGTGCCTCCCCCGATAACCATGCCGTTCGTCAGCGTAACAGGATACAGGGATTTTCCGTAAATAAAATCGTCCAAATTTTGATAAGCCGTCTTTGTAAAGTTTTGTTTGGGCATAAACATCCTCCTTGGGATTTTCTAACTATAGCAAATATTATCAAAAATAGAAATAAGAGAATTGAGGCTTTTCCAATTAATAGCCTTAAAGCGTAAAAAACCTATTGACAAGATTGTTATTCTTCTCCATAATCATAGTAATCACATATGAAATATGTGAATTATATGAGGAGGAGAGATACTATGAAAAAGTACCAATTTGAGACGCTTCAGCTCCATGCTGGGCAGGAAAAGCCCGATCCGACTACCGATGCCAGGGCTGTGCCGATTTATGCGACAACGTCCTACGTTTTTAAGGATTGCGCGCAGGCTGCGGGCAGATTTGCCTTAACGGAGGGGGGCAACATTTACACACGATTGATGAACCCCACATCGGACGTGTTTGAACAGCGCATAGCGGCTCTTGAGGGAGGCGTTGGAGCGCTGGCAACCGCTTCCGGAGCGGCGGCGGTTACCTACGCGGTACAGAATATTGCCACGGCAGGGCACAATATCGTGTCCGATAAGCGTATTTACGGCGGAACCTACAACCTTTTCGCCCATACTCTGCCCGATTTTGGCATTTCCACCACCTTTGTGGACGGCGGCGACCCCAAGAACTTTGAAAAAGCAATTAACGAAAACACCCGTGCGTTGTTTGTGGAATCGCTGGGAAACCCCCATTCCACGATTGTTGACCTTGACGCGCTGGCGGCTATTGCCCACAAAAACGGCATCCCGCTGATTGTGGACAATACCTTTTCACCGCCCTGCCTGTTCCGCCCTATTGAACACGGAGCCGATGTGATTGTCCATTCCGCCACCAAATTTATCGGAGGGCACGGAACGGCTATCGGAGGCGTGATCGTAGATTCGGGAAAATTTAACTGGGCGGCAAATGACAAATTCCCCGGTCTGTCCAAGCCAAACCCCAGTTATCACGGCGTTGTGCTGACTGATGCTGTGGGAAATCTTGCCTATATCATAAAAATCCGGGTTACCTTGATGAGGGACACCGGCGCGACGGTAAGCCCTTTCCATTCCTTCCTTTTCCTGCAAGGGCTGGAAACCCTGTCGCTGCGGACAGAACGCCATGTGGAAAACGCTCTTAAAGTGGTGGAATACCTGCGCAAACACCCTCAGGTAGAATCCGTAAACCACCCGGCGCTGCCGGATCATCCGGATCACGCCTTGTATCAAAAATATTTCCCGCGGGGCGCAGGCTCGATCTTCACCTTTGAGATCAAGGGCGGCGCGGAGCAGGCAAGAAACTTTATTGACCGGCTGGAATTGTTTTCTCTTCTTGCCAATGTGGCGGATTCCAAATCGCTGGTGATACACCCTGCAAGTACAACACATTCCCAACTGTCCGGGGACGAATTGCTGGATCAGGGAATAAAGCCCAATACCATTCGGCTTTCCGTTGGAACTGAACACATTGACGACATTATCGCCGATCTGGAACAGGCTTTTGGAAGTAAATAACATCAAGGGAGCGTTGGCTGCATAAACCAACGCTTCTTTGAAAGCAGGCTGTACGTATCGCGTACTAGCTTTACTGTGATTTATATACTATACTAATTGGCAGATGCCAAAAACTTTGCTTATTACCCTTATTGTTGTCGGTACTATACTCTTTCTTCTATTGATTGGCGTGGGGGGGGGCTTATTGTGGATCAGTTCCAATGAATACAAACCTGCCGCCGAAGAATCTGTACCGGTGTCCCGATCCCTTATCCTTAAGCCGTTACGCGGCCAGCCCATAGAACTCTATTCCTGGAATATTGCCTATGCTTCCGGGCTTGTTACGGAAAGGAATGTGGAGGAAAATATTTGGGCAATCCAGGCATTTATTTCCGCCGCCGCCGGGGATATTGTCTTTTTCCAGGAAGTAGATGTCAACGCCAGGCGAACCTACCGGGTAGACCAGGCGGCGTATTTTTCTGAAACATGGAAAGGATCATCGGCTTTTGCCTTTTACACCAAATGCCCCTTTATTCCCGTTCCGTTCCCCCATTTTATAGGAAAACTGGAAAGCGGCCTTCTTACCCTTAACAGTTACAGCAGCGCCGCAGAAAGGATAATCCTCCCCGAATCCTCCCGCTGGCCGGAACGGTTCTCCCGGTTCAATTGCTGTCTTTTGGTCGAGCGGGTGCTGGTTCAGGACAGCGATGCCGAGCTGGTGCTGGTAAACATCTATCTGGATGCCCTTGGTTCAAACGATGCTGACTTTAGGGCCCGTATGGAGTTAGCGGCGGAATTTCTTAAGAACGAGTATGCAAAGGGGAATTACTGCGTGGCCGGAGGGGATTTGATAAAGTCCGGTATAACCGAATCCGCATTTACTAATCCCAGCATTGATGAATACTCCTTTTTTGATGACGGGTGGATTCTGGCCGCCGATCCTTCCGTTCCCGGCAGCCGCTTTCATACAATCAGCGGATTTATCCTTTCCCCCAATGTAAAACTTGTTTTGATTCAAACACAGGATCTGGAATTCAGGAATTCCGATCACAATCCGGTAAAGTTGTCATTCAGCCTGAAGTAACCGGGGAACCTTAAAAACTGGTTTTTTTCGAGTTTTTCATGGTATAATTTCATTATGTCTGTTCGGGAACAACTGGATTCTATCGCTGAAAAACGCATCCTTATCCTGGATGGTGCGATGGGCTCTATGATTCAAGCCCTTAATCTTGACGAGGACGATTTCCGGGGCTCTGTCTTTGCCGGACACCCAACTTCCCTTAAGGGCTGCAATGATCTGCTCTGCCTGACCAAGCCGGAAGCAATCGGCTCCATTCACAACGCATACCTGGAGGCCGGGGCGGATATTATTGAAACCTGTAGTTTTAATTCCAATTCAGTATCTCTGTCCGATTATGGCCTGGAAACACTGTCCTACAAGATTAGCGCCGCTGCCGCAGGTATTGCCCGCGCATCGGCGGACAAATTTTCCGTTTCCGGCAAGCCCTGCTTTGTGGCGGGAAGTATAGGCCCGACTGCAAAAGGCGCAAGCCTTTATCCCGATATTAACGATCCGTCTAAACGCAGCATCTCCTGGGACGAACTGGAGGCCGCCTATTATGACAATGCGAGGGGTCTTTTGGACGGCGGCGCGGATATTTTGCTGATAGAAACAATTTTTGACACCCTTAACGCCAAGGCCGCTCTTTTTGCCGTAAGCCGCCTGCTGGAAGAACGGCGCACCGCCGTTCCTGTGATGCTTTCCGCCACTGTCTCGGGCGAGTCCGGGCGGCTCCTTTCCGGCCAGACATTAACAGCTTTTTGCGTTTCCGTACTTCATGCCAAACCCTGGGCTATCGGGCTTAACTGTTCATCAGGAGCGGAAATGCTCCTGCCACATATACGCCTGTTGTCAGAAATCGCCCCCTGCCTTGTCAGCGCATACCCCAACGCGGGCCTTCCAAACCGGTATGGCGCCTATGAAGAAACCCCGGAAACAATGTCTGCCCATATTGAAACATACCTGAAAGATGGGCTGGTAAACATTGTTGGAGGGTGCTGCGGTTCCACGCCCGCCCACATTGCCTCAATAGCCGCGAAAGCGGCGGCCTTTACGTCCCGCCGCCTGAACAGCGCTCCCCGCTGCGGACATTTTTCCGGCCTTGAGCCGCTTGCCGCCGGGGACGGCATTGTCCACATTGGGGCGGCATCTGCCGATAAAAGCAATGAACTCCAAAGCCTTATCAGCAAGGGCGAGTATGAAGACGCGGCGGACACCGCGCGGGACATGGTTGAAGCGGGAGCGTCAATCATTGCTGTTGAAACAGATAATGAAAACAGCTTAAGCGAATTTCTTGACTACGCCCTACTTGACCCGTATGCCGCCAAAGCGCCCTTCATGATCACAAGCCCAAACCGGAGCGTACTGGAGACCGGCCTGAAACGTTTACAAGGAAGATGCCTTGCCGGGCCGGTTAATCTGAAAAACGGCGATAGCGAATTTATTGCTATGGCGGAACTCATCAGCCATTACGGCGCCGCGGCAGTAGTAACATTGATAGACGAGCAGGGCCAGGCCGTAAGCTGCGAACGCGGGATTGAAATTGCCGGCAGGGCATACAAATTACTGCAAGAAAATAATCACCCGGTTGAAAATATTGTTATTGCCCCTTCTACACCGGCGGGGAACAGTTCCGGCGATCAGGATGCCGTCTGTTCCTGGATTCGGGAAAATTGCCCCGGTGTTATTGTTGGCTCCTGTTTTTTATGTCCGCAATCACAAACACATACATTCAATCGTATCGCCATGCGCTCCTACCAGTTCCTCTCGGCTGGGGTGAACCACCAAGTCCATTTCTTCCAGGGGAAGGATGCCCATGAGAACCTGTGGCAGACCGGGGACTGCTATGGCACGCATAACTGACTGCCGGTCTTTCCAATTTATCTCCGCCGGCGTTGTAACCGGACACGCCACCTACATCCCATTCATTTCTCAGTGTTAAATCCGCGGACACTACACTCATACATAACCCCTATTTAATCCACCTTAAACCGCATCACCTCCGTCATCAGATTATTAATGCCGTCGCGGTTCTTGCCGCTTATCTCGTTAACATGGTTTACCGCAACATTTACCTGATCTGCTCCGGAAGCCATCTCGTTCATGCCGCTGGTTATCTCCTGCGTCATCTTTTCAAGGTTTCGGCTCTCATTCATTACTTCCCTGCTGCCCTGAAGCATCTCTTCAGAGCCGCTTTTTACCTTACGCGTTAGCCCGCTTACATTACTCACGCTGTCAAGCACCTGCTTGCTCCCCTGCCCCTGCTCCTCCATAGCGTTGCGGATGTTTCCCTCCTGCTCCGCTACCGTCTTTACCCCCGAGTCAATCGCCTCGAACCTGGTTAGTACGTTCTCCGTGGATTTGGTTATCTTTTTGATCGATTCCGCTATCTTTTTCAGTACCGTGCCGATAGTCTTGGACTGCTCGCTGGAACTTTCCGCCAGTTTGCGGATTTCATCGGCGACAACGGCAAACCCCTTCCCCGCTTCTCCGGCATGAGCCGCTTCTATTGCGGCGTTCATCGACAAGAGGTTGGTCTGGCTGGCTATGTTTTCCATTACAGCGTTAATTTCCAAAAGGCCCTCGGACTCGCGGGCGATCTCCTGAATGTCTGTCGCCACTTCCTGCAACCCGCCCCGGCCCACTTCGGAGGCTTCCTGTAATACCTTAACATTTTCATTGTTTTTGACGAGAGTCTGCGTTACCGAATTGATGTTCGCCACCATCTCCTCAATGGCGGATGACGCCTGGGAAACATTGCTGCTCTGGTGTTCTACATGGTCATTTAATTTGTCGATGTTCACGATAACCTGTTCCATAGTCGCGTTGGTTTCTGTAACGCTGGCGCTCTGGTTGATGACACGGCCCTTAATGCCCTGGATGTTGGCGGTAATTTCGTTGATCGCCGCGGCGGTTTCTGTCATGTTGCTGGCAAGATCATTGCCGATGTTTTGCAGGCTTGCCGCCTCTCTCTTGATGACAATAATGAGTTTTTTTATTTTTTCCAAAGTTTTGTTGAAGTACAGGGCAAGATTGCCGATTTCGTCTTTGGAACTTACGGCGATAGTCCGCGTCAGATCACCTTCGCCTTCGGAGATGTCCTTGAGCGTGTCGGCTACCTTGACGATTGGGTTGACGGTCGCGCTAAGGACAAAGAACACAATAAACGCCGATATGCCAATGGCGACCACCGCGAGGATAATGGTAAAAACTGTAATCTCGTTGACTTCTTTCAAGATATAACTGTCCGCTGACCCCATCATTACCGACCATTTCACTTCGGAATT
>JAITCP010000113.1 GCA_031283025.1 Spirochaetaceae bacterium | reverse complement strand
GCCACATTCCGTATGGAAAAATCACGGTGGGTATTGTTGTTAACAATTTCCATGGAGGAAATAGTCCTGCCGACAGTAATTTCATCCAGGTTTATGCCGGTAGAAATAAACCCCTCCGAGTCCTTTACCAGTGGCAGTGCTGTTTTAGTTCCGTCTGTAAAGACAAGGGATATGATACCCATGTCTTCCACTCGCTCAGGAGTGGGGGGGGGGGTCCATTCCGGCAGGGGTACGGAAGAAGGATCATTTTCAATGGTAATGCCGCCAAAACTAACTGAACCGGCCCCGGAAATTTCCGGGCCGGAAGGTGGCGTTTCCCGATCATCAAGACCGGGAGGGATGACTTTGGTGGAGCTTTCAAAATGCAAAACCATGCCTTTGTAGGCGCTTAATTCCTGCGCATCTTCCGGAAAGCTGACAGTTTTTGTGCTGCCTCCCGTTACGGTAAGATCGCCTGAATAAACATCAGCTTTTTCCGGCAGCACTTTTTCTTCAGAGCCTTGTTCCGTTATTCCCATGCGGCTTGTAAGGCCTTCAGCGGCACCTGAAAAAGAAAGCCGGTTCTCCGCTCCGGTAATCAGAGATTCCAAAAGCAGGGATTGCGTCCCTTTTTCAACGGCCATGACGTTTGCTCTGATCGTTCCCTTACCCCGGCGGTTCAGAACTTCCGTAAAATCTTTTAGTGTGCCTCCACGGTAATCAAAAGTTATATCACTTTTTCCCACCCTAAAGGTATAGGTTCCCGCATCAACCTTAAAAGAAATATCCAGGGAATTAGAAAGGAAACGATCCGTTTTTGCGGTTTGCTTGACTATAAAACTTTTTTCCTGTTCCAATGCCTGCCTTGTGGCGGTAGCGGTAAGGACTGTTTCATTGGAGGAACGGACCGATCTGTCTGAAAAAGGATTTTGAAATGAATACATGGAACGGGCACTTTCCCTAAAGGTAGTAATACGACGGCCCAAATCCTGCCAGTATCCTTTTTCCGATTTGTATGATTCTATCTGTTGCTGAGCGCGGTCTTTGGGTATCCGTTCAACCCTCATCAGGTCTTCAACGATTTTTTCAGAACCAAAACGGCTTTTAATTCCGGGTATATAAATGTCAGACATAACCCCCTCCCTTATGGACCGCCGCCCTGGGGATCGGCATATAGGCGCTTTACGTTTGTCTTACGTTTATATCCGCTCGTCAAATAAAAAGCCTATGGTCTCCTTAAGTTTGGAATGGAGCCGCTGTAATTCTTCAGGCGGAAGCACCTTAATCACTTTATCGGTTTCCGGATCAAGAACCTTTACGATAATTTCGTCAGACTGGTGATTCACCTCAAATTTGAGTTTTTTATTAAAGGCAACTGTGATTCTTTCCAAATCCGCCATAATATCGGGCGGTGCCTCATTCCGGCTTCTCGGGAGAGATTTATTGACTGTTTCTGCCGCATCCGCCTCTTTAACCTCCACGGCTTTGGTCTGGACGGCTTTTATGGGGACCCGCTCCTGGGACAGTTCCGTCTGAGGAATTCCGTTTCCTGCCGTTGGAACTTGTATATACATAACTCACCTCCGTGTGTACATATAAACCTTGCAATTGTTCAAAAACTTCCGTTTCTGAACAACACTAATAACAAAAGGAAGAGCGGGGAAGGGCGCGAACTTCCCCCTCCTTGCTGAAGCAAGGAGACCTTGCCTTGACAAGGCCCTCTCCTTCCCGGTTTTATGTTAAAACAGAAAACCGGAATCGTTCCAAAAGACGACGTCCAGCAGTCTCTTAAAACGATCAAACTTTTAGCCAAGCAGCTGCAATACAGACTGGCTCCTGGTGTTGGCCTGGGCCAACATCGCTGTTCCCGCCTGATTAAGGATAGAATCCCTAGTATAGTTCACTATTTCGTGAGCCATATTGGCATCCCTGATCCTTGACTCGGCAGCTTGAAGATTTTCAGAGGCGATGGCTATTCCTTTAGCGGCCGTTTCAAAACGATTTTGGTAAGCACCCAAATCCGCCCGCTGTTTACTAATCAGCTTTAGGGCTTCGTCAACCATCCCGATAGCCTTGTTAGCTTCTTCTGGGTTGGCAATGGAAATAAAGCCTGAATCGCCTTGAACGGTCTGTAAACCAAGGGATTGAGCAGTCATAGTACCGATAAAGACCTGCTTATTCTGATCCATATTGGCCCCAATCTGGAACTGCATAGTCCGGCCCACGGTAGAATTCTGGGCAAAAGCCCCGGTCAATATGTTCATGCCGTTGAACTGAGCATGACTCGCTATACGGTTGACTTCATCGACCAGTTGGGAAACTTCCACCTGAATTTGCATACGGTCTTCATCAGTATAGATTCCGTTGGCGGACTGTACCGACAATTCCCTTATGCGGTGTAGAATATCCTGGGTTTCCTGAAGATATCCTTCAGTAGCCTGAATAAAAGACACCCCGTTCTGAACATTCCGTTCCGCCTGGTTAAGGCCGCGGATTTGACCCCGCATTTTCTCTGAAACGGCAAGCCCTGAAGCGTCATCACCCGCCCTATTGATCCTCAAACCGGAGCTGAGTTTTTCTATGCTCTTTGCTACATCGGCATTGGTAACACCCATAAGGCGATCGGTATACATGGCGCTCATGTTGTGATTGATAATCATAATTACCCTCCATGAGTAGTTAACTCCGGCAATCCATGCCAGAGCCGTTCCATACGGGGGCAGGGCAGAAGGATCGCGCCGTTCCTGCCCATAACCCAACAGAACGAAGCCGCTTACGAATAATAATAAAACTCATCGTTAACCGGCTCTGTACTGCCGTATATCCCCCCATGGTTTCTCCGGGTTAACGGAAAAAGGGTGTTTTTCAAAGAACAAACCGGATTATCCGGCTTAAGGAAATTCCCAAGGGCCTTTAAGGGCCCCTGAGTTTAACACTTTCCTTACTCTACAATATACAATGCTATTGTAAAAGTTGCAATACAGAAGTAGCCCGTTGGTTTGCCTGGGCAAGCATAGCGGTTCCCGCGTTGATCAGGATTTGATCCGTTACATAGCGGACGGTTTGGCTCGCCATGTTGGTATCCCTGATCCGTGATTCAGACGCTTGAAGGTTCTCTGCCCCTATGTCCAATCCGCGTACTGCGTGTTCCAACCGGTTCTGGTAGGCTCCCAAGTCGGCACGCTGTTTACTGATCTGTTTAAGGGCTTCATCCATGGTACCGATTGCCCGGTTTGCGCTATCGGGATATGCCAGAGTAATGATATCGCTATTTCCTCCGCTGCGGAGTCCTAGAGAGGTAGCAGTCATGGTACCGATAAAGACCTGCCTTCGCTGATCCATATTGGCCCCGATATGAAGCCACATGGAGCCAGTAGCCGTATTTTCCCCAGTGCTCCGGGCAAAACGGCCGGTGAGCAGGTTCATACCGTTAAACTGGGCATGACTGGCTATACGGTCTACTTCGTCCACAAGCGCGGAAATTTCCACCTGGATGTAAAGCCGGTCTTCTTCAGTGTAGATTCCGTTGGCCGCTTGAACAGCCAGCTCCCTCATCCTTTGGATGATGTCCTGGCTTTCCTGGAGGTAGCCTTCAGTAGTTTGGATAAAGGAAATCCCGTTTGATGCGTTGTTCGAAGCCTGATTTAAGCCACGAATCTGACTACGCATTTTTTCCGAAACCGCAAGTCCGGAAGCATCGTCCCCCGCCTTGTTGATCCGTAAACCAGAGGAGAGTTTCTCCATGTTTTTGGTGAGGCTCTCTTGGGTTACCTTGAGAGACCGGTCAGCGAACATAGCGCTGAGGTTGTGGTTGATGATCATATCATCCTCCTTGAAATGTATTTTGGAAGACATCCGTGTCTTCCCGGTTTAAGTTCTTTTCCAAAAGGCCGATACTCGTAAGGAGAACGAATATAAGCCTCCAACCCCGCCGCGGACAGGGCGAAAAAATCTTAATCCATTTCTCTTATCGGCAGTATTTACCCAAAACTTTAGCTTTTTTTATTTAATTAAGGGGAAACACGGAGTTATAATGCCTTATGCCTTCGTATAACTCCGTGGTTGAAGTTACCGCATATACTGTAAAACAGCCTTAAAAAGCATACTTTTCCAGCGCCAGAGAACCGGCCCTTGCCGTATCTTTTCCAAAAAGAGTTTATGTAAATCCGCAAAACCCCCTCCAAGCGCCGTTTCCATGGCCTTTCCCCAGGCCGATTTTTCCCCGTCAAACCAGACGGCAAGGTCTTTTTCCGTTATTAGCCGTTCTTCTTCCCGTTCCAGCAGCGTAGTGGTTACGGCAAAACCGCTGGCGGCAAGGGTTTTTTCAAGCATATCGCCGGTCCATGCCCACGCGCCGGTAAAGAACTCTGTTTCCGCCTTTTCCAGTGCTGTAAGGATTTCTTCTAAGTAATGTTCAGTTTTCACGGCATTATCCCGCCCGGTTTCCCTTAAAATCCGGGAAACCCGCTCCCCCAGGACGGGTGGGGAAGCAAGCAGGGCAAGGCGGCCACCCGTTTCCAGCAACGCCGCGGCCTGTTCCGCCAGGGTGGCAAATACTTCCGGTGAAGCGGTAATTTCCCGCCGGAAAGGCTCCCGCAAGGCTATAGCGTCGAATTTTCCCGTCCCAAACAGGTTTTCCGCTTCAGCCGGAATAGGCAATAACTCCGCCATACGTTCCTTCTTCTGTTTATTAACCACGGAGTTACACGGAGTTATACGGTAGTTTTGGCTATTATCTCCGCGAGGCTCCGCATCCTCCGTGGTTAATATGTCACATTTGGCGCCTTGTACCTTTATGATCGGCTTTTCCGTACCTTCCGCGAACTGTTTTGAGTTATTGATGAAAATCTCAAGCGCTTCCCGTGCGCCTTGGGTAGAAACCAGGGCGGCGCAAAGCCCTTCCGGGGTCCGTCTAAGGCTTTCCCAGAGCAGGAGGCCGTCATCAGCGTGGGGGATAAGGATGCGGCTGTGGCGTTTCAGGGCAAGGCTGTCTAAAATAGCATTCCTATCGGAAAGGAGGAGGGCGCTCCGGCCCGATTCAAGCCGCTTGAACCAGCCTTCCCTGCCTTTAGCGGAGGGAGACCAACTGAGGAGTTCGCCGCCTAAGACGCTTTCATCCATACCATTCGGGGCGGCATCCGCTCCATGTTCTCCCAGGATCATTGCCGCCTGGAGTTCCCGCTTACGGAGTACTTCGTCCCGGATCCGCGCTTCATAACCCATTTCCGACGGCATATAAAAAGTTTTGCCGCGGAGGGCCGTGGGCAGGTATTGCTGGGCTGCCCAATGATCCCGGTACGCGTGGGGGTAGATGTACCCCTGGCCGTGGCCGAAGCCTTCCGCGTCCCGGCTAGAGTCCCGGAGCGGGTTCGGTACTTCAGCGTCTTCCCGGTCTACTTCTTTAAGCGCATCAAAAAACGCCAAGGCGCTGTTGGATTTGGGGGCCGTTGCCAGGTAAAGGCAGGCTTGGGCCAGGGGAAAGTTTCCCTCAGGAAAACCGATGCGGTCAAAGGCATCGGCGCAGGCGGTTACTACGGTAACAGCGTTCGGGTCTGCCATGCCTACGTCCTCACCGGCAAGAATGATCATACGCCGGAAAATAAAAGAGGGGTCTTCCCCGGCTCTGACCATTTTTGCCAGCCAGTACAGGGCCGCGTCGGGATCACTGCCCCGGACGCTCTTGATAAAGGCGCTGATCGTGTCAAAGTGGTAGTCGCCTTCTTTATCGTAAAGAACGGCCCGTTTTTGTATGCTTTCCTCAGCCGCTTCCAGGCTGACGGTAATCTCGGCATTATCGGGAGGGGGCCACTCCACGCTGGTTTCAACGGCCAGTTCCAACGCGTTAAGAAGGCTCCGGGCGTCGCCCCCGGCGGTTTCCAAAAGATGTTCCAGGGCCCCTTCTTCAAAGCGGACTGTCCATTTGCCGTAACCCCGTTCACGGTCGGCCAGGGTGCGGGCGGCGGTTTTTTGCAGGTCTTCCGCCGTTAGGCTTTTAAGCTGGAAAATCCGGCTCCGGCTTACCAAAGCCCGGTTTACTTCAAAAAAAGGATTTTCCGTGGTGGCTCCAACGAGGATCACCGTGCCGTTTTCCACCCAGGGGAGGAGGGCGTCCTGCTGGGCTTTGTTCCATCGGTGAACCTCGTCCACAAAGAGAATAGTACGCCGGCCATAGAGCCGCCGCCTTTCATCCGCCCTGTCAATGGCTTCCCTTATATCCTTGACCCCGGAAAGAACCGCGTTAAGGCTTTCAAAAACGCTTTTAGTGGTGTTTGCAATTACCCTGGCAAGGCTTGTTTTGCCCGTGCCGGGAGGGCCGTAAAAAATTACCGACGAAAGACGGTCCGCCTGAATCGCCCGCCGTAAAAGCCGCCCCGGCCCTACGATATGATCCTGCCCAATTACGTCATCCAGAGTTTGGGGCCGCATTCTGTCTGCAAGGGGGCCGTCCGGTATAACTTTTTGCGCCGTGGAAAATAAGTCATCCATAACAACAATTCCCCGGCAGTTTGAGCCGTCTATATTTGCTTATCTGCTGTTATCTTCGCCGTTCCATTGTTCTGTTCCGCCCCTGGAGCGGTAAGACCATAGGCCGTTTTTGACGGTAGATGCATACACTATGGGCTGTTCATCACTGCCAGCTAAAATATCGAATGGAAGAACATAAAGAGATGTTACTCCGTAGTTCCCTATGGCGGAATTGTACTGGCCACCTAGTTTCACACTGGAAATTTCGGCTTCTCCCGGTACATAGAGCCGTTTGTCGTCTGTAAAATTCCCGCCTTTTTTCCAAACCAGTTCACGGTACCCGTAACCAAAAGAACCGCTCTTGTTGAGGAGGCCCAGAAGCAGCAAGCGGTGTCCATTTCTATCTTCCCAACTTGCCATTGCGCCGGAAAAATCAACACCGGGCGAAACATAGGATGTAAAATTTGCGCTGCCGCTGCCGGAGTAAATTATCTGCCGCCCTGTAGTAACTGCGACTATGTAATCACCGTGCTTGACAAGCCCAATAATTGAAAGCCCGGACGTACCACTGATGGGGGTAGAGAGGGAACCCGCGGGAGTATCGGTTATGTAAATGCCGTCCCCCTGACTTCCAAGAAAATAATTGCTGCCGCCATAGACAGCTCCGGAAAGAAGCCCTGTACTTTTTTTGATTAACGTTATAGCGCTGCCTGTTGCTTCCATTGCCATAATACAGTAGCCTTCATTACTTGCCGGTGTACCGGTTAATGCCCCCGCAAAAAGATAGTTTTCCGCACCGAATATCTGTTCAGGCGTGCCGGTAATTCCGGCCAGCGGGTTCGACCATGCCGTCCCGTTCCATTTCCGTATATTTCCGGCCCAGTCCAGAGAAAACAGATACCCTTCTACTGCTGCCAGGGTTTTTACCTTGCCCCCGGGCTGGGGGGACATTTTCCGCCATACTGCATCAGTATTGGTGTCACATTCCCATATTTCCCCGTTGCTGACGTACAATACAGGGTCTAGTTTTGACAGCGAAGGATATGTTGCTGAAACTATTCTGGAAGGAGCACCCTCAATTATGGGCTTAATGGGGGGATATTCATGGGCAATATCCCAAAAGAGCGGCTCCTGATTGCAGGCGGTAAAAAAGATGCACAAAAAAACCAAACCTGAGGGAACCTCTAAAAACCGGTTGTTTTTAGAGGTTCCTTTGCAGTTTCTCGCCCTTTGGGCTGTGAAACGTGCGTTTTTAAGCGGTAAATCTCTAAAAACTGAAGTTTTTAGAGATTCCCCTGATATATATCGCTTCATGCTGTTTCCTTAAAAATGATACCGCGCTCCCAGCTTGAATTCCCAAAAGAATCCGTGGATCTTCACATTGCCGTTATAACCGTCCCTTGTTTTTTTTGTCCACTCGGGAACCCACCAAAAAGCGGTATTCAGGCCGAACGACCATTCAGGGTTAAAACGGAAATAAACAGCGCCTGATGATTTGGCAAAGAAGCCAAAATAGCTGAAATCTTTGAATGTTTGAGGAGCGGCACCAATCATCAGGGAAAGGGGAAATTCAAAACGGCTCAATAAAAACTGGTACCCCCCATAAAAACCCATGGGGACAATAAAATACATATTTTCACCTATCGTAGATGCAAACATACCGCTTATCTCCGCCCCCAGAAAAAAATGAGAGTCCAGAAAATAGGCATACCCCAAGGAACCCAAACCACCAAGATTCATCTTTGTAGAAAGGTATCCCTCCTGTTTATCTATAAAAAAAAGTGGTTTTACCAGGCCAAGGCAGATGGAAAAGGTTTGATCCCCCCTGCTGTACCGTGCAGCGCCGGCAGAAGACCAATCCGTTTCAAGGTATATATCCTTATCGTCCTCATCATCTTCTTCTTCTTCCTGAGCATAAATTAGAGCCGCTCCGGCAAAAATAATCAACGGGATAATCAATAACCGCACAAGTTTTAAGAACCGCATGAACATACTATAGCGGTTCCTTCACTTTCTTTCAATACTGCCTGCTGCATCCTGAAATTCCTTAAAGGCTTCCAGCAGCCGTTTACTGGTCCGATTTATGTCTTCCACCAGAACCCGCTTGCCTCCGATAAGCTCCGCCATGCCCAATTCCCGCGGATAGCGGGGAATAATATGGAAATGCAAATGCGGGATGGACGCCCCCGATTCCGGCCCCATGTTGCAGCCAATGTTGTAACCGGAAGGGGAGTACAGTTTATCCAATACATTCAGGGACTTGCCAAGGGTATCATCCAATGAAAGCTTTTCCGGCATTTCCAGTTCCCGCAGATCTTCTACATGGCGGAGCGGATATATAATCAGATGGCCGGGATTATAAGGATACAGATTCACGGAAACAGCGCATAATTCTGTCCGGTATACTATAGTATGGGTAACTTCCGGGTCTCCGTCCCGGAGTCGGCAAAGTATGCAGGAGCCGTCCTTTTTCCGTCTTACATAGGCAATTTTTTCAAAATTAAAAAAATATTCCATTCATTCATTGCCTTTTTCCATAGCCAGGTACTGCAACAACACGGGATACTTGGTTAAAAGTTCGCCGTAAGCGGCAAGTTCATCCAAACGGCGGCGGTTTTTTATATTTTCCGCAGCCAGCGAAGCGATGTCATTCCGAACCTCACCGCGTTGGGCCGCCAGGTAATCCCGGTAAAGTTTGCGGATTTCATCGTACAGGATATGGTCAGGAAAATGGAGGGTTTTAACGGTGCAATCACGGAGTTCCGCCTGGGAAAAGGCGTTACGGAATTCCGCTTCCAAAGCCCGGATGGTTCCGGTTTCCTGGGCTTCCTTCATAATTTTGTCATTTTCACCATAAACCCATAATAGGCCCTGAACATGGGTTTGGATCTTGTCATTAAGAAGCGCAAGGTAGTTATCCAGGTCTTCCTGATTCAACAGGTTTTCCTTCTCAACCAATGCCGGCAATGATTCGGCCTTTAACCTGTAAGTAAGTGAACCGGAAAAAGCAAAGGTAAAATCGCTTTTTAGCCCTACGAAAGAGGTAAAAACATCGCCGGAAGGGAGCATACCGGAAACGTCAATAGGAAGCTCCACGTCGTTCAGAAAAAAAACGCTTAAAGCCGCGTTATTGGGGATAAGTTTATACCAGACCCAGCGGAGCTTCCCCTCCTGGATTGCCTCCCCATCGACACCGTGTGTTTTTGAACGGAGTACCCCGACAGAACCGGGAGAAAGGCCATATTGGGCCCAGCCAAGAAAAAAAACCACAATGGCCGTACCCAGGAGCAAAATAAGGGAAAAAACCGTCTTTTTCATGCGTTTTTCCAATAGAACCTTCCTGTATCTTCTGTTACAATGATACGGCATGAGAGGGAAATTAACAACAGCGGATAAACACGGCCTGTCTCATTACCGGAAGGGCCTTTACTCAAGGCCTCTTTTGGGCAAACTGATTAATTGGACTGTCCTGGCCTTGCTGTTCCTTACCGTATTGACGGTCATTTTTTACGTTTCTCGCTCATACCGGAACGTTTCGGATGAATCACAGCTTGTCCTTGTCCGGTTTTCCCTGGCTGTTTCCATGCTTTTAATTATTTCCGCTGTTTATGGGTTTATCCTTGATCTGTATTACGCCCTGCAAAAAAAAAAACCGGCTTTTCTTGCCTTTGCCCTGGGGTATATACTGATCATGGCCCTGGGGGCCGTTGCGGTTATTGGCGCGTCGTTTATCATTAACGCCGCCGGGGGGAACCGCTTATGAGGAAAAGCAAATAATGAATGAAGAGGGAAAAATTCTTGTTACCGCCCTGCGGGGAGCTGTTTGCAGTTCCAATGACAGCGCGGAAATGACGCAAGGGGTTATTGAACTGTACGATAAGCTCCTTGAATCAAACGGGCTTGCGGAAAAAGACCTGATTTCCCTCTTTTTCTCCCTTACCCCCGATCTGGACGCTGTAAATCCCGCCACGGCCCTCCGGCAGTCAGGCCGGGCCGGAGAACTGGCCATGATGGTGTTCCAGGAAGCGGCGGTAAGCAGCAGCGTTCCCTGTACTATCCGGGCATTGATCCACTGCTATATGGACAGGGAAAGGCCCGTAAAGCACGTTTTTTTCCGGGGAGCGGAAAAACTCCGCCCCGATTGGGCGAATGCTTGACAAAAGTATATTATTTCGCCAGTATCATTTTATATGCCGCCTTAGCTCAGCTGGTAGAGCACTTGACTTGTAATCATGAGGTCTCCGGTTCGATTCCGGGAGGCGGCTCTGCCAGACGAAAAAGCGGCGGTATATTTAAGGGGAGTTTCCCGAGCGGTCAAAGGGGGCAGACTGTAAATCTGTTGGCTCAGCCTTCGTAGGTTCGAATCCTTCACTCCCCAATGGAAATTCCCGCCGTATATCCGGATGCCGGACACGAACCGGAAGGGGCAGCCGGAGGCCGCTCTTTCAAAATTAATGAATTTGAAGGTCCGCTGGATCTGCTTCTCTTTCTGGTAAAGAAGAATGAAATAAACATCTACGATATTCCCATAGCCCAGATTACCCAGCAGTATATTGGGTACCTTGCATACATGACTTCCCTGGATTTGGATGATCTGACCGGGTTCCATGCCATGGCGGCAGCGCTGCTTTATATTAAAAGCCGTATGCTCTTGCCGGTGGAAATCGACCTGGACGAAATTGAAGATCCCCGTCAGGAATTGGTAGAAAAACTCATTGAATACCAGCGTTTGAAAAAACTTACCTCCCTGATGGAGGAAAGGACCAAAGAAGCGGAATGGGTCATTGAACGCAAAAAGCTTCAACATCCGCTGCCATTTAAGGAAGAAGAGCTATGGGAAAAACTTGATGTATGGGATTTATTAAAAACCTTTTCTTCCCTTATGAGCGACATTCAGGGCGGCAGAAGCGTCATTGATCTGAATGAAGAAGTTACTATTAATGAAAAATTAACCTTGTTGGCAGAACTCCTGGAAACCAAAGGCGAATGCAGCTTTGCCGATTTGGTAAGCAGGCGGGGTTCCCTTATGGATATAATCTGCGCTTTTCTGGCCCTGCTGGAAGCGGTAAAAGCGCGGATGGTAACTGTTTACCAAAACCGTATGTTTGGAGATATACTGATCCGCAGCCGGGAATCCGGCTCTGATACGCACAAAGAAACGGAGACGCAAGATGGCGGAAAACAATGAGAAGGAAGCGGCGCTTATAGAAGCGGCGCTTTTGGAAGCGGTGCTTTACCTGGAAACAGACCCAATGGATTACAACATCCTTTCCCGTATATCCGGCCTTTCAAAAGACGCTGTGGGGAAGGCAATAGAAGTCCTGGAAGAAAAGTACCGCCGGGATGATTCCGGGGTGGAAATTTCCCGCATAGGCGGCGGGGTAATGCTGTCCCCCAAACAGGAATACTGGGACACCTTAAAGGAACGGTACGGCAAAAAGAACGAAATCCGCTTTTCCAAAGCGGCGTTGGAAACTCTGTCCATTGTCGCGTATTCCCAGCCCATTACCCGCGGAGAAATCGAAGCAATCCGGGGAGTCCAGGCGGATACGATGATACGGCTCCTTTTGGATAAATCCCTTATACGTGAAGTGGGCAAAAAGGACGTACCGGGCAAACCCGCCCAATACGGCACAACCAGGGAATTTCTCCGTTTCTTCCGCCTGGAAAGCATTGCCGATCTTCCTAAACTTAATGAAAACGAGGCATCCCGTTTTGAACTGGGAAGCTGAAAAAAACCATTCCCCTTCCGGGGAAGCGGATAACTGCGGGGAAAAAACATCCCTCAGGCTGCAGGTGTTTCTGGCCCATGCGGGGATTGCATCCCGGCGGGAATCGGAGGGCCTAATCAGGGCGGGCAGGGTAACGGTTAACGGCGTAACAGTTGCCGGAATGGGAGCCAAAGTACAAAATGGCGACATAGTGTGCATGGACGGCGTCCCGGTTCATCCCGAACAAAAATTCCACTACTTGGCCATGAACAAGCCGCCGGGCTTTATTTGCAGCTCCCGTGATCCCCAGGGACGCCCCCTGGCGCTGGAACTCCTGCCCAAGGCCATTGCCGAAAGGCTGTACAATGTTGGCCGGCTGGATTATCTTTCATCAGGGCTTGTTTTCTTTACAAACGACGGGGATTTTTCCTTCCGGCTTAGCCATCCGGGTTCGGAAATAGAAAAAGAATATCTGGTGGAATCCACCGCCCCCGTACCGGATATGGCAGTGGAAGAATTTCTTGCGGGAGTTACTATTGAAGGGGAGCGGTATAAGGCCCTGCGTATTGAACGGATGGGGCGGAAGAACCTGCGCATCGTTCTGATGGAAGGAAAAAACCGGGAAATACGGCGGGTCTTTTCACACTACCACCTGCACCCCCGGCTGCTGTGCCGCATACGCATTGGGACGGTGAAACTGGGGGATTTGCCGGAAGGGCAAACCCGCCCCCTGTTGCCAGATGAAATTGCCGCATTATCGGTTGAATGTCAAACCGCACGCGCCTTACGGCATGACAACAGAAAGGAAAAAACGTGATCATAGCAATCGACGGCCCGGCGGGAACCGGAAAAAGCACCATTGCCAGGATGTTAGCGGAAAAACTGACCGGCCCGGACGGAAAACCCTTTACCTACATCAATTCGGGAAACCTGTACCGGGCAATTACCCTGGGCTGTATCAGAAAGGGCATTTTTAAGGAGTGTGGCCTTTTCCAAGGCGGCCATCAAGGCGGCATGACTCCGGCGGAAGCGGAAAAGGTTCTGGAATATGCCAAAACAGCCCCCCTTGAGTACCGGAACGGCCTCCTTTACCTGGGGGACGAGATGGCGGAAGATCTCCTCCACAGCGACGAAGTGGATACATTCGTTTCCCCTCTTTCAGCGATAGTCCCCGTCCGCCATGTGGTAAACGGCCATGTCCGGAATATTGCCGGAGGCATTAACGCGGTGGTGGAGGGGAGGGACATGACCACCGTTGTTTTCCCCCATGCGGAGTACCGTTTTTATCTTGACGCTTCCATCAAAGAACGGGCCAGGCGGCGCTTTGAACAGGGAGTTTCCCGGCTGAGCCTTGAGGAAATTGAGGCGTCTATTGCCGGGCGGGATGCCCTTGACAAAAATAAAACTGAAGGCAGCCTGATAATAGGGGAGGGGGTTGCTTACCTTGACACAACCGGCTTGACCTTATATCAAGTTTATGAGACAGTAATAGGGAAAATTAAATAGCGGGAAGGACGTATCATGGCTCAGATGGAAGTGGAAACGGACACTAATTCCGGTGACATTCAATCGCAATTACAGGAAGAATATCTCAAATCGCTTGAACAGCTTGAAGAAGGCCAGCTCATAGACGGCCGTGTCATTCAGGTTACCCCAGATCAGGTTTTTATTGACGTGGGGTATAAATCAGAAGGGAAGATTCCCATAGCGGAATTTTCTGAAATCCCCCAAATAGGGGATGGTGTCTCCGTGGTACTGGTCAGTAAGGAAAACAAGCACGGTGAAGTAATCGTTTCCAAGCAAAAGGCCGACGTAAAGGTCTTTTGGAAGAACCTCCGCCAGGCTTTTCAGGACCATAGTCCGGTAGACGGAATCATAGAAAAGCAGGTAAAAGGCGGATTTGACGTGAATTTGGGCGCACAGGTTCACGCCTTTCTGCCCGTAAGCCAGTCTGACACCCAAAAAGTGGAAAAGCCGGAAAAACTAATCGGCTTAAAGTCCAAAATGCTGGTGGAAAGAATCTATTCAGACGGCAAAGTTAACATAGTAGTCAACCGCCGCAAGTGTCTGGAAGAAGAAGTAAACCGCAAACAGCAGGAATTCTTTGAAAATACCCCCATCGGTTCGGAAATAACCGGTATCGTAAAGAGTTTTACCTCTTTTGGGGCATTTGTAGACTTGGGCGGGTTCGACGGCCTTCTCCATATCAATGACATGAGCTGGGGCCATGTTGTCCGCCCAAAGGATTATGTCAAAAAAGGCCAGGAAATTACCGTTAAGGTTATCCGAATTGATTCGGCAGAAAAGCGGATCAACCTGTCACTAAAGCACTTTAGCGATGACCCTTGGGTTCATTTTGAAGACAAATACCATGTAAACGACATCGTTAAAGGCAAGGTAACCAAACTTACCGAATTTGGGGCGTTTATTGAACTTGAGGAAGGGATTGAAGGCCTGGCTCACATTTCGGAATTTTCCTGGGTAAAAAAAGTGCAATCCCCCGGCGAATTTCTTTCCTTGGGGGATGAAGTTGAGTGTATGATCCTGGGCTATGATCTTCAGGCAGGCCGTGTTTCTCTGGGGCTCAAACAGATAAGCGCCAACCCGTGGAACACCATTCAGGAAAAATATCCCGTAGGCGCCCGGCTTAAGGGAAAAGTGGTTAAAATAACCAATGCCGGAGCATTTATTGAACTGGAAGAGGGGATTGACGGCTTCCTCCACGGCGACGATATATCCTGGACCAAGAAAATCAAACATCCCGGCAGCGAGCTGTCTGCGGGGCAGGAAGTGGAAGTTATGGTAATCGCCATAGACCGTGGGAGCCGTAACATTAAACTGGGAATTAAGCAGCTTTCTGAAGACCCCTGGCAGAATTTTGCCGCAGCCTACAAACCCGGTTCACGGGTAGAAGGGGAAGTATCTTCCGTTACCGATTTTGGTGTCTTTGTTAAAGTACCCGGCGGTATTGAAGGGCTTATCCACAAGAGTAACCTGCCGGAAAACCGGGATGAAAGCCCGGAAGACGCCCTAAAACGCTATAAAGCGGGGGATAAAATTACCGCGGTAATACTGGAACTCCAGCCGGATAAGCAAAAGGCATCTTTTTCAATCAGGGATTACCAGAAAAAGGTGCAGCGGGATGAAATTTCCCGGTATATGGCGGAAGGGGAAGGCGGCGATTCAACCTTTACGCTGGGGGATTTCCTCAAATCCAAATCCGGTGAAACCGGATCATCAGGGGAAACCGAGGAACCTGTTGCTAAGGAACCAGTCGCTGATAAAGAATCGGCGGACGATAAAGAGTCGGCGGCCGATGAGAAATCGGTGACCGATGAGGAACCGGTGACCGATGAGGAACCGGCGGCTTCTGAATAGAGCCAGGCTGAATCGCATTTCCATGCCGTCAAAAAGCAGCGTGGGTACATCCAATTCCCCCATTGAAAAAAATTCAAGGGTTTCGGAAAAAATTGACGCTAGTAAGCTTGTTCACGCAATTCCGGAATTTGAAAAAGTAAACAGGCGGGCTTGTTCCAAAACTTGGTTGGTTTTGAAACAAGCTCAGGCGTGATAAGAGGAGCAGTAATTATGGAAAATGAGAAAACCGGCGTTAAAAGCTCAGGGGAACAAATTACCCTGTTTATCCAAAAATACAGGGTTGCGTTATTTGTTTTTATAGGACTGTTATGCGCCGGTGTAGTTGGTTCGGCGGGCTTTTTTTCAATACGGGACAGTATGCAGAGGAAAGCCATCACTACCATGGAAGGTTTTGAAAAGAGGAAAGCGGATATGGGGGAAATTCAAGATGCCCCGGATACGCCGGAACTTGACGCATTGCTGGAAGAAGTAATTGCCTTTGCTCCCTCTACCTTTGGTTATGCAGCCGCCAAGTCTTACTCTATTGCGGCGGACATTTATGCGGCCCGCGGCAAATGGGAGATGGCGGAAGAAGCATGGGTGCTTTCCGCCAGGAAAGGGGCAAAAACCTACATGGCTCCGGTTTCTCTTTTTAATGCGGCGGTAGCGGCGGAAGAACAGGGAAAACCGGAGAAAGCTTTGGATTATTACAGTCAGAGCCTTGCTTTTAAGGGTATTTTTGCCGGCGCTTCCAGAGCCCGGTTTAACATTGGCAGAATCCATGAAGAGCGGCAGGATAAGGAAGCGGCAAAGGAAGCGTATCGTACCCTTATTGAAAAGAGTTCCGCTGATTCAGGCTGGACAAAGCTGGCTCAAAGCAGAATCATCGCCCTTGAACTGGAATAGGCGCAACCTGCAATGCACGGCATAAGCAGGCCGTTTTTGTACGGACGCTTTCTGGCTTTTTGCCTTATGATGTGCGTAAGTTTTTCCTGCGGCATTGAGAACTATATTTATCTTGATGCTGTAGAGACAGTTATTGATACTGACGTAAACAAGGCACAGTTCATTTTACCAAACACAAACACCAGCACTGAAGAGTATTTCCGGTATTATGCAATTTACTATCGTATTTATCTTAGTGATTTAGATTTGACAGGCACCATTAACACCGCTACTCTGCGGAATTCTATAAATCCCGTTCTTAATTCACACTTCAATTCTATTGAACCATATATTGACAATGAAAATTATGCGCCCAGCGGTATTTATTCTGTTTTTACCAGATTAAATTATTTTTCTCTTTATGTGACCCTTGAGGACAAAATCAATGAAGTTGAGCCGGGAGCAAGGCTAAAGCCGGGTGAGTTGGTTAGCCTTGATTTTACCGATTCATCTAAAGGCCCTTTTATGACAGTAAACAATGACCCATCAACTTCACTTTATTTGTTCCGGTCAAGTAATGCTAATCCTTATCCTCAAAAAGATGACCGTTTATTCTTCTGGACTGACGATCTATTTGAAAGTGATAATATAAATGCAGAGAGAAACCGTGATGTTGAAAAACCAGTAACTAACTTTAATGAGCTCAATAAAACAGCCTATGTTTCCATGTATGTTCTTGCTGTCGGCATTGATACCACTTTTTCGCCGGTTTATTCACGGCCTTGTCATATCGGTATATTCAAAATTGACAGGTGGTTCTGAAATATCCTGGGGGAAAGGGCCCATGTTTTATACTATTCATAATGTTGATTCTGTCTACTATTTTCCCATGGTTCCGTTATAAAAAGCCCTTATAATACGCGTTATACAGGGTAAAATAATCCACAGGCCCTCCGGTTTTAGGGTTTTTGGCAAAGATTTCGTCTCTGGCAAGATCAAAAAGCGCTTTTTCACATGATTCCCGGTACTTTTTTTCTTCTTTTGCGGGCACCTTGTTTTCACCGTAGCGGAAACCCCACAGTACCGACGATACCGAATGTTTTTTTTCTCCTGCGGGTATAACAAATAATTCAGCAATGCTTACCGTAAAACCGGCAGGTAAAACCGCATTAAGGCGGCTAACAAATTCGCCGGGCGTTACAGGTTCTTCCATATCCATACTGGCAATTTCCGCATTGCAATGAAGGCCGACCGGCGCGGGAGCGGCAAAATCCGTCTTGAGGAGCGGATTAAACCCCTGAGTATAAACTGCGGGCAATCCTGAACGGATAACCGCCGCCGAGAAAATTTCTATAACGCCCAAATGGGGAATAAAAACGGCAGTATCTTTTTTTACAAAAGAAAAAAGGATGCGGTACGTTTCGCTGTCCGGCATGCGCCGGACCGGATTGACAGTCTGCTCATGGATTTGATTTTGCCCGTCAACAGATTGTTCTATAGCCTGCTTTTCAACAGCCTGTTCTACAACTTGTGCCGAATTGCTGACAATACCCATATCTTTTCCGCAGACCCCGCAAGGATGCGTACAGTTTGGTAAACATGGTGTAGTTGTTTGGGCTAATCCTGAACGGCGGCGTTCTTCATCAAGGTATACCTCCCCTACCCGGCTTTGGATCACAGACCAGGGCAGCGTTTCCCCGGCGTTACGTTCGGCTATGCTTTCCCTTACCGTGCCGGCATTTTCACTGAGTATCTTTCTCCAGACTCCTGTTTGAATATGCTCTGCCCACGCGTCAAGGCGGCAGCCCTGATTGTACGCCGTTTCCGCAAGCAGCCCTGCATCTTCCGTTCCCCGCGCAATTACGCCTTCCAGAAGGCTTATAAAGGGATTGTGGACGCTCACCTTATGCCCCCGTGGAAGTTTATCCCGAATATACGCAAGTTTTCCCCATGCCGCTTCTTCATCAAGCTGGGCACAGCGCTGATAGGGAGTATGGGGCTTGGGTATAAAAGTTCCCACATTGACGTTAAAATGTGAAGCTGCGGCTTTTCCCGCTTCAAGAATAAAATCTACAATTTCCTGTTCTTCCGGCAGGTGTTTTTCTATTATGCAGGAGGGTGTTAAACGCGTTTCAGGGTTGGCCAACGGCAAGCCGATCATAAAATAAAATTTTGCCCCCCGCCAGCCGTGTTTTTTTGCTTCTCTGATTATTGAAATAACTTCTGCCAAAGCGGCTTCTTTGTTAATGGCAAGCTGATCCGCGGCGGCGGGAGTTTCTACGGCAAAGGTAAGGCCGCCCTTACGGACTTCAGAAATTGACGCCAGGAGCGGCAGTGAAAAACCGGACACCCGCAATGACGGAAGCTGGAAGGAAATGTGCCGTTTGCCGTAACGGCTGTTAAGAGCGGCGGTTAATCCTGTAATGTTGCAGTAATCGCCGCTGGAAAGGGAAGAAAGGCTTATTTCCCGCCAGCCGCCTTTCATAATAAAGGCTTCCGCTTCTTCCATAATAAGGTCTGCCCTTTTTTGACGCATGGGCCGGTACCACATACCGGCATAGCAAAAACGGCAGCCGTTGGGGCAGCCCCGCATTATTTCCACCGCTCCGTGGTGTTGAACGGTTTTTATATTCGGCACGGGAAAAACAGCCGCTTCCCGCCTTTCCTTGCCAAAACCCGCTTCCACAGCACGCCTTACCCCGGTTTTTCCCCGCGTCCAAATATGGGGATGGCCGGCAATGCTTTCAAATAAATCTTTCCGGGAAGCGCCGGCTTTCTTTTGCTCCAGTAATTTCCCGGCAAGATCAAAAAAGCCCGCTTCTGCCTCTCCTATCCAGAAAGCGTCAATAAAGGGGCTGTACGGCAAGGGATTGGAAACGCAGGGGCCCCCCATGATCACGATGGGGTCTCCTTTACCCCGCTGCGAAGAACGGAGCGCTATGCGGGAGCTGTCCAGTACGGAAAGAAGCCCCGTAATGCCCAGTTCGTAGCCCAGAGTAAAAAGCAGCAGGTCTGCATCGCCAAGGGCTATGCCCGTATCCAGGCCGTACAGGGGCAGCCCTTCTTCCTTCAAAAGCTTTTCAAAATCCGGCGCCGGGGCAAAGGCCCTGTCGCAGGAAATTCCGTCCATGCGGTTAAGTCCGTTGTAAATAATACGGAGCGCCTGATTGGACATTCCAAGTTCATAAAGATCGGGAAAAACAATAACCGTCCGCAGCGTTCCTTCTTTTGCGTAAATTCCGTATTCTCCGCCTGTATATCTGGCGGGTTTTTCCACTTCCAAAAGCCGGGAGCCAAGACGTGTCAGAGGATCAATGCGGTGAATCATACAAGATAACTTTACCGGAACCTGAACTACCGGTCAAACCTTCTGATATGGATGCTCATGGCAAGACCAATCCCCGCCATTGCGGTAAAAAGGGCAGAGCCGCCGTAAGACATAAAGAGCAGGGGAATCCCCGTGATGGGCATTATCCCCATGGCCATACCGGTATTAACAAGAAAATGGAAACCGTACATTGCGGCAAGGCCCGCTGCAATGTAAGCGCCAAAGGTGTCTGACGTGATCTTCATTAGCCTGATAAGCCTGAAACAGATAAGAAGAAACAGGGCTATTACCACAAGCCCCCCCACAAAGCCCCACTCTTCCGTAAAAATGGAATAAATAAAATCCGTACTTTGGGTAGGAAGGAAACGGTAGTGGCTCTGCGTCCCCTGCAGAAAACCCTTGCCCGTAAAGCCGCCGGAACCAATGGCGGTCATGGATTGAATAATGTGCCAGCCCGAACCGCGGGGATCCACGCCGGGATCAAGAAACACAATAAGGCGCATCATTTGGTATTCTTTAAGCACCTTGTGGGAAAAAAACGAAGTTAACAAGGAAGCCGTAAAGATCAACGCAAAATAACATATCCAGTAAAAATACCGTTTACCAAAACGTTTATAGCCAAAATAAGAAACCCCTGCAATCAGGGCAAGTACCAGTACGGAAACAAGAATAAAGCGGATGTTAAGAAGGATCATGAGGGCCGGATATTCCCCACGGAGAATTATTTCTTGCCATAAGGGCAGAAAGGTGAACAAGCCGGTAACAATCGTACAACCTGCAAGGAAAAACACATAACGCAGGGCTATACCGCCAATAAAAGCCATAACCAGCAGTATGGGAATAAAAACAAGGGCTGTACCAAGATCCGGCTGGATCAGAACGATAAACATGGGAACCAGCACAATTACGCAGGACAGGGTAAAACGGGTTATTCCATTCCGGCTGTGTTTGGTAGAATCAAGGTAACGGGCCAAAAAAAGTATGGTTATTATCTTACCAAATTCCGAAGGCTGAATGCTCACCGCCCCTATGCTTATCCATCTTCCCATGCCTATTGTTGATCTGCTGCCGGGGAAAAAGCGTCCCGCGGCGCAGGTATAAAGAAGGAGCAGTATAATCCCTCCGTAAAGGTAGGGGGTAAAATCATAAACCCGCTTATAATTCAAAAGAGAGATGAGCAGGGCGATAAGCAAGCCCGCAACAGCCCAGATTATCTGCTTGGTGTATTCGTTGGAAACCTGCGTGCCTGAAGAAGTCATCCCGGAGGAATAAATAAAAAGGATGCCTATTATTGTTAAGAGAAGGGCTGCAAAAAACAGGGGATAGTCGGCTTCCAGATAATCACGTATTTTCATTCGCGGCGCCCCTGTACCGGCGCAAGGTACTGCCACCCAAGGGCCGCAACGGCTTCTTCATAGGTCTGGTGGGCAAAAATTCCCTGGAAGATAATTGCCGTCGCATAGGGAGACCACCAATCCCAGGGATTTGCCGCTTCAACCAAGACGGTAACAATTACCTGGTTATCGTGGTTAGCCGCACTGTAGGGGCCGTAGGCGGTAAACCAGCAATGCCAGCGGTCAGGCAGCCCCACTTCAGCGGTTCCGGTTTTTCCGGCCAGATCAACCACCCGGATATCGTCTACCCTTGCAGACCCCTGGGTTACGACAGTTCTCATATTGTTCCGTACCGTTTCAAAAACTTTGACAGGCACTTCATCCTGCATATTGTGAATAATTTCCGGTTCTATGGTTTGCTCCACAACCCCGGATACCGGATCCCGTACTTCCTTGAGTATATGGGGTTTGTAGCCGATGCCGTCATTGATCACAGTCGCCACCAGGTTGGTTAATTGCAGGGGAGTAACCAGGGTAAAGCCCTGCCCTATGGACATATTCATTGTGTCCCCCGCCAGCCACCGCTCATGGAAACGCCTTTCCTTCCACTGTTGATTGGGAATAAACCCTTCAATTTCTCCGGGAAGATCAATGCCGGTTAGTACGCCATACCCATAGGCCTTTGCATAACGATTAATCCGGTCAACCCCTACATTGTCCCTGCCTGTAATCCAGAAATAAATGTCGCAGGAAACCGCCAGCCCCTGCTGCAGATTTACCCAGCCATGGCCCCAGGTGGCCCAGCAATGCCATATACGCTGGCCGTAGTCAATGCCGCCGGTACAGTTGATCCGGAATTCAGGATTGATCAGGTTATCTGACAAGATGGCGGTAGACATGAGTATTTTGAATGTGGATGCCGGAGGATAACTGGATTGAATAGCCCGGTTCAAAAAAGGCTTGTTAGGATCGTTTATCAGGGCGGAGTATTCCGATGACATGGTACTCCGGTTAAAAAGATTTGAGTCATACCAGGGGTATGACACCATTGCCAGAATTTCCCCGTTTGGTTTCATTACCACTGCGGCTCCTATCCTTTTTCCCAGCGCCTTTTCCGCCAAAAGCTGGATGGATCTGTCTATAGTAAGAACCAGATTTTTTCCCATAATGGGCGATTCACGGTAAAAATCCCGTGAGACGTGCCTGCCCCGCACGTCCACCGTCCTTGTTTCCAGTCCGTCCTTGCCCCGTAAAATACCGTCATATTCCCGTTCTATCCCCATCTTGCCGATCACGTCATCCTGCTGGTAACCCTGGTTGTACATCTGCGTCAGTTCATCCCGCGTAATATTGCCTACATAGCCCAAAATATGGGAAAGGCTGCCGGTTTCACCGTAATTCCGCACCGGTTTCCTCCACCAGCTTAAACCGGGCAGGGAGTCAAGATTTTCAGCCAGTACCGCAACCTTTTCAAAAGACACATTGGAAGCAATTTCCAGCGACTGATAAAGCCGGTAGTATTGGGTGGGAATTTTTTCGTCTATTTCACGCCGGGGCACGTTGAGCAGTTCCGCCACATGGGTAATAAGATCTTCCATGGTTTCGTTGGGAACTTCCGCAGGGATAAGCGTTACCGCAAAAGTATTATCGTTTACTACGATAGGGTCAGTAAACGTGCGGTCATAAATTTCCCCTCTTTGGGCGGGAAGCAAGGTTGATCTTTTGGCTATGTCTACCGACATCTGGCGGTACTGTTCCCCCCTTATTATCTGCATGGTAAAAAGGCGGAAACCATACAGTACAAACAGAATAACAAAAAGCCCCTGAAGAACCCGTATCCTTCCTGCCGAGCGTTCATCGTTATATAAAGAACGGCTAAATAGAGATGACATTAATCTTCCTCCGGCGCCATAAGCAACGGCCTGAATTTCTTAAGAAAGCCAAAAAGGAAAGGCGCCGTTATGGTATTAAGAAGCAGTTCAACCCAAAAGACCGGCCCGGTAAGGGAATAGACGGGAATGGTATCTGAAAAAAACAAATGAAGGACAAAGAGCATACCGGCCTTCATTGCCGTGGCGGACGCGCACAGTACCATGGGCAGCACCGCCTTATCCAGATAGAACGTTCTGCGGCCCCCTCCAAAAAAAGCGCCGATGACAGTCCTGATAAATATATTAAGCCCCATGGGAGAAGCGGATAAAAAATCATAAAAAAGGCCGGAAAAAAAACCAGTTAACTGTCCGTTCATGGTTCCGTTTACATAGGCGCTGAATACTACCACCCCCAGGGAAATATCCGGCACGGCGCCGTAAATCTTTATCCGGTACAGCAGCACTGACTGCAAAAGAGCCGCTATAGTGGCAAAAAAAACCGGCCAGATAACGTACTTTACCGTCACAAAGGCTCCTCTGAAGAGAGGAATTGTTCCCTTTTGGAATCCTCATCTTGTGATTTTGGATCGATTATAAATACGTATTCCAGCCGGGAAAAATCCGCGCTGCTTTCCAGTTCTATTTCAATGGACATATCGGTGTCCTGATACAGAACCCGGCTTACCCTGCCCAGAATAATGCCCGGCGGATACACTCCCCCCAGCCCGCTGGTTATCACCGGTTCCCCTATGTTTATTTCACCCCGCGCACGCCGTCTGACAAACCGCAGCAGGAGCGGGGAATCGGGACTGCCCTGGCCTTCTACAATTCCCTCTATTCTGGACTCGGCCAGCCTTGCGGAAATGTATGAGCTGGAATCATACAAGGGCATCATAAGGCTTTCAATCCGGGCTGTTCGTACCACTTTGCCTATCAGTATTTCCACTCCATCCTGGTAGGCAATGACCGGCATATTGTTTGCTACGCCGTCATTTTTGCCCCGGTTAACCACCAGCGCGGAAAACAAATTTTCCGGGTCCCTGCCGATAATTTCCGCTGCAATGTGGCGGTAGACAAGTGTTTGTGAAAAGCCCAACTGTTCCCGCAGCCGGTTGTTTTCCTGCCGTATATCCGCGGCGGAGCGTTCCAGTTGTTCGTAGCGGTTCAGCCGTTCGGCCAATTCCTCATACTGTTCTTTAAGCGCCGCCAATTCCTGTATTGAAAGCACCGTACCGAAAATAAACGCCCGCAGTTTGTGTACGCTGTAACGCAGCCCGGAATACATGGAAAGCCCCATATCCTTGGCATCCATTACAACGCTGCGGGATGAAAAAAACAGCAATAAAAGGGAAATAAAGCATAAAACAATAAACAGAGCCGCGTTGAAACGCCGTTTTTTCCCGGGATTTTCCCTCGTCATACGTAATGATTATCAGCCGTTAAGGCTGTCGTAAATACTCCGGGTGCTGTCAAAGCCCTTGGCAAATTCAAAATACTTGCCGGCCCCCAGAGCAACACAATCCAAAGGCTGTTCCGCAAGAATGACCGGAACGCCTGTTTCCTTGGAAATAAGTTTAGGCAGCCCTTTTAGAAGGGAACCGCCGCCGGTCATTACGATGCCCCGTTCTACAATGTCCGCCGCAAGCTCGGGCGGGGTCTGCCCCAGGGTGGCTTTGATCTCATCTATGATCTGGGTGATTGGATCTTTTAAGGCTTCACGGACTTCCACTGAGTCTATTTCCAGCCGCCGTGGAAGGCCGGTAATCGCATCGGTTCCCTTAATTTCCACCTTTTCTATGGTTTTATCCGGAGATGCGTTTCC
>JAITCP010000116.1 GCA_031283025.1 Spirochaetaceae bacterium | reverse complement strand
CACTACTTGAAAAGATCATCAAATGCGGAGCGTGCATGAGCGGCGCTGTTCTGTTCTTTTATCTGCCCCGCGCTTTGTACGCGGAATTTCTGGTCCAGGGAAAACCAGTCGCAGAAATTACCCCGCTCTTTGTCTGCGGGCTTTTCCGCATTTGGCTCCGAGCAGTCCCCGCGGGAACCGGGAAGGTAAAAGCGGCAGTGGCGGCAAACGCGGATGTCCTTGCCGCACGAACAGCGCATACTGCGCCCCAAGGGTTCAGCTTCGGTTATGGGCTTTCCGCAATACCAGCACATAAATAAACAATACCATTTTACCTTTTCTATTCCAAGATCGTTCCCGAAAAGATTCTCACGAAGAATTTTTCTGCTTTTTTGTCAACGAATGACACGAATGTATACGAATGTTTTATTAGGGGGATCAACCTGCCTGCTACCTGCCTGTAGCCTGCCTGTAGCCTGCCTGTAGCCTGCCTGTAGCCCTGCCTGTAGCCTGCCTGTAGCCTGCCTGTAGCAGACAGGCAGACAGGCAGACAGGCGAATGGCTCGAATAAACGTTTTTTTAATGAAAATTCGTGTTATTCGTTGATCAATATTGGGACAACGGATTAGGGAGCTAAATAGTGTACTGTTTGCGGAGATAATCCAGAGAACGGGCAACGGCCTCGGAAGCGGCTGCAGAAGCGGCGGCGGCAACTGTTTCAGACGCTTTTTGAGTATAATTTTGAATAAATGACGCAATTTCCATGTTGGGGGCTTCAGGAGGCTTTATCAGTTCATATTCTTCTATTCCAAGCGATTCTGCCAGATTTACCAAGGTATCGGAGGATACCCATCGTTTTCCTGTTTCAATCTCACTGATAAAATTGGGCGTAATATCCAGAATTTCCGCTAATTTTGCCTGTGAAAGCCCTTTGGCAAGCCGGTATCGTTTGAGGTTTTCGCCTAAAAGGGCTCTTAAATCGCTTTCAGTCATAAAAAACATTAACTAATATGTTGACAAAACTGCAAATAACTAATATCTTAAGAAAAAAAGTAACTATAAGTGATTATTTTCTTAAAAATTCGCCCTAAAACAGTGAATTTTGGAAAAAAACAGCCTGCATGGGAATGGGAGGGAATTTATGCTTTTTTCCCAAAAATCCGTCTCGATAAGGCGGATTTAACCGATTTTGACGGAAAAAAGCAACAGCCACATTATGGGAACCTCTAAAAACCGGTTGTTTTCAGAGGTTCCTTTGCAGTTTCTCGCCCTTTGGGCTGCGAAACGTGCGTTTTTAAGCGGTAAATCTCTAGAAACCGAAGTTTTTAGAGATTCCCTTATGTTATGTGCCATAAAATCTGAAATTTTGGTAAAAAAATAATCCAAAATAATGGTTTTATGAATTTATACACATAAAACTTTGTTACCAAAGTAAGGAGGAAAAAACTATGGTAAAAAAAACGGTTTGGCTAGGAATACTGGCAATAGTACTGGTATTTGGAATGACGATTGTTGGTTGTGATAATGGCTCTGGCAATGGAAATGATAATGGCGCGACAAATGGCAGCAGCAACGGAACATTTACCCTGACCGGTATTCCATCGCAATATAACGGGAAGTATGCGTTTCTCCAAGGATATTGGGACATGGAGGGCACTGGTTATATGGTGGGTGTTCAAACTTTAAATATGCCAGAGGAAACCTATACGCTGCCCGTCATTTCCAATGGGAGTGTAAGCATGCCCTTGTGGTGTAATCTTGACACTGAACCAACAAGACCTTCCGGCAGTTTCATGTACGGAGAAATTTGGATTCAAATACGTGATGCGGAGACATATATAATAACTTCGAGTTACGAGGACCCTGCTATTAACACAGTCTTTTTTTACGCTGTTAACTTTACAAACGGCAGCGCCACAAAAGACTGGAGTACAGGGCAGAGTGAATGACAAATAACTCGCCAGGTGTAACGACAGGGTATTAGGCACGAATTTTGCCTAGATTCAGCCCAAAACAATAGACTTGTTCAAGAACCCGGTTGGTTCTTGAACAAGTTAAGCAAAATACTGCGTATTTTGCAGTTTTTATAGGAAGTTGTTCAGAAACTTCAGTTTCTGAACAACTCTAATGAATTTTAACCGTTTCCGGCTCTTTGAAACCGCCCTGGAGTGTTCTACAGAAATCTTGTAGTACACTCCAGGGAACGCAAAATTTGCAAAAATAGAGCTTTCTCTCCTAAGCCTGTCAATAACCGCCACACATGGTGTTTTACCCGCTTTTTATGGTAGGGAATCTCTAAAAACTGAAGTTTTTAGAGATTCCTGGTATATTTATTCAATGAAAACAGCAACACAAGAGCTATGGTTTAACACCAAGAAACCACGGGAATTTATTAATATTACCGGGGAGGTTGAAAAAATCCTTTCTGAATCGGGGATTCAAGAAGGGTTATGCCTGGTAAACGCCATGCACATTACAGCCAGCGTTTTTATCAACGATGATGAATCAGGCCTGCATCATGACTTTGACGTATGGCTGGAAAAGCTTGCCCCCCATGAGCCGGTTTCTTCATACCGCCATAACAGCAGCGAAATTAACGCGGACGCGCATTTAAAGCGGCAAATGATGGGCCGGGAGGCGGTAGTGGCAATTACCAAAGGGCAGCTGCACCTTGGGCCCTGGGAGCAGATTTTTTACGGAGAATTTGACGGTCAACGGCGTAAACGGGTATTGGTAAAAATTATCGGAGAGTGAAACAGCCGGGCGTGGCAGCAGCAGCCGGCAAGCCGCCTGGAAACACAACGTTAAATACCGCTAATCGCGATCCTTAACGGGAATGTAAGGCTGCACCTTTGTAACAGATTTGTACGCAGGGCGGATAATTTTTCCGGCATTAACGAGTTCTTCTATACGGTGAGCGCTCCAGCCGGCTATACGGGCAATGGCAAAGAGCGGCGTAAAAAGCTCTTCCGGCAAATCCATCATGTTGTAAACAAAGCCGGAATAAAAATCAACATTGGCGCTGACACCCTTGTATATTTTCCGCTTGTTTCCGATAACCTGCGGAGCCAGGGCTTCGACCTTTGAGTAAAGCATATATTCATCGTTACGGCCTTTTTCCGCCGCAAGATGCCGGACAAACCGGCGGAAAATAAGCGCCCTTGGGTCGGACAGCGAGTAAACAGCATGGCCCATTCCGTAAATAAGCCCGGAGTGGTCAAACTCTTTCTTGTCAAGCAGTTTTTCCAGATATGCGGTTATTTCGCCGTCATCGTTCCAATTGGAAATTTTTTTCTTCATGTCGCTAAACATTTGTACAACCTTAATATTTGCCCCGCCATGCCTTGGCCCTTTAAGTGAACCAAGAGAGGCAACAACCGCCGAATACGTATCGGTGTGCGAAGATGTTACAACGTGGTTCGTAAAAGTTGAATTATTGCCGCCGCCGTGTTCCGCATGAAGGGCAAGGGCAATGTCCAGGATTTGAGCTTCAAGCTTTGTATATTTTGAATCGGAGCGGAGCATATACAGTATATTTTCCGCGATAGAAAGCCCCTTTTGCGGCGTATGGATAACAAGGCTTTTGTTATCATGATAATGGGCGAATGACTGGTAACCATAAACGGCAAGCAGGGGAAATTGCGCAATTAGGCGGACAGATTGTCTTATAACATTTTCTATAGAAATGTCGTCGGGGTTATCATCATAGGCATAGAGCGTTAAAACGCTTTTTGCCAGTGAATTCATCATATCCCTTGAAGGGGTGTTCATAATCGTATCGCGCACAAAATGTTCCGGCAATGCGGTATTTTCCGCCAGCAGGACATTCCACTCGTTTAGTTCGGCGCTATTGGGCAAATGCCCGAACAATAAAAGAAAACACACTTCTTCAAACCCAAAACGGTCTTCGTCCAGGAATCCCTTTACGATGTCTTCTATGTTTACGCCCCGGTAGTAGAGCTTGCCTTCGCAGGGGACAAGATCGCCGTCTTCAATTACATAGGAAACAATCTCCGAAATTTCAGTCAGGCCTACAAGTACTCCCTTTCCGCTAATGTCCCTTAAGCCCCGTTTTACCTCATATTTACTGTAAAGCTCGTTGTCTATCATTCCCTGTTCAAGGGCAAGTTTTGAGTATTTTTCGATAAATGGATTTGTTTGTTCGCTTTTCATGGTTTTATTCTATTTTATTTTAATTGTTTACGAAAGGGTGTAACGCGGGGTTCTGAAATTGAGTTGCTATTTGAGGCTTTTCCAAAACTAACCTGGGTTTTGGAAATAGCTCATTTGCTTTTTTACAGCTCCAGGCTTCGGGTTTTAACCTTTTCCTCCAGATAGGCGGCAAAGTCCGCGGCCTTCATCGGGGCTAACTGCCGCCCGTCCCGCAGGCGGATCGATACGGTTCCTTCATCGGCTTCCCGCTGGCCTGCTACAAGCATATACGGTATTTTGCGGTTCTGACATTCCCTGATTTTTGCGTTAAGGCGGCTGTCGTCCAGTTCCGCGCTTACCCGCAGGTCTTTTGCCTTTAGCTCCGCCATAACTTTCTTTGCGTAATCGTTAAAGTTTTCTGATACGGGGATAACCGCCGCCTGTTCCGGCGCTATCCATGCGGGGAAAGCGCCACCAAAGTGTTCGATAAGCACTCCGAAAAACCGTTCCAAAGAACCCAAGAGCGCCCGGTGAATCATGTAGGGCCGCTTGTGCTGGCCGTCGGTATCAACAAAGGTCATGTCGAAACGCTCAGGCTCGTTAAAATCGAACTGAATGGTTGTCATCTGCCATTCCCGGCCCAGAGCGTCTTTTATTTTAAGGTCGATTTTAGGGCCGTAAAAAGCGCCGCCGCCTTCGTCCATTTCGTAGGCAAGCCCTTCCGCGTCCACCGCCTTGCGGAGGCTTTCCAGGGCGGCGTCCCAGCGGCTTTGCTCGCCCACAGACTCGGCGGGCTTGGTGGCCAGATACGCCTTGATGTCCTTAAAGCCAAAGACTTTCCAAATCCACAGGCTGAACCGCAGCACTTCCCTAATTTCACTTTCCATTTGTTCGGGGGTACAGAAAATGTGGGCATCGTCCTGGGTAAAGCCCCGCACCCGGAGCAGGCCGTGAAGAACGCCGCTACGCTCATAGCGGTACACAGTCCCCAGCTCCGCCCAGCGCAGGGGCAGGTCCCGGTAACTGCGCTGTTTGTTTTTGTAGATCATAATATGAAAGGGGCAGTTCATGGGCTTGATGATATAGTCCTGATTGTCAATTTCCATGGGGCTGTACATATTGGCACGGTAAAAACCCAGGTGCCCCGATGTTTCCCAAAGCCAGCTTTTTCCTATGTGGGGCGTGTAGAGAATTTCGTAGCCGTTGCGGTAATGTTCGGTGCGCCAAAAATCTTCCACAGCGACCCTCATGCGGCCCCCGTTGGGATGCCAGTAGATAAGCCCCGCTCCGGCTTCTTCATGGGTGGAAAAAAGATCAAGTTCCCTGCCAAGGCGGCGGTGATCGCGCTTCTCCACTTCTTCCAGAAAGGCCAGATACGCTTTTAAGTCTTTGGGGTTTTCCCAGGCGGTTCCGTAAATACGGGTAAGCATGGGACGCTTTTCATCCCCCCGCCAGTAAGCGCCGGCAATGTTTTGCAGCTTAAACGCCCCGGAGTGGATTTCCCTGGTATTATTTACATGGGGCCCCCGGCACAGGTCCGCCCAGAGGCAGTTCCCTCCGGCTTCGCCGCCCGTTGTCCGGTTTTCATAAACAGAAATGATTTCCCCTTCCGGCAGTTCGTTGATAAGTTCGGTTTTGAAAGGTTCACCGGCAAAACGTTTAAGGGCCTCTTCCCTGGAAAGCTCCACCCGGACAAAATCCTGTTTGGAGTCAATGAGCTTCTTCATTTCTTCTTCAACGGCGGAAAGGTCTTCATTTGTAATTGCCTGGGGCAGATCAAAATCGTAATAAAAACCGTTTTCTATGGAAGGGCCGATGGCTACCCTGGTTCCGGGAAAAAGACTGGTTACCGCCTGGGCCATGATATGGCTTACCGAATGACGGATAAGGGCCAGCTTCTCTGCTGCGTTTACTTCGGACATACCTACAGGGTGGAGAAATTCGGCATTTTGGTCAAGACCCGGCCCGCCCGGTAATGCACCCGAAACATTGAGGGTGTTGTTGAAGAAATGTAACACGGCGAAGGCCTCAGAAAAATAAAAGGCCTATAGCAAATGCTTTAGGCCCGCCCGGTAATGCACCCGAAACATTGAGGGTGTTGTTGAAGAAATGTAACACGGCGAAGGCCACAGTAAATAAAAAGGCCTATAGCAAATGCTATAGGCCTCGCCCTTGAGGCGTGCCGGAAATATAGTGATTTGGGAGGGGAACTATAACTCCGACATCTTTATTATCGGCGGCTTCGGCTTTTCCTTTAGCAATTCTTTTTCCCTAAAAGCGGCGAATTATCCGGCCATGTCAGGGTAAGTAATTCCTCCAGTTTTTGTATCCTAAATCCGGGAAAATCCGGGCGGTGGTTGTCCTCGTCAAAATATACCCCCGTTCCGCCTATCGCCCGGTAACCTTCTATATAAACAGACGCATCGTCCAGGAAGAGACAGGACGGGGCTTCCACCCCCAGTTCCGCCAGTACCCGGCGGTACACTTTTTCACGTGGTTTGCCCTCCAGTCCGTTCCGCCGTATGTCGAAAATAACAGGGAAGAGGTCAAGCACCCCCAGTTTGCCGAGTATTCTTTGGGCGTGTTCCAGGGGCGAGTTGGTCAAAACCCCCAGGGGAAGGGAAAGGGAAAGCAGAAAAGAACGAAGCTGAGGATCGGCGGGAAGGGCATCCGCTTCATTTTCCGGGTGAATTGCGGCAAAGTACCGTTCCGTTTCCGCATCGTTCATGCCCCGCTCCGCCCGGAGCCATTCCAGGGTAGTGCCGTAGCCGCCTTTTTGTACGCCGTCTTTACGGAGTGCCCAGGCTTCTTCCCTGGGATGGCCAAGGTAGACGGTAAGGTAATCGTTAATCCGGCTGCTCACGTTACGCTCCAGGCCGTAGCTGGCGGAATAAAGGGTGCAGTCCAAATCGAAAAGAAGGAACTTTATGGCGGGATACATAGCTTATGGTAACAGGAAGGCTTGAATGAAAATAGTAATTACCGACGACAGATTTGGCTGGACCGATGAAGAAAAACAGGTTTTTGAAGACGCGGAACTTGTTGTGGCGGACTGCCATAGGGAAGAAGACCTTATCCGCGCCTGCGCCGGAGCGGACGGGATACTGCTGAACCAGGCCCCCATGCCGGCTTCCGTTATCAGGACCCTGGATAAATGCCGGGTTATTTCCCGTTACGGCACGGGCTACGACAATGTAGACCTGGAAGCGGCCTCCAAAGCGGGAATCTGGGTTACCAATGTTCCCGCATACTGTACCGAAGAGGTGGCCGAACACGCCCTTGGCCTCCTCCTTTCCTGCGTCAGGGCGATTCCGGAAAAGGACCGCATGGTAAAAAGCGGCGGATGGAACATAAACCGGCCTATTAAACGAATGTCAGGGCGGGTTCTGGGGATTGCCGGTTTCGGCGCTTCCGGCAGGGCATTTTGGGAAAAAGTCCAGGGCTTTGCCTTTAGCCGCATCCTTATTACCGACCCGCGCGGAGATGCAAAGCTGGCCGCCGCCCGTAACGGCGCGCCGCATTTTACCGGAGAAATCGTCCCCTTTGAAAAGTTAATCGGTGAATCCGATTTTATCTCCCTCCATGTTCCCTTGAATGAAAGCACCCGTCATTTTGTGAATTCAGAAACAATCGCCAAAATGAAAGAGGGCGTTATCCTTATCAACACTTCACGGGGAGCGGTTATAGACGAGGCCGCCCTGGCGGAGGCCATTGCAATGGGCAAAATTGCCTGGGCGGGGCTGGACGTGTTTGAAAAAGAACCCCTGCCGCCTAATCATCCTTTTCTTACCCTGCCCAATGTTATCTTGACCGATCACAGCGCCTACTACAGCGTTGAATCGGCATCGGAACTCAAGACACGCACAGCCCTCAACGCGCGGGAAGTTCTGGAAGGCCGCACGCCCCAGACGGCAGTGAATTGTATTTGAATTTGTGTATAATACCTTATGATAAGGCTGGGAACTTCCGCCGCCGATTTGGGCCGGGCTGCGGCGATTATCAAAGCGGGAGGGCTTGCGATTTTTCCCACAGAGACGGTGTACGGCCTTGGCGCGGACGCTTTTAACACTCACGCGCTGGCGAGGGTGTTCGATGTTAAGGGCCGTCCTCGTTTTGACCCGCTTATCATTCACATTGCCGGTTTTTCCGCTTTGGAACGGATTGCCGATCTTGACGCGCTCGGCTCCCCTGAACGGCTCCTGCTGGAAAAGCTGGCAAAAAAGTTTTGGCCCGGCCCGCTTACCTTTGTTCTTCCCAAACGTCCTGAAGTTCCCGATTTGGCAACCGCCGCCCTGCCAACGGCGGCGATTCGTTTTCCCTCGCAATCCGCCGCTCAGAAACTGATTGAGTTGTCCGGCGGGGCTGTTGCCGCTCCCAGCGCAAACCGTTTCGGGCGCATAAGCCCTACCAGGGCGGAACACGCGGTGGCGGAACTGGGAGACGCGGCGGACTGCATCATAGACGGCGGCCCCTGTTCCGTGGGCGTGGAATCCACGGTACTGAGCATACAGGGCGGCCTAAAAATACTCAGGCCAGGCGGCATAAGCCGGGAACAAATTGAAGAGCTTGCCGGACCACTGCCGGAGGGGAACGGTATAAGCGCTAACCTGAATGTCCCACAAGACACCACGCAAAGAACAGGGATAATTATTAGCGGGAATAAAGCAGCGACTATGGAAGAAGGCGAACCGGCAGCGTCGCCGGGTATGTTAAAAAGTCACTATGCGCCGGAGCGCCCCCTCTTTTTTTACGGGAGCGATGTTATGCAAGCCCTTCCCTGCTGCCCTGAAGACGGATACCTCTTTTTTTCCGGCACATCCCGTAAAACATGGGCTGCCCGAACCGGCGCACCGGACACAGATCGAATTATCACCCTGAGCGAATCGGGCGATGCCGTTGAAGCGGCGGCGCGCCTCTTTGAGTACCTCCGCCTGCTGGACGGAAAAGGCGTCCGCCGCATCCATGCGGAAGCCCTGCCGGAAAAAGGGATCGGCGCAGCAGTCAACGACAGGCTCCGCCGTGCCGCGGGGTGATTATGACGGAATTATTAGAGGGAATCTCTAAAAACTTCAGTTCAGAAGTTCCCTAGAGTTGTTCAGAAACTTCAATTTTTGAACAACTTCCTATAAAAAACTGCAAAATACGCAGTATTTTAGAGCGGCTGCTTCTGACCATAATACGCGCCCGGTCCATGTTTGCGTTCCCAGTGTTTTCTGATGATATGCTCAGGCAGTGGTTTTACTCTTGGGTCAATCATTACGGTAAACAGCGCCATTTTGCAGATTTCTTCCAAAATAACACTGTGATAAACCGATTGGGCGGCGCTTGCGCCCCAGGTGAAGGGGCCGTGTCCGGCTGCCAAAACCATAGTTATTTGGGCAGGGTCTAAATTGCCCTTTCTGAAAGTATCTACAATAAGATTCCCCGTTTCAAGTTCGTAGTTGTTTTTAACCGCTTCGGGGCTTATATATTCTGTACAGGGAATTTCCCTTGCGCAGTGATCGGCGTGGGTAGTGCCAAAAACCGGAATCGGCTTATTAGCCTGTGCCCAAGCTACCGCATGAGGCGAATGGGTATGAGTAATGCCGCGTATGCCAAATTCCCGATATAAAACCTGATGCGTTTTTGTATCAGATGAGGGCTTGAGCCTGCCCTCAACAACAGCGCCGTCTAAATCGACCAGCACCATCAATTCCGGCTTCAATTCATCATAGGCTACGCCGGACGGTTTAATGGCAAATACCCCTTTATCAGGATCAAAAGCGGAAGCGTTGCCCCATGTGTAAATGGCAAGATTCTGCCGTTTTATTTCAAGATTCGCCTCGAATGATTCTTCCCTTAGTGTTTTATATATATCCATACTTAATCCGTTTTCACATAACAGGCTAACGAGACCAGTAGGCATCGTTTCGGCGCAGTTCGTCCTGCAAACGTGCCGGTTTTGTATCACGGTCGATAAGCACAAACTCAATGCCGTTCATTTCCGCCCAATCGCGAAAGTATTCCGCAGTAAGCGCGGCGCTGTATACCGAATGGTGCGTACCACCGGATATTATCCAGGCTTCGGCGGCGTCGCTCAAGTTGGGATACGGCTTCCAGAGGGCGCGGGCAACGGGCAGTTTCGGCATGGCGTTTTCAATTTTGATAGTCTCGATTTCATTAACGATCATCCTGAAACGGCCTCCAAGATCAATGAGTGTTGCCAGTACCGCAGGACCGGGAGCGGCATCAAACACCATGCGGGCCGGATCCGCCTTGCCGCCGATTCCCAGCGGATGTACTTCAATACGAGGCCTGCCGTCCGCGATAGAGGGACATACCTCAAGCATATGAGCGCCCAGAGCGGCTTCTTTGCCCGGCTCAAAGTGGTAGGTGTAATCTTCCATAAAGGAAACGCCGCCCGGCAGTCCGGCAGCCATGACTTTGGCCGCCCGCGTCAGCATGGACTGTTTCCAGTCACCCTCCGCGCCGAAGCCGCAGCCCTGCTCCATAAGCCGCTGGCAGGCAAGACCGGGCAGTTGGGGCAGGCCGTGGAGGTCCTGGAAAGTGGTGGTAAAAGCCCCGGCGTGTTCAGCCTCAAGCATTTCTTTAAGGGCGATTTCGATTTTTGCCTGTTCAAGCATGGCGGTTCTTGCCTTGCCGTCCTGTTTTAGTTCCGGCGCAAGCTCATAACGCGCGGCGTATTCTTCCGCCAGTTTTTCCGCACGGTCATCGCTGATTTTCGCATAACGGGCGGCAAGGTCGCCTATGCCCCAGGTATTTACCTGCCAGCCCAGCCTGATTTGAGCTTCTACTTTGTCGCCTTCGGTTACCGCCACTTCCCGCATATTGTCTCCCAGCCGCAGAACTGTCGAATCCATGCCGTCTTTTCTTGCGGCAGCGGCGCGCATCCACACATCTATACGGCGGCGCGGTTTCGTATCCTGCCAAAAACCGGCAACTATTTTGCGGGGCAGCCGCATCCGTGTATGGATATAACCGTGCTCACGGTCGCCGTGAGCCGACTGGTTCAGATTCATAAAGTCCATGTCTATTGATGACCAGGGAATGTCGCGGTTGAACTGTGTGTGAAGGTGTAAAAGCGGCCTGCGGTTGAGAGCAAGACCCTGTATCCACATTTTGGAAGGCGAAAACGTGTGCATCCATGTGATGATACCGGCGCAATTATTTGATGCATTCGCTTCCTCGAAAAGGCCGCGTATCGCCTGCGGCGTTATTGCCGTAGGTTTTAATACCACCGTGCCGGAAAGCACGGGATCACTGTTGAATTCTTCCGTCATAATCCGGGCATGATCGGCTACTTGTTTAAGCGTTTCGTCCCCGTAAAGGTCCTGGCTTCCGACGATAAACCAGTATTCATATTTTTTAAGGTTCATAATCACCCCTTTTCATATTTTCAACCGCGGCTCGTTCAATCTTGAGTCCTGCGGTATAACATTTCATAAATTTGCCGAAGCTTTCCACATCTTTTGGATCAGGTTCAATTTGTGCGCCTGTCTTTCCGGCAAAGACTTTTTCCGCCAGAAACTTTTCCAGAGTAACGCCTTTCTGCAGCATAAATGCGGCAAGAAGGGCAATGCCCCAGGCGCCGCCTTCTCCGGCGGATTCCATTACCGAAACCGGCGCGTTAAAGACTGCGGCCATAAAACGCTGCCCTACGCCTTTGGTTTTGAACAAGCCGCCGTGACCCAACAAGCTGTCTATTCGCACTTTCTCCTTTTCGGTAAGAATGTCTATTCCGTACTTTAGAGTTCCCATGCTCGAAAAGAGAAGAGTCCTCATAAAATTTGCCAGTGTGAAATTGCTGTCCGGCAGGCGCGCAAACAGGGGGCGGCCTTCCTCAATTCCGGTAATAGTTTCACCGGAATAGTAATTGCAGGAAAAAAGCCCGCCGCAATCCTTATCCGCTTCCGGAATTTTGTAATACAGCGCGTCGTAAAGCGCCGCTTTATCCATCTTTGCCCCGCTTATATCCAGCAGTTCCCTGAACAACTTTATCCACGCGTCAATATCGGAAGTGCAGTTATTGCAATGAACCATAGCCACCGGCTTTCCGGCAGGAGTAGTAACAATATCAATTTCGGGGTATACCTTTGACAGTTCTTTTTCCATAACGATCATGGCAAAAATAGAAGTGCCCGCCGAAACATTGCCGGTACGCTCCGCCACGCTGTTGGTCGCGGCCATGCCGGTTCCCGCGTCTCCTTCCGGCGGGCAGAAGGGGATGCCGTTCCGCAGACAGCCGGATGAATCGAGCAGTTTCGCCCCTTGTTCCGTGAGGGTTCCTGCATCTTCACCCGCGTTCAAAACAGCGGGGAGAATGCCTGCGATTTTCCGGTCATAATTATACTGTGCGGCAAGCTCGTCAAACTGTTTTAACATCAGGGAATTGTAATTACCGTTGTCCACCGGAAACATACCCGAAGCATCGCCAATGCCAAGCGTTCTTCTGCCTGTCAGTTTCCAATGTACATAGCCCGCAAGGGTAGTTATATAATCAATATTCTTTACATGGGGTTCGCCGTTTAAGACCGCCTGATACAAATGGGCGATGCTCCAGCGTTGGGGTATATTGAATTTGAATTTTTCGGTAAGCAAAGCAGCGGCCTTTTCGGTTGTTGTATTGCGCCAAGTACGGAAAGGAACAAGCTGCTCGCCGTTTTTGTCAAAGACAAGATACCCGTGCATCATGGCGGAAATGCCGATAGCGCCAACCGAAGAAAGAGTCAGGCCGTAGCGGGTTTCTACGTCAAGGGCTAAATTCCTGAAACAGTTCTGTAATCCGGCCCACACATCGTCAAGATGATAGGTCCAAATTCCGTCTTCCAGCCTATTTTCCCAATCATGACTGCCCGCTGCTATAGGCGCATAATTTTCGCCGATTAACACCGCCTTAATCCGCGTAGAACCAAGTTCGATTCCGAGGAAAGTTTTGTTTTCGATAATAGCTTGTTTTATATCCATGGCTTTCTGTCTTTTATATTTTTTGACGGCATTGGGCCGTCCTTGTTTCCCGATTTCTGAACCGCAGCCAATCAGGCAGCAGCCGTCCCGTACCTCCTGTTTTCCCGGCAATTGCCAATACGCTTTGTAAAACAATAAAAACAAAGAGAAACGCCGAAGTGATAATACTTGGCCAGGCCGCATCAATAAGACCGAGCAGCGGAACCACCCGCGCTACAAGCCCATTAATCATTACACCAAAAAATGTTCCGATTGGAAGCCCTACACCGCCGGAGAGCATTGTGCCGCCGATTATGCTTGACGAAATGGCGTCAATCTCATAACGAAGGCCGTTCCCGGGATTGCCTGACGGGGCGAAAAGTGTAAAGCAAAATCCGCCAATACCCGCCAATAAACCGCACAACACATGGGCGTTAAATTTTACCTTTTGAGCGTCAATACCCATGAGCAGCGCGCTCTGCTTGCTGCCTCCCACGGCATAAAAGGAACGTCCGAACCTTGTGTATTTCAACAGGACAATCAGGATCGCCAGGACTATTAACGTAATCACGGCAGCCGGGGTGAGATACGCTACATCCCTGACTCCCCTTCTGCTCTCATTATATAAAAATGGGATATACAATTTCGCATCCGACCATTTCATAAACAAAGCGTTTGATATGGGTACGGATGTAATGCTAATCACACTAATCATCCCCCTGGCAAAAAACATACCCGAAAGCGTTACGATAAACGGCTGAATATCCATATACGCAACCAGAAAACCCTGCGTCAGGCCAAAAGCCAGCCCTATACCCAGCGACACGGGAATAGTCCAAACAGCATTTATTCCATGTTTTGTAAGCATTGCGGCAATTACCATGCTGATTAGTCCTGTAACACCGCCGACCGAGATGTCTATGCTGCCTGTAATCATAACAACAGTAAGGCCAAGCGAAAGCGCCAGAAGATACGCCTTGGTATTAAAAAAATTGAAAAACACGGAAAATTTAGCAAAATTATTGTCTCTGAACATGACAGCAGAAATGGCATAAAGAAGAATAAAAAGACCAATAGTAATCACAAGCATAATTCCTGTGTTACTCAAACCTTTGTGTTTAACACCAAGAGGCGCAGATAATTCAACATCTGGTTTTTTAACTTTCATAATTATCAGCCCTCTGCCTGTGCGTTTTTACCGAATGTTATACGGGTCAGCTTCCTGAATCTCTCCTTGAAGACATCACAGCTAATAACAATGATGATCACAATAATGACCGCCTTAAAAACATACAGTTGATCCGCCCGGACATTCATGGCATAAAGCGTTGTGGTTATCGCCTGTATGGTATATGCCCCTATAACGGAACCCGCTATGCTGAACCTGCCTCCGCCCAGCATATTGCCGCCCAAAGCAACCGCCAGTATGGCATCCAGTTCTATACCCATGCCCAATTCTCCGGCATTCACGCTTCCTACGCCGCTGGAGCCGACAAGGCCTGCCACTCCGGCCAATACCCCGCAGATAATAAAAGCCATAAATTTTATAACTGCGGAATTAAGGCCCACAAGACGGGATGCGGAACTGTTTATGCCTATGCTCGCTAAATAAAGACCCAGACTGGTAAGTTTTACAGCAAGCACAACAAGCGCAATCATCACTGTGGAAACAATAATTGTTGTCCTGACGGGTATACCGGGTATTTGAACGCCCAGATATTTAAATACCGGATTCATAACATAAACAGTCTGCCCGTATGTAATTATTTTGGCAATCGAACGCCCTGAAGTATAAAGAATGAGCGACGCTATCATCGGCTGAATATTCAACACTGCCACCATGAAGCCGTTAAAAGCGCCGCACAGGGCGCCGCCGAGGAGGCCAACAATCAATGCCAATGCGTAGGGATTGTGAAAAACTTCACTTCGATATTCCGGGCCGTTCAACATTACACCGCAGAAGCTGGCCGCAACAGCCATAATGGCCCCAACGCTAATATCCTGCCCGCCGGCTACGGCGGTAATCAATGTCATACCCAGAGTTACAATTACCAGGCAGCTTCCTTGATCAAGAATATTTGGTATATAACCCGAAATCAGCCCGTTAGTTATTGTTATTCTGAAAAAGTCCGGGGTTGTAATAATATTCTGAAGTACCAGGATAAACAGTACCGCTAATGAAAAACTAAGCCGGCTTTTCAGAATTTTATCCAATAAAAATTTCCCCAATGAAGATTTCAACAAGGGATAATTATTACTTGTTAAATCAGGCACATTCCCCTCCTGCAATCGTCCGCATGATTTTTTCCTGATTAATATCCGATCCGGCCAGCTCCCCAACCTTGTTCCGGTCCCGCATGATTACCATCCGTGAACAGGTCCTCATCATTTCATCCAGTTCTGAAGAAATAAAAGCAACGCTCTTGCCTTCACTTGCAAGTTTTAATATAAGTTTTTGAATTTCTGTTTTTGTACCAACGTCAATCCCGCGGGTAGGTTCATCCAATATCATGAATTCCGGGTTGGTTAAAAGCCATCGCGCCAAAATGACCTTTTGCTGATTGCCGCCGGAAAGGCTTTTCATAGGCGTCTCATGGCCGGAAGTTTTAATTTTAAGTAATTCTATATATTCGTCGGCGTATTTTTCCATTTCCCTGCGGCTAAGCCGTTTGAACAATCCATATTTTGCCTGAAGGGCAATAACAATATTCTCCCTAACCGAAAGTTCAGAAATTATGCCGTCAATTTTTCTGTCTTCCGGAAGATAAGACATCCCGTGTTTAATGGCGTCCAGAGGTTTTTTTATCTTTACATTTTTACCTTTAAAAAACAAATCCCCATGAATCGCTTTGTCCGCGCCATAAATAGCACGTACCAGTTCGCTCCGGCCTGAACCCAACAGACCGCTAAAACCGACAACTTCGCCTTTGTGCATCAATAGACTAAACGGAGCAACATTGGCATATCCGCTTGATAAATTGCGGGCTTCCAAAACAGGAGCTTCATCCTGCCGCGCGTTCAATTCGCTTTCATCCGCCTTAAGGCCGGCAAGATCCTCAAGGTCTTTACCTATCATCTTTGACACAAGTTCAAACCGCGGCAAATCCTGAGCTTTGTATTCCCCGATTAACTCGCCATTTCTAAGTACCGTTATCCGGTTACAGACATCATAAACCTGATCGAGGAAGTGAGTGATAAAAATTATTCCAACCCCTTCCGCTTTAAGCTGCCTCATAAGCGCAAAAAGTTTTTGCACCTCATCTTTGTCAAGCGACGAGGTAGGCTCATCAAGAATCAGAACCTTACAATCAATACTGACAGCCCGTGCAATCGCTATCATTTGCTGAATCGCGATAGAGCAAGTATCCAACTGCACCGCAGGCGATACAGAAATGTTTAGTTTTTGCAATAATTCGCCGGCGCTGTTATGCATTTTCCGCCAATTGATAAGGCCCAATGAGCGCGGCTCACGGCCAAGAAAGAGGTTTTCCGCAACTGTAAGATTTGGGCAGAGGTTCACTTCCTGATAAACGGTACTAATGCCGTATCTTTGAGCTTCCTGCGGCGAATTTATCCGGACGGGTTTCCCTTCAATGGCAACGCTTCCCTCATCCATGGAATAAACGCCTGTTAGTACCTTTATAAGCGTTGACTTTCCCGCGCCGTTTTCACCCATAGCCGCGTGAATTTCGCCGCGCCGGAGCGAAAAATTAACCTTGTGGAGCGCACGGACCCCGGGAAAGGACTTCCCGATACCGGTCATTGTCAGAACACGGTCGTTTTGACTGTCGGTTTGATCGATCATTTCTGTGTCCATAAAGTCATGCCGCCTTTATTTGAAAGCACGGTTTAATAAAAGAGTTCGGTTCGGCGGCATCAGACACCGAACCGAATCTTCAAATGAATCTAGCCGCGATTTTTCCCAATCATGTCCGGCCAATCAATACTGGCGGGCGTCAATAATCGCCTGGGTAATGGTGTCATAATAGAATGCTTCTTCTTCAACGATCATGACCTTTTGGGGCTGTTTGCCGCTTTCAATCATCTGAATAATTTCGAGTACCTTTGGCCCATGCAAAGGATTACATTCGACGTTGCAGTTGATGAGGCCTTCAAGAGTCATCTGGAGATAGGGCCTGTTGGCATCAAAGGAAATAATGGCGACCCCGTCTTTCCCGCCGACATTTTTCCCCGCCTCTCTAAGGGCCTGAATAGCGCCGTCAGCCATATTGTCATTTTCGGCATAGACGCAGTTAATCCTGTCGCCGAACTGTTGAATCCATGATGTCATAATATTTTTGGCTTCCACAGTACTCCAGTTACCTGTCTGCTGGGCAAGAAGAGTCCAGCCGTTTTTGGTAACTGCATCCTGAAGGGCTGCGGTCCTCCCGACCTGCGCTCCGGCGCCCAACTGCCCCTGAAGATTGACGACATTAACCGGTTTCCCGGCGAAATGTTTTTCCATCCAGTCAGTGGCCTTTTTACCCTCAACCTTGAAATCCGGACCAACATAGCAGGTGTACAGATCCTCGGGGGCGTTGATATTGCGGTCAACCAGAATGACGGGTATCTTGGCATTCTTGGCGTTTCTGAGAACAGTATCCCAACCGTCCATGTTGACTGCGGCAATGACTATGTAGTCAAATTCCTGATCGATGAAACCCTGAACATCGGCAACCTGCTTCGCGGCATCGTTGTTTGAATCGGAAAGTACCAGCCTGTAGCCCGGCCTGTTAAAAGTGTTCAGCATGGATCGAGTATTCGCCATGCGCCAATCGGATTCATCAGCCTTGCACTGGGCAAAGCCAATGTTGATAACATTGCTGGCCTCTCTGGCCTGGCCGCCTTTTCCCTGGCAGCCGCCGACAAGCACCATGCCCGCCGCTAAAAGCAGCGCCAATCCGAGTAAAACGATTCTTTTGTTCATGTTCTTTCTCCTTAATCATAAAATTAGCGTTAACGTACACGCATAGTTTACTATAGCATGGTAATTTTGGGTTGTCAACTAAATTTTCCATACTCTTCTTCTTCACAGAGATCGTTCCCGAAGAGGTTCTCACAGAGGAGTATAAGAGAAAGGGTGGAGTATTTTGCAGTTTTAACCGATAATAGTTTGAATATCAAGCCCGGTGATTTTCTGTACAAACTCAGGTGTAGCCCCCTGTGCAAGGGCATTACGCGCTACTTTTTCCATGCCTCTGGCCTCACCTCTTGCCTCGCCTCTGGCTTCACCTTCGGCACGGGCCTTGTCGGCTAATCCGGTTTCTTCCATAAATCTTTCAAACGTATTGGTCATTTTTATAGCCTCCTTTGCAACAGCAAAATTCGCTGTTATTATCACATATAAATACGCCGCTAATCGCGCCGCTTTTCCTTGTTTGTCTATCTCATTGCTTACCCGATCAATCGTA
>JAITCP010000052.1 GCA_031283025.1 Spirochaetaceae bacterium | reverse complement strand
TGTCAGATTTGTTTGAGAGGTTTGACATTCCGGGGCTGGTGGAAAAGACTGCACTGGAACTTGAAGTAAGAGTGGTGAACATCAACGAAGGCCGCAACGATGCAAAAGTGCATAGATGTAAAGAGCTTGCTGGGTACAGCGTTTTCGTAGCAAAGGTGAGGGAATACAAAGCTGAACATGGGAATCTGGAAACGGCGATGAAGAGAGCGATCAGATATTGCTGCGAACAAGATATATTGAAAGAGTTCTTTGAGCAGAACGCGTCGGAGGTGGTGAATATGTTAATGACGGAATGGAATTGGGACGATGCCTTGGCGGTACGTTATGAGGAAGGCATGGAAAAAGGTTTGGAGAAAGGGAGATCCGAGGAAGCGTTTGGCATTGCGCAAAAAGCCATTGGAAAGGGTTTGTCTGTTGAGATGATCCATGACATCACCGGTCTGGATTTGGAAACCATACAAAGACTGAACAGGTAAACGATATTTCCGTAACTATAGAACATTCGGCGGTAAATCTCTAAAAACTTCAGTTTTTAGAGATTCCCATTCCTTACGGCAAATCACCATAAAATATCTTGACTAAGAATATTTACAGCATTGCCAGCGCATTAGCAAAGGCGGAGACTTTTTTCCAGTGTTCCGGGGTCAGTCTTAGGGGGCTGTCTCCGGGGCCGTTGAGGCTTTTCCATGTTTCGGGGATAAGGCGGCGGTCTACATTAACGGCGTTTGAAAGCAGGGCCGCCGCTTTTCCGTTCCGTACCAGGGAGGAGCAGACCGCCGCTTCGTTTTGGGGCAGTACCGTGATTGTCTGGGCAGTCATGCCGGCCAGAAGAAAGCCCGCATCTTCGGAAAAGGGAGTAGGAAGGAGCAGCACGTTTTCCAAGCGGGCTTTCCGGGCCGCTTCCAAAGCCGTCTGCCGGAGTACCTGTACTTTCCGGCGCATTGCATCCGCTCCGGGACCGGTTTCGTTTTTTAAAAGTTGATCCGCCGCAGTGGAGATGATCAGGGTGTCTCCGGCGCCGCATGCGTCAAAGGTAAAGATGCGGCTGTTCCCCATGCCATTTTGTTTCAGGTGCAGTCCCAGGCTATATGCGCCCTGTCGGCGGAGGCTTTCTCCCTTTGAAAGTTCCTCGCCGTCGGTAAAGATAAACAGTACCGGGCGGCGGGGAGGTGCCGTTGTTTGCACCGCCACAGGCGACATTACCATCGTCTGCGGCGGCGCGTATATACGCAGCGCTGTTTCTATCAACTGGAAAACTGCCGCTCCGTTGTCGTTTGCGCCGGAACTGTCGGAGGTTCTGTCATAATGGGCGGTAAAGATCAGGCCGCAGGCGTTAAAGCCTTTTTCCGGACCTGCTGCAATGTGAAGCTTGCCCGCAATTTCCAGTACCTGCCGGGGAAGGGAACATTGATCCAAAACGGAACAGAGCAGGGCAAAACGGTCTGCCTCCGGCGAGATAAATTCCCTAAAACAGTTATAGGGCGCTTTAAGAAATAGATCATCCTCTAACAAAGTAACTTATACCTTTACCGCCCGGAAGCTGAAGGTTGATGTTTTGAGTTCGTCCTGAGCGGCGATGATCAGCAGTTCCCGGCTTTTTTCCCGGTGGGTTGCTTCCATGATCCCGTATACGGAAGCGGCGGTTAATTCCAGGGCTCGTTGTATGTCTCCGGTTTCAAGATACCCGGAAAGAAATACCGATGTAGTTAAATCGCCGGAACCCGCCATGGAAGTACTGTTTTCAAAGTACAATTCCGGTGTGCTGATCCGGTACGCGTTCTTTCCGTCGGAAACAAGCATACCAATTTCCGGTGAATCCGAGACTTCCATCTCTTTCGTTTTCAGGCTGGTAACAAGGATGATTCGGGGGCCCGCAGCATGGAGGCGTTTAACCCCTTCCAGCACATCTTCCAGGGTTTCCGCATTCATCCCCGTCAGCGCGTTCAATTCAAACTGATTGGGGGTTACAATATCAGCCAGAGGGATTACTTCGTTCTTAAAAACATCGGGAATTTCCGGCTTTACATAAAACCCCCGGCCAACGTCGCCCATGACCGGATCACAGCAGTAGAGGGCGCCGGGCGCATGGGAACGGATTTTTTTTACCGCAGAGATGATCGCCCGGCCCGAGGCGGGATCACCCAGATAGCCGGAAAGAACGGCATTGCAGTGTTTAAGCACATCCCGCTCCTCCAGGCCCAGAACAAGACTTTCTACCAGAGCGGGGCTTAAGGCTTCTCCCCGCCATGCCTTGTATCCGGTGTGGTTGGAAAATTCCACCGTGTTGATTGCCCAGACTTCATGGCCCAGGCGCTGAAGGGGAAACACCGCAGCGCTGTTCCCCGCATGACCGTAAACAACATGAGATTGTATTGAAAGAACCGGCATATTATCCTCGTTTACCTATGGAAACGCTGATTAGCGACAAGTTAATCAGCGTTTCCTCAGAATACCGGAGAAGAAGGATTTGATCAAGTCAAGCGGAGTAAGCCGGGGATTTCCGTAGCGGAAACTGAAATCGTGAACCGCATCCTGCAGCGCGTAGTTGATGCCGTACTTTTTTTTAAGTTCGTCCCAATGCTTAACGATCCACACATACAGATCGGCGGCGGTTCGTTCCGGAAACAGTGAACAGAGTTTTTGTTCTGTGATAATGCTGACAATGGGGGCATAAACCTTGGCGTACCATGATACAACCGCTTCATCAAAGGAAACTTCTTCTTCCTGCGGCTGATTCAGGTAGTATTTGTGAACCTGAATGTGGTTGTAGATAACATCATAACGTCCGGGGTTGGTAAAATTAAGGTCTTCACAGCCTGTTAATTCTCCAAAGCCGGTCTTTTCGTAAAAAAGGTTTCTTTCATAATCCAGCAGGGCTTGCCTTAATTCGGCTATGGTCATGCCCGGCATTAAACGCAGTTCCGTTGAAAGGCTTATCACTTCCGCGTCTACCATTTCCACGCCCTGTGCCTTTGCCACAGACACCCGGTGATTGCCGTCCCGGACAAAGTAAACTCCCCCTATCTCGTAAAGGTGTATGGGGGGCAGGGTGATGTCGCTGAGCCTTGCCTGATCCACCCGTTCCCAGCGGGAACGGAGGTGTTCCGATCTGGGAAGAAAATATTTGTTAAAGTCCTGGTAGCGGCCTTCACTCCCAACGATAAGGCTGATTGGTACGGTGTCCATACCCTTGTAACTTTCGCTCTTGGGTTTCAGGATTTCCTTTACATCATTCAGGGAAAGCAGTTTGTTTTTCTGCGGATCCATAAAGTGCATGATCTGGGTGAAAATCTCTTTTGTTCTGGCCTTGGAAAAATCTTCCGCCGCCTGGCGTTTTATTTGATCTATCATCTGTTCCATAAAAATTCCGTATTAAGCAGGTATTGGCTGTAAGCATTGATCACCAGAGTTGCGCCGTACAGGGTAGTTCGCAGCTCCGAAAGATCGTACAAATGAATATGCCCGTGAATAAGGTAACGCGGCTTAAAAACGCGCATAAACCAGAGAAAGCACTTAAAGCCCCGGTGGCAAATGTCTTTCTTGTCGTGAATTCCCCAGGGGGCTGCATGGGTAAGGAGTATGTCCACCCAGCGTCCCCGGAAAATCCGGTTAAAGAGCAGGCGGGGAAAAAGTTTCCAGATTTCCATCCGCATCTGCCATTCTGTATACTGATTAGGCCCCCGGTTGTACTGCATTGATCCCCCCAGGCCCGCAATGATAATTCCCTTTTCCCTGCGTACCAGCGAGCCTACATGGGTAAGCCCTCCGGCTCCTGAATAAAAATCGTCAGCAGGATATATGCCCTTCCGGTACGTTTCGTATTTTTCCAGATGATGATTGCCGTACACAAAGAGAAGGGGGCAGTTAAGGCTGGAAACTACAAAATCCAGATAATCCAGCGGCAAGTCTCCGGCTGCAAGAACCATGTCAACGTCATGGTAGCGCGTCCTGATGGAAGTTGTATACACCAGCGGATCGATTTGATCCGCGATGCAGAGTATCTTCATTTGGAAGAAATGGCTTTCTTTAACAAGCTCTGGAGCTTATCTTTGCCGAACAATTCCACCGGACGGGATTCGGCATAGTCCAGGGCGGGCCGGGTAAAACCGGCGCTGGTCATTAACATTGCCCTGCCCATATTCTGCCGTTTTGCATCGTCCAGAATGGAACGGACTTTACTGTCTTCTACCATGTTGGGGGAGCGGTAAATACGGACAAGCCAGGGAGGCTTGCGGGTATTTGGATCTTCTGTGGCGATCAACTCTACCCCGTCCTGAACGGCCTGAGCGGATTTAACCGTCATGCCCAGAACAGAACCAACCACGTTTTTACAGAGTTCCATGAATTCCTGATTACCGGCGCTCAAAAAATCCTTAATGGCATCGTCATTCTGCAAATCCTGGTACTGATTTAGCTTTGTTTCTACATCTTTGAATCCTGGCTTATGCGTATGGATTTTATCCCATTGTTCAACGGCCTTTAACATATCGCGGTTTTTTTCATAGCACATGGCCAGAAAGTACCGGGCGAAAATGCTTTCCTGAGCGTTTTCCTCTGTAATTGATTTTACCGCCCGTTCCAGATCGGGAATTGCCTTGTCTATCGCATTCAATGTCATGTAGCATCCGCCCCGTTCCACCAATGCTCTAAGGCGGTATGCAGGATCGCGGGCGGCCTTTTCCAGGGTTGCTATGGCGCCCGGATAATCCTTGGCGTCTTTTTGAATCTTTCCCAAATAAAAATAGGCCTGAGCATTGTCCGCCTGGTATTTTAGGGATCGTTCCAGGGCATCTTTGGCTTCTACAATGTTCTTGCTTTTGTAAAGCATTACCCCCAGTTCAAACTGAACCTTTGCGTCCCGCGGCGCCAGTTCCGCCGCCTTGCGGAGATAATTCTGGGCCATGTCTACCTGGTTCCGTTCAAGAAAAAGTTTGCCTGCCCAGTAGTAATATTCTGCCTTACCGGGACATTTTTTGATAAGAAGGATATATTCCTTTAGGGCTTCTCCTACCTGCCGGTTTTTGATATAAAGCTGGCCGACTTCCTGGCGGAAATTCTCCTCCGGAATATAATCACCTACAGCGCCGGACTGGCTGAGCGCCTTTAGTTCCGTAAAGGCTAAATCTTCCTTTTTTTCCAGTAAATAGGCTTTGCCCAGAAAATAACGGACATCTGCATTTTTTGGGTCCTTGGCAAGCATAGCCTTGGCGGCCTTGATTACTACCTGGGTTTTTCCCCGCTGTAAAAACCCGGCAATCTGGTCCACCCGTTTGGGTACAACCGTGGAGTTGACGATAAAAAAGACAAGGAAACCTATTCCTACGACAAGGACTATAATGGTGATTAAAGTGCCCATACTTTTTCCATTACCGGGTTTCTAGCGATCCCCGCCTCCATCTATTGTTTTGATTGCGCCAAGGTCATCATACACAAGCTCAGTAACTTTCAGGCTGCGCAGCCATGTTTTACCGCCTGAAGGAACAGAATCGTGATGGAACAAATACCATTTGCCCTTGAATTCAACAATGGCATGATGAGTTGTCCAGCCCACAACCGGAGTCAGAATAACGCCCTGATAGATAAACGGCCCGTAGGGATTATCCCCGGTTGCATAACATAAGAGGTGGGTGTCTCCGGTGGAATAAGAAAAATAGTATTTACCGTTGTATTTGTGTATCCACGATGCTTCAAAAAAGCGGCGTTTGGAATCTCCCGCGGTAAGGGCTTTGCCGTTTTCATCCAGCAGTACCACATCGCGGGGTTCTTCCGCAAATTCCAGCATATCATCGCTCAGCCTGGCGATTCTGGCGCAAAGCGCCGGTTCACCGCCCTGGGGAAGAACAGCGGATTCCAGCGCTTTATTATTGCGGTAACGCTGTAATTGCCCGCCCCATAATCCGCCAAAATACATATAGTATTTGCCGCCCTCTTCAAAAACGGCCGGGTCTATGCTGTAACTCCCCTTGATTGGATTATCCTGGGGGAGAAAAGGCCCTTCCGGCCTGTCGCTTACCGCCACGCCAATGCGGAAAATATCGGTTTTATCCTTAAGCGGGAAATACATATAGTATTTCCCGTTTTTACAGGCAACGTCGCTATCCCACAACTGGCGGCCCGCCCAAGGGATGTCTTTAACGTCAAGAACGATGCCGTGATCGGTAACCGGCCCTTCAATATCGTCCATAGAAAACACATGATAATCTTTCATGTTAAAATGGTCGCCGTTGTCGTTTTCCGATACGCCGCTTTCCCGGTCGTGCGAGGGGTAAATGTACAGTTTTCCGTTAAATACATGAGCGGCAGGATCGGCCATATAATCGCCGGGAATTAGGTATCTCATAGCGGTATTTTACACCATAGAAGCAAGTTTATCCAGTGATCGTTTGGGAGCCGGGGTCTGGCAAGGATTGCCCGGTGGAAGCTCATTTCACAGTCTCATGGTGGATTTTTAGTTTTATTCCTTCTGCGGTTTTTGCAAGCTCCCGGTCCACAATTTGATCAATTTGGGTTAGTAAACTATCGTCTATGGATGTTTCTTCCACTGCATAGAATAGGGCAGAAGCGGAAACCCCCAGTCTTTTTGTAAAGCGTTCCAGTAAGCCGGCAGATACAAAAACGGCGCCTGTTTCAATAGTACTGAGGTGTTTTGAGGTTATTTCAACCTGTTCGGCCAGTTCTTCCTGAGAAAGGTTCATTCTTTTCCGGTAATACTTAAGATTAGCCCCAAAAATAGATTTGATGCTCATAACTTGAATTTAAGATTGTCAAACTGTAAAAAAAAACCTGTTAAAATGTAATATTTTTTCTAAATATTACGTAAAATATTGAATTTTTGTTGATAAAATCACTTTTTAGGTATATTTTTATGAAGATTTTCCTTTTTAAGGTAGTATTTTGAGGGAAGGGAGTAGGGAGTAGGGAATGGGGAGGGTTGTTTGTAAACTATGCGTGAAGTATTACTCAACGCTTACGGACAAAAACCCCCATTCCCTACTCCCCACTCCCTAAAAAACAAAAGTGGCTGCCCGCAAATGCCAACCCGCAGGACGCAATTTCCCTGGAGGGGCCTGTCGCTCCTTATTATGAAAGCCTTCGGCCTTAAAGGCGGGCCCATGTACAGGTTGTTTGGCAGCGCACATTACAGTTACCGTGAATTGGTTTACAGGGACATTATCCAGGGAAGAAGCGACCCGCACATGAAGGTATCGGGAGAAAAAATGCTGTTTATCGTCAACCGCCTGTTGTGCAGCATGGAAGAAAATCCCTGGGAATTGCCAAATGCGGAGGAAGCAAAATGAAAAAAATACCGCAAGGCTTGAAAAACACCTGAAAGTATCGGGACGCTATTCAAGCGGGGTGAGCGAAGATGAAAGCATCGGCGCTTTTTTGCCGTTAACGACAGTCCCCCGGGGGGAGCTTGTAGAGGCGAAACTTTCCGGTTTGTCTCTTTTATCCCTGGACTTCACGGGCAGGCTGGCAAAGTCATTGTCCGCAAATACGGCGTTCACGTATTTTATCAGAAACGATTTGGGAACATACCGGTATTATCCGGTAACCGGCGCCGGTTCGGAAGGATATTTTCTGGGAGCGGAGATATTCGGGCGGGTAATATGGAGCATATCTTCGGGAGTCCGCCTGAACTTTGGAACCGGCGCATTCCTGCCCGCATTAGGCGATGCTGCGCCCGATGCGGCTATTTTATGGCGCACAAAGTTAAATGTGGCGTTAACAATTTACAGAAAAGGCGCAAAAATCGGAGCCGTAATTTTTTATGAATCAGCGGTTCTCCAGTTTTTTTAGTGAAGGAAGAGCTGTCAGCGGGCTTGTGGATACCATTTTGGACAGGTTTGAAAGCCCTGCCAGCACCAGATCATTATCCTTTTCTTTTATGCCCTTATCGATAATCGAAAAGAATTTTTTGGTAACTGTACTCCGCTCGGCAAAAATAGCGGCAAAGAGCCTTTCGTAAAAATCGTACTTTCTGGTAATTTCTGCCAGGGCGATTTCTTTAAGCGCCAGGGCCTTTGTTTTATCCCGGTGGGTTAACTCGGTTTCCCGCTTATATTCCGCCAGCAGTTCCAGAGCGTGAACGGCATCGTCAGGGGGAATTGTATCGGGAAGCAGGGATAGCAGGGCGGCGTTTTTTTCCATGCAATTCCGCCTAAATGGGGGCTTCCGCCATTTTAAGAACGAAACTGGCGGCGGCTCCCAGGTTCCGCAGGTATCCCAAATCCCGGCGGGTAAAGTAGGGGCGGCTGAAAAACCGCCGGATGTTCCGCCACAGCCGGGAAAAAACGCCCAGGGGGAAAAGCTCCCTGCGGGCTGTTTTGTACTGATGATTAAAAACCGTTACCGATTTAGCAAGCGCCCCGGCCAATTCTGCGGCGCGGGAACGGATAATCCCAAACTGAAGTATGTTTTTTTTGACCGCCGCAATGCGCTTGAGGGAATTCGGCCGCCGCGATTCTGCCAGCGCCGGAAGCTGCACTGTTATTTTGCCGGGTTTTTCCATAAGCGGGAGGGTGCTGCGCCGGACTATTTCCTCCAGCAAGAAACTCCCCGGTTCAAACTGCCTGTTGATAATGTCCTGCTGCGCCGGGCTTAAATACATAAAAATGCCCCCTGTTTTTTGCAGTTCAAAGAGGGCGTGGTTCCTTATATCCAAAAGCGCTTCCAGCGCCCGTGCTGTTTCATTCCGCTTTGTTTCGTGCAATGCTTCCAAACCCGACGCATTAGACAAAGACATAGTGTGGTAAGACATTTGATACAAGTGTACCCTAATATGGGTAAAATGTACAATATCCGCATTAGCTCACGTTAAATCTAACCATGAGAGGGCGAAAATCTCATGTAAAAAACTAACCATGGAAAAACCAGCATACTTCCGGAAACTTTACTTTCCGGTAGAGCGGTTTTTCCGGCGTTTAAGGGCGTATCGTGGTACTGGAACCAGATATGACAAACTTGCCCTTATGTTTGCAGCTTTTATCTGGCTTGCCCTGCGGAGGTTCATTTACCGGAATGGTAAACCGGCCTTAAAAAAACTGCTATTCTGAAAGATTTCTCAAAGAAATTCCGCTTTAACTAAAGCGCCATGAAACTTTTACGCATATATAAGGGCAGGAGGCAGTAAAAGATGATTCTAATAAAAACGAGGATTCCGGAAAAAATAACGATTATTCGCAAGGTGTTGTTTGCGGCGGCCCTGATCTTTTCAGCCTGGGGCTGCACAACGGAAAAAACAGAGGCGGAAAACCAGGCGGAACGGCTGACCATTGTCAGTTGGAATGTGTTAGCCCTGTTTGACGGCAATGACGATGGCTTTGAATACCCCGAATACAAGGGCGACGCGGGCTGGAATAGTGAAAAGTATCAGGCCAGATTGAACGAAATCTCCGGCGCTGTTATGGACGGGCTTAATCCCGATATTCTGGCTTTGGTAGAAGTGGAGAATTACGGCGTAATGCAGAATTTAGCCGAACACCCAAAAATGGACTACCACTGGTTTTTCTTTGCAAACGCTCCGGGCGCTTCTCTTGGCGTTGGCGTGTTAAGCAGGTTTCCGCTTATAGAAACAAAGGCACACTCGGTTCACTTTTCTTTGGGCAACATTCCCCGGCCTGTGGCGGAAGTCCGGGTGGATACCGGCTCAGGGCCGCTTGTGCTTTTTGTCTGCCATTGGAAGTCAAAACTCGGCGGGGAAAAGCAAACCGAACTGATGCGGAGGGCGGCGGCTGGAATTATTGCCCGGAGGATTGAAGAAATTGCCGCAGAAGACCCGTCTATACCGGTCATTGTCATGGGAGACTTAAATGAAAATTATGACGAATTTACAAGAATAGGCGGAGCCTACATTTGCGCCCTGCTTCCCGATACCGGCGAAGCCGCCGAATTGGCCGCGGCTTTTTCCGGCAGCTTAACTCCGGGCGGTTTACAGCGGAGTGAACTGTCGCCGGGGCTTCAGGATTTTCTAATTGTAAGCGGACAAAAACCGCCGGAGGCTGTTCATTTTAACGGGGCCGCAGTGTATTCGCCCTGGCTGGATTATCCCGGCGGCAAGGGTTCTTATCATTACAAGGACGATTGGGAAACAATCGATCACTTCCTGCTTAACAGCGCCTTGTTTGATGAACAGGGGTGGGAATACGAAAATTTCAATGTTTTTTCTGATCCGCCCTTTACCAGGGCATCCGGCATTCCCTACCCATACAATCCAAAAACGGGCAATGGCCTCTCTGATCATCTTCCCATCGTGCTGACCTTGAGTCAAAATCACCAGGGATTCACTCACAATTTTTCTCACGGAGGAGATCACAAAGATTCAAAGAACACCAAGTAGAAGAAAGTTTACAGGACACTAGCCGACCGAACACCGAGCCGCATGCTTGCGGCGATGCTGTTACAGTTCTGTCAAGCGCCATTTATTCTAAACCATTAGTGCCCAAAATAAAATAGAAAAAAGTTGTAAACATCCCAACCCATGTGGCAACATTACTGCCATGCGTTCAGTGCGGCAAATAGGGGCGGAGTGATGGCGTTTTAATCTTTACACTTACAGCGTATCCTTATTTTTCGCATAATCTTTCGCAAGTTTCGCGGCTTCCTCAAATTCACTATGCAGCAAATGCCCGGCAATGCTGTCCAACAGTTCCCTGGCAGAACGCGGCCACTTTTTTTGTTCCAGTTCTGTCAGCAGCGTTTTAACGGTGATTTTATCATACTCCTCACACGCCTTCTGAATAGCCAGCAGCTTTTCGCTCAAATACACAGGGTCATCCCCTAAGTCTTCCTGCGCGGCTTCTCCCTCGTCTTTTTTCGGTTTGTTTTTTTCGATCACTCTACGCAGCGCTTCCAGAAACGCCGGGGTTTCGGTCATCATTGCCTTTACATCTTCCGCCCGCCCGGCCTGTTCCAATTTGAGCGCATCGGCGGAAAGCCCTGTTTCACCGATATTCGCAAGCGCGCTTTTCATCGCGTGGATATTGATAACAAACATCTGTATGTCATCGGTTCCACGGTATGCGTTTGAGTGTAACGTTCCAAGTCTCTCAATGGCCCTTTCAGCATCCCGCGAGAAAATTGCCGCCAGTTTCGAGTCGGGGCGCGGCTGTCCATCCCCTAAGGCGGGATTTGCCATATTGACCTTGAACGCTTGCTGCCGCGACGCTTCAAGCACCTCAGGCGGCTGTTTATCGCGTATCAGCTTATTCAGCGAAAGATTCAACTGGCGTATGTCTATCGGTTTGGAAATAAAACCGTCGAACCCGTTTTCCATGAACATCTCCGCCTGCCCTGCCTGCGCGTTAGCCGTTAACGCGATGATAGGATGCGCATACCCCAGACCGCGTATGATTTTTACCGTTTCAATGCCGTCCATTTTGGGCATAAAATGGTCCATGAATATGATGTCGAAGATAGCGCCGCCCTTGATTTTTTCAACCGCTTCAAACCCGCTTGTGGCGGTCTCAACCGACAGGCCGTAAGGCGCCAACAGCCCCTTGGCAACATACAGGTTCGATTCTACGTCGTCCACTATTAAAACCTTGCCATAGGACATATACTCGCGTACAATTTGCGGCGCCTTTTTCATTTGCTCCGCTTTGCCAATACGGAACTGCATTAAGTTTTCCGATACTTCCCTGCCCAAGGTATTCGCGCCAACAATCCCCTGCGGCAAGCGCACGGTAAACGACGAACCCTTGCCCGGTGCGCTTTCCACGGAAATCTCGCCTTCCATCATGCGGACGAGCTGCTTCGTAATGCTCATACCCAGGCCCGTACCTTTGATTGTGCGGTTGGCTTCCGTATTAAAGCGCGTGTACTCAACGCCCAGATTCCGTATCTGTTCCTCCGTCATGCCCTGCCCTGTGTCGCTCACGCGGAACACGAGCGTTACCTGGGCCGCATCTTCCTGCCACGCATATTCGGCGGCGACGGACAGCGAAATCCCGCCCTTATCCGTATATTTGAAGGCGTTGGAAAGCAGATTGTTTAGAATCTGTTTGATGCGCAGTTCATCGCCGTACAGCGTTGACGGGATATTCTCAGCCACATGGAGGTTGAATTCAATCGGCTTGCTGTCATACCGCATGACATTAAGATGCACGGTGTCGTTGATGAGGCTTGGAACATCGTAGCTGGCCGGCGACAGTTCCATCTTACCCGTCTCAATTTTGGACAGATCCAGTATGTCGTTGATAATACCGAGCAGTAAATAGCCTGAATTGTAAATCTCACCCAAAGCTTCCTGCGTATCCTGCGAAAGAGTTTTGTTTTCCAGTTGAATTTCGGCGATACCCAAAATCGCGTTCATCGGTGTGCGTATCTCATGGCTCATTTTTGCCAGGAAGCTGCTTTTGTCTTTACTGGCCTGAATTGCCTGCTCTTTTGCGGCAATCAATTCGGTTACATCGACCGAATGTTGTATTTGGACGATTCTTCCGTCCGTCCATTCACTGTACCTTGTGGCGTTACGGACTATACGGTTTGGGAGATGGAAATCCCACACTACCGTGTTATGAGGGTCTTTG
>JAITCP010000031.1 GCA_031283025.1 Spirochaetaceae bacterium | reverse complement strand
TCGTGAACCCGTGGTCTTTTGCCACCTGCAAGTGCATGGCGTTACTCGCACGCTTGCCGCCGTAAGCCGTATTACATTCCACGATAGTCCCCTGTACCGATTGCACAAGGTCTTTGATAAGCTCCGGCCTAAGGTAATTGCTTTTGGGCGGCTCGCCGGTGGTAATCTTAACGGCCACCTTCCCTTTTGGTTTTGTGTTGAGCGCGTTATAAACGGCCATCATGCCCTTTGGGCTAATATCCGCGGTAAAATAAACCGCCGGTTTCTGTGCCGGCGCTGCCGCTTCGATAACCTCATTGTCCATGGACAATTCATTGCCGCCGGAAGCGACGCTGGCATACACCTGGTTTTGAGCGTTATTCCCCGTGCACCCCAAGAATGATACCAGTACAAGTACTGCGGATACAAAAATAATGGGAACCTCTAAAAACCGGTTGTTTTTAGCGGTTCCTTTGCAGTTTCTCGCCCTTTGGGCTGCGAAACGTGCGTTTTTCAGCGGTAAATCTCTAAAAACTGAAGTTTTTAGAGATTCCCTGATACTTGTTCTTTTCATGGTTACTCCTCCCTTAACACATCGGGGAACCTCTGAAACTGGTTGTTTTTAGAGGTTCCCTTGCAGTTTCTCGCCCTTTGGGCTGCGAAACGTGCATTTTTCAGCGGTAAATCTCTAAAAACTGAAGTTTTTAGAGATCCTCATCTTCTATTTTATCACGTTTTTTCTTTAATACGCCTTTTATTTTAACACGTCTTCCATGGTAAAAATCCCCTGCCGCGGCACGCTAACCAGCCATTCCGCCGCCCTTACCGCGCCGGACGCAAAACCTTCCCGGCTCCGGGCAGTGTGGGTAATTTCTATGGTGTCTGCGGGGGAATCAAAAAAGAGCGAATGAGTGCCGGGCGCTGATCCCTGGCGCAGGCTTGCAAAGTGCACTGTGTCCGGAGGTAATGTTCCCCCTGTCGCGTCCCCGTCCGGCAGGGAAGGATCGCCCCAGAGTACTCTGGTTTTCCGCTTCATTACGGCCAGCGCCCGTTCCATCAATGTTTTTGCCGTTCCGGAAGGGCTGTCCGCTTTTTTGTTGTGGTGAATTTCCAGCCCTCCCACGTCGTATTCGGCAAAAGGATCGGCTAATTTTGCAGCGTATTCGGCGATGCGGTAAAAAAGGTTTACCCCCAGGGAAAAGTTTGACGACCAGAGCAGGGCGGCGCCGGCCTTTTCCACCGCGGCGGAAACATCCGGCAAATGCGCGTACCAGCCGGTAGAACCGCATACCACGGGCTTTCCCAGCGCGCAGGCGGCCTTGATGTTATCCGGCGCCGTTTCGGGCCGGGTAAATTCAATAAATACGCCGGTACTGTCAATTTTTTCTTTTATAGAAGGAAAAGCCCGGAGCAGGGGAGCGCCGCCCGCAGTTTGCCCGCCGGGGGCAAAGGGATCAACGGCAAATGTAATGCCGTGTCCGCAATTCAGGGCGGCGGCTTCGACCATCTTGCCCATTTTTCCGTAACCGATTAAGCCAATGTTCATTTTGCCCTGTCCGTCTTTTTTGCGGCAGGTTTAACTCCCGCCGGAGCGGAAAAGAAAAACCGGTGCAGTTCTTTTACTATCGTCTCCGCTTCGTTATTGTTGACGATAAAGCTGATGTTTACTTTGCTTGCCCCCTGGGAAACCATCTGTACCTGGAACCCAAGTTTCCGGCAAACGCCAAAGGCTTCATGAAGTATTTCAGAAGAACGGTACACATCGCCGACTATTGTTACAATGGCTTTGCCGGTTTTTACTTCCACCTCCGCATATTGAGAGAGCTCACGGCACACCGCTGCCAGGTCCATCTGCGCGTCCAGAGTAAGGGACACGGAAACTTCGCTGGTGGCAATCATGTCAACGGAGATGCCGTTCTTTGCAAACTCGGAAAAAACCCGCGCCAAAAAACCGCTTTGGCCCAGCATACGGGTGGAAACAATGTCTACCAGGGTAACGTTTTTTTTGCTGGTAATTGCCCGGATTAACGAAGTGTTTTTTACCGGCCCCGGCGTTATCCTTGTACCGGGCGCTTGCGGGTTAAAAGAATTTTTTACCAGTACCGGAATCCCGGTTTTAATGCAGGGCTGCATAGCACGGGGGTGGAGCACCTGGGCGCCAAAGTATGCCAGTTCCGCCGCTTCATCGTAACTTATCAGTTCCACCGGCCTGGCATCATCTACCACGCGGGGATCGGCGGTCAGGATACCGTCCACATCTTTCCAAACCTGGACTTCTTCCGCCTTGCAGGCCGCGGCGATCACCGTTGCGGAAAGGTCCGATCCTCCCCGGCCCAGAGTGGTGATGTTTCCGCCTTCGTCTTTGGCGATAAATCCGGTTATAACGGGGAGCACCCCTCCGGCGGTGAGGGTACGCAGGGTAGAACCAATGCGGACATAGCTTTCCTTTCGGAGCTCAGCCTGGCCAAAGGCCGAGTCGGAGATAAAGCCCGCATCCCATGCGTCAATCGCCTTCGCGTTGATCTTTTGGCTTGCAAGGTATGCGGCGGCAATTCGCACAGAGAACCGCTCCCCAAAGGACACGAGGCAGTCTTTGGTTCTGCCCGTCAATTCCCTTGTCAGGGAAATTCCCGTAAGGAGGCTCCCCAATTCCCAGAACAGGGTTTTAACTTCTTTTTGCAGGGCCGCCCCAAAGGCCGACGGCTCCTGGGCAGAGCCTTGAAAAAGATCGCTCATTGTTTTTAAGTGGAGCTCTTCTATTTTTTCTATGGAAACAAACCCCTTTTTCAGGGCAGCCTCTGCGGATTCCAGGAGGCAATCTGTTGTATCTCCCATCGCTGAAAGAACGAGTACGGGTTTGTACTTTATCCGGCTCTTGACGATTTCCGTCATGTTCATTATCCGTTCGGCATCGGCTACTGAACTGCCTCCGAATTTCATTACTATCATATGGATTTATTGTACCATTTGGGATAATTCACTTTCAAGAACCATATATTGATATGGTTTTCCGTTTGTTGATATAATCCTCTTGACAACTTAGCCCAGTCCGGGCTAAGTTCATAGTATGAACAATACCATGACTGAAATAAAAACAATCCCCATTCACGAAGCAAAGTCAAGCCTGTCCAAACTGGTTAAACGGGCAGCGGCGGGGGAAACCATCTATATTGGAGCCTATGGCAAACCGGAAGCGGTTATTACAGCGGTCAATACCGCAAAAATGCGGGCGGAACG
>JAITCP010000172.1 GCA_031283025.1 Spirochaetaceae bacterium | reverse complement strand
TGCGGCCTGAAGGGGTGTTCTTCCCGCCGCCCATATGAAACAAAACTAATAAAGCGTCCGTTTTTTCAGTGATATTTGTCAGGCGTGCGCCTCCCCCAATAATCAGAAACACCCGGTTGCTGTTTCGGCGGGGTAAAAGGCCCGGAGCACATAGCAATCCCCGCCTATTTTGGCTAAAGTAAACTATGACAGCAAACGATTTTGACCCCCAGACAATAAAAGCGCTGGCCTTTGATCTGGACGGAACCCTCCTGAGCCCCGGCAGAACTTTGGGTGAAAGGAACCTTCGTTCCCTTCAATCCTGCATGGAAAAAGGCATACAGATCATTCTTTCTACAGGCCGTTCCCTCGATTCCGGTGAAAAATTCCGCAGGCGGATTGGCGCAAAGGGCCCCCATGTTTACTATAACGGCGCTGAAGTGGCGGACATGAGCGCGGGTAAAATGATCTATACCCGGTTTATTGACCCCCAGCCGGTGCTTTTTTGCGTTGAGCTTGCCCGGCGGATGGGCATTTACTATCAGGCGTACTTTCCCGCCGGGGTAATAAATGAGCCGGACGAGGACAGTTCCGGGGAAGTTCTTATGGCGGATAAACTAACGGAAGAATCGGAATTCTACGAAAAATCCACCGGTGTTCCCGTTGCAGCCGGAGACCTGGAAGCATACCTTGCCAAAACTCCGGCTATTATAAAGGGAATGTTCATTACCGCTGAAGAAACCTTGGAAAAGATTCGCCCCATACTGGAGGAGCGTTTTGGCAGTTCCGTTTATCTGGCCCGGTCTTGCCCCGTTTATCTGGAAACGCTGGCTGCCGGGGTTTCCAAGGGAGCGGGCCTTCTTCACGCCCTGGATTATTTGAACCTAAAGCCGGAGCATACAATCGCCTTTGGGGACGAGGAAAACGATCTTCCCATGTTTGAAGCTGCGGGTTTTTCCGCCGCTCCGGCCAACGCAAAAGAGGCCGTCCGCAAGGCTGCAGTGTTTCAAATCCCCTCCCATGCGGAAGACGGGGTTGCCGTTTTTCTGGAGGAACAGTTTAGGATTCGCTGACTAATACCCATCAATCATGATATGTGAAAAACTTTTGACACATAAAAAGCAAAAAAGTTGCATTTTTAGCGGGTTTTTCTTGACGAAATTCGGATTTTTGGTTAATCTGAACAAATGTTACAATGGAATGAATATTTGGCTAATTGGCCCGATCTGGGATACCGTAATTTTGCCGCCTTTTTAGACGATATTGCCCAAAAATGGGGTGAAAAAGCTGCCATCCGGTTCCGATCAGGCAAGCAAATCGAATTTACCCGCTGGACTTATGCCTTTTATGCCGATGAATGCCGCCGTATAGCGCGGGGCCTTATCAAGGCGGGGCTCAAGAAAGGGGACAGGGTTGTTTTATGGGCGGGAAACCGTCCCGAATGGATGACTGTATGGATGGGTACGGCTATTGCCGGATGCGCCATTGTCCCCATAGATTACCTGGTGAGCGATGCAGAATGTGCCAATATTATTGATATAACCAAAGCAAGGGCATTTTTCTATTCAAGCCGTAAAGAAGAATTTGCCAAGGCCCAAAAAACGGAGATAAAACTGTGTATAGACGCAGAAGGAGAAGCGGCTCAAGTCTACCAGCAGTTTGGCAAGGATGCCGGCATCAGCCTTCTCCCCGTGGACGGTATTGACGAAAACGACCCCGCGTCAATCGTTTTTACTTCCGGTACTACCGGTTTTGCCAAGGGAGTAACCCTTTCTCACCGGAATATAATAACCAATGTAAGTGCCGCCGTAATGTCAATTCAGCCCCGGATTACCGATACTTTTATCAATGTACTGCCCCTGCACCATACATATCCCACCACCTGTTCATTTTTAGCGCCTTTGGCGGTTGGGACGGGGCTCATTATAGTAGAAAAACTTGTAGGTAAGGTGGTGATCGACGATATTCGGGATGCGGACGGACGCCTGCTTATTGCCGTACCGCTGCTTTACGACAAGGTTAAAGACGGCCTGGAGGCGGGGCTAAAAAAACTGCCCCTCCCGGTACGGGGTATCATCAATTTACTGCGGAGCATTTCTCTTGCCCAGGCAAGAAAAAGCCGTGTCCGCTTTGGCCAGATAATGCTCAAGTTCGTGCGAAAAAAGGCCGGCTTGGCAAGCATACGCCTCATGGTCGCCGGGGGCGGCCCTTTAAGCCCCGAAACGGCGGACTTTTTTGAATCGCTGGGGTTCAACATCTTCCACGGTTACGGAATGAGTGAAAACTCCCCTCTTATCAGCGTAGGCACTCCGGGTTTCAAGAACAACTATTCGGTGGGGCTGCCCGTTAAATACACGGAAGTCAAAATCATTGATCCCAACGAAGAAGGGATTGGAGAGATTTGTACCAAGTCCCCTTCAGTCATGCTGGGGTATTTCGAAAACCCTGAAGCAACCAGAGAAGTGATTACCCATGACGGCTGGCTTTTGACCGGAGACCTGGGTTATCAGGACAAAAAAGGGTTTCTCTACATCACCGGGCGGAAGAAAAACCTTATCGTCAGTTCCGGGGGCAAAAACATTTATCCCGAAGAAATAGAGCAGTACTTCAGCGGTTCTCAGACAATAAAGGAAATTCTTGTTTTAGGCCGGAAGGATCAGACCGGAGGCGAACAAATCTTTGGGGTTATCGTTCCCAACCGGGAGATTCTGTCCCAGGCCCATCCGCAGCAGATACACGCGGAAGGCGGAATAAGCAAAGAAGCCGACACGCTGATTCGTTTTGAAATAAGAAAAGAAATTGAGCAGGTGAACCGGAAATTGCCGGGGTACAAGAAAATCGCCGACTTTGACATTCGTTATGAGGAATTTGAAAAGAACGCCCAGCAGAAAATACGCCGCTTCCTCTACAAGAGCTACGAGAAAGCTTAAAACAGTACTGATTAAGCCCCGATAGAATTAACCAGCATTTTTTTATGCTTCCAGGTGCAGGTTTTCAAAAATACCCCGTGTTCCCGGCGGCCCTTCCAGAATATAGTCAAAATAGGGCAGCATGGGGTGCTCAGGGTCGTGTTTTTGCGCTTCTTCCCAGAGTTTATGTTTTTCCGAATCCGGCAGGGAGGCCAGAAATACTCCATTGAGCAGCATACGGTACAGATTTAGCATATTACGTTTTTTATCCAAATTAATGCCTCCGATTTGAATATCGGATGCTTAGTCCGTTACCTTAACCAGAGAAGATTAATGCTTTCTTAGTTCGTCCAGGGCTTTTTCCGCTTCGGCTATCTCATCGTACTTTACCGTATGATCCGAATAGATAATGGAATTTTCATGCCCCTTCCCCAGGAGGAGGACAAGATCGCCGCCTTTTGCCAGTGAAAAGGCCTTCCGCATGGCCTTAAACCTGTCGGGAATAAGGAAGAGGTTTTCTTCCCGGCGGAACTTATCGGCGGCTTCCCCGTTATTTACACCGGCGGCGATTTCCTCCAGTATCGCCATAGGATCTTCACCACGGGGATCCTCGTCGGTGAGGATCACCACATCCGACCAGCGCCCGGCAATGGCCCCCTGCCCGCTCCTCTTTTTGGTATCCCGCTCGCCGGCGGAGCCAAAAAGGCTGATGATCCGCCCACCCTTTTGATCGATACGGGAACGAAGCGGCGGGAAGATGGTCATAAAGGACGAGGGAGTGTGGGCATAGTCCACCAGTACCTCAAAAGGCTGCCCCCGGTTTACCGCCGTCATACGGCCCCGGACCGGCTCAAGGGCGGGCACCAGAGGGGTTAGTTCCTCCACAGGTCTTCCCAGCAGCCCGGAAACGGCAAGAAGGGCGGCTAAAACATTTCCCGCGTTAAAAGCGCCGGGCAATTTATCTTCTATATAATAAAATGATGTTTTATCGTTGGGGCTATATATTTTATAGCGGTTTCCGGCGGCACCGCTTTCTATGGAACAAAGCTGCAGATCGGGCGGAGGCAGAGCGCAAGCAGGAAGAGGAGCGCTTTGATCGTCCGGTTCGCCGGATTTGCCAAGGGCGGCACTAAATGTAAAGGTTTTTTGTTTTGTAGCGGCGGCAAAGTACGGGGCGCTTTTGTCGTCCGCATTGATCACCCCAAAGGAATTGGGGTTGATCTTTGCCCTAATATCCAAAGAACGAAACAAATTTGCCTTGTCGTCCCGGTACTGTTCCCAGGTTCCGTGAAATTCCAGATGTTCGTGAGTTACGTTGGTCATAACAGCCGTGTCAAAAGCAATATCGCCCAGCCGGTTGGTACGGGGGGAAAGGCCGTGGGAGCTGGCTTCTATAACGGCATATTCAGCGCCGTTGTTCAGCATCTCTGCAAGGCAGCGATGTATTACCGGGGCCTCCGGCGTGGTCTGATGTTCGGCGTTCCATTCAGCATCCCCGCCGCTTGAATGTTGAACGGTGGAGATGAATCCCGCTTTTTTTCCGGCCAGCCGCAGAAGCTGCCAGATCAAATAGACGGTGGTACTCTTTCCTTCCGTGCCGGTAACTCCCGCAAGAACAAGACGTTCCGCGGGAAAATTGTAGTAAGCGGCGGCAATGGGAGACATGGCAAAGCGGGAATCCGCCACGCGGATAAAGACAGGCCCGCCGGAAGATGCGCCGGAAATAACTGCCTGTTCCAGTTGATGCTGATGGACAATAACAGCCGCTCCGCGTGCAATTGTCTCGGCGATAAATCCATGACCGTCTGTGTGAAGCCCCGGCAGGGCAAAGTAAAGGCTCCCCGGCTGAACACGGCGGGAATCATACTCCAGAGAAGTAACAAGAGGATTCCCCTCTCCCACTCGTTCTACACATCCCGCCCTGCGCCCGGTTTCAGCAGAAAAAAAATCGTTAAGATGCCGCATGGAATAACTATATCCTAACGCCTTAAAAAACGATATATTGGGGAAGCACTGATGGGTAAACTAATCGACGGCCTTGAAGCGTTGTGCCTGGCGGATAAAATTACGGCGGCGCTTATTGAAGGGAGGCTTCCTTTAATCGCCGCTGCGCTGCTTCAATATATTGAAGAAATAGAACGCTTTAACCCCGCTTACGGTTTGGTAAAAACGGCGGATCGGGATGAGTTAATCGTAAAGCATATTCTGGATTCCCTTGCACCGCTTCCTTATTTGGAGCATGGCTCTTTTCTGGCCGATGTTGGTTCCGGCGCGGGCTTTCCCGGCATACCGCTTGCAATTTGCCTGCCCGGCGTACAGGTTACTTTGATCGAACGGATGGGCAGGCGGGCCGGCTTTTTGCAAAGCGTTCTGGCGGTATTGGGGCTTTCCAACTGCAAGGTGGAAGAAACGGAAATGGAGAACGCCGTGCCGGGCCGTTTTGATACCGTTACCTTCCGGGCCTTTCACCCCCTGACACCGGAATTGCTGAAACGATTGTTCCGGCTCCTTGTTTCGGGAGGCCGCCTGGCCGCTTACAAGGGCCGCCGGGACAAGACGGAAGCGGAACTGGCCGCAGCAGGATTGAGCGGCGGCTTTCACCTTATTCCCCTTAGCGTACCGTTCCTTGATGAGGAGCGGCACCTGGCGCTCATTCCCCGTGTTGCCTCAAAAGAAAATCTAGCCGAAAAAAGTGTGCCCCTGCCTGCAGCAGGCAGGTCAAAAGTCGAAATTCTAGCCAAAGGTTTCTCAAGAAACCTTGTCAGAAGGAATA
>JAITCP010000124.1 GCA_031283025.1 Spirochaetaceae bacterium | reverse complement strand
GTCCTTCTGGAATTTGCCCCTGCCGCCATGAGGTTCGTCATGATTACCATGCCGATAAACGGCTTTACCATTATTGCAACCAATTTATTTGTGGTAACAGGCCGCCCTAAAATTTCGATCTTTCTTTCAATGCTCCGCCAATGCATTGTCCTTATTCCCTGCCTTCTTATTTTTGGCAGGTTATGGGGGTTATGGGGCGTTGTGGCGGCGGCTCCCGTGGCGGACAGTTTTGCTTTTATTTGTACCGGAATTATGATCCTTACAGAACTCCGCAAACTTAAAGCAGGCCCGGAACCGGCAAGGCCATGATCCGCCGCTTGAGTTTTTTCTGTTTTCTTTTGCCCCTCTGTTCCGCTTTTTTTGCCTGGGCGGACACATACCGCGAAATTTCCGGTTCAGGGCTTTTTGTTGACAGTGTCCCCAAAGGCGCAAAAGTGTTTATAGACGGCGTAGAACGCGGGACTACTCCGTTAAACATCCCTTCCATCAAAGAAGGCACATACCGCCTGCATATTACCAGAGAAGGCTATGAGGATCGCCGCATTAGAGTGGTGATACGCCGGGACAGCCGTGTTGAAGTAACGCTGGATATGGAACCGGCTGCGGGGCGGATCTTGCTGGAAATACAACGGGAACCTTCCGCTCCTTCATCCCTTCCTTTTGATCCCCAAATTACTATTGACGGCGAACGGGTATATGAGCGTAACTTAAGGCTTCCCGTAGGTTACCGGAACATCACGGTAGAAGCCTTTGGCTGGGAAACGGTCAGTAAAAGCATTTATGTAAGCCAGCATACTGTTCAGCAGATTGATTTTGTTCTTATGCCTGCGGAGTTCAACTTGAGCAATCCGGTCTTGCGGAAAAAACGGTTTAACCCTTTCAATACCGGAACGTTTGGAAAAGCGGAATTTGGTTTTATAGTGAACGCTCCCGGCAGGGGTTTGATGGAAGTCCTGGATGAAAACGGAACGATTGTGTTTACCCGAACCTTAAGGGCTTTTACTTCCTGGCAGCAACGGGAGGTTTGGAATGGCCGGAGAAATGACGGTTCAACGGTAAATGACGGACGCTATACTATTCGTATTACCGTATGGGGGGAAGGCTCGGAAGAACGGCAAACCGAAGAATTGAAGGTGCAAGTGGATTCATCAATTGAAGTGCGGCCCTTTACGCTTGCCTCGTCTTCAGCGGGGCTCTTACTGGTTTCTACCCCGGAAACGCTTCCGGCTTTTTCTTTCCAGATTGAAGGGAGCCTTTTGGCGGGCAAGCCCCTGTTTGGCGGCGCGTGGAAAAGCCTTCCCTTTGCGGCGGCTTTCAGGATTTCCCTGACTGATGATCTGGAAGCGGCTGCCGCTTTTAACGCGGAGCCGCATTTTCAGGATGATGCCGAATGGGGGATGGGTGCTTCACTTAAATGGCGTTTCCTTAAACCCGCTTCTGAAAAAAATGACTTCACAAACGCCCTGGGGGCCGCCATGGAAATTTCCTACGGCTGGGCTTCCGCCGCTCCCTACACCGCTTTTGGCATGGGAACCGGCGCGGCCCTGCGGCTTCCTTTTTCGTACCGGCTGTTGCAGGGAAAGCCCTCCGTCCCTTCTTTTGATCTGTTCGTAAGCCCCCTTGTCCTTTGGGCCGGTGAGAGGGGTTACCCTGACAGCTTCATTCCCCGGCTTGGAATTGAAGGGGGCGTCCTCTTTACCTATGGGAGTATTGCCGCAGGCCTTTCACTCCGCTGGGATTACCTGCCGGATGCGGAAGACCCAAATTCGGGCCCGTTGGTATCGGCGCTGGAACTGAAAATAATGCCGTCCAATTTTGTTTTTTCTGTTCTGGGCGGGCACTGGTATTGGAAAGACAACTCAGGCGCTTTCTTCGGCGTAAGTTTAGGCGTACTCTATTGAGCCTCCGCGGTAATACGGCGAAAAAGAAACGACTGTTCTACGAGGCTACTGGTTCAGCACTTCTTCACGGTTGGCAAGGGTAACTTTTAACTTTACCGGCTTGCCCGCACGGATCACTTCTACGTTAACCTGTTCTCCCGGTTTCTTGTTTTCCAGGGCGGAATACAAATCCGCGAGGGTTGTTATCTTTAAGTTTTCTACCTGTACCAGAATGTCCCCGCCAAGGTAGATCACGCTGGAACCGTAACGAACCGGCTCGGAACCCTGGCGCAGTCCGGCTTTTTCCGCCAGGCCGTTGGGTTTGGTACGGGAGATAAGCAGGCCTTCGCTTACGGGGAGTTTGGCGTATTGTACCAACGCGGGGAAAAGCTGAAACATTGACGCGTCAATCCAGCCACGGCGCACCTTTCCGTTTTCAATGAGTTCCGCCACCACACGTTTGGCGGTGTTTACCGGCACGGCAAAGCCTATGCCTACCGAGCCGCCGGAAGGGGAGTAGATCATTGTGTTGATACCGATTATCCTGCCCTGGGTGTCCAGAAGGGGGCCGCCGGAATTGCCCGGATTTATGGAAGCGTCGGTTTGAATCATATCCCGGACTATGTTCTGCCGGGAAATCTGGATGGGGCGGCCCAGTCCGGAAACAATCCCCACCGTTAAGGTTCGTTCCAGGGCAAAGGGATTGCCGATAGCCAGAACTTTTTGCCCCACTTTAAGGGAGGAAGAATCGCCGTAGGGAATAGTTTTGAGCGTTACACCACGGGGCGGCGTAAACTGCACTACCGCCAGATCGTTTTCCGGATCCACCCCTATTATCTTTCCTTCCAGCTGCGATCCGTCAAAAAGGTTGATAAACACCTTGTAGGCTTTTTCTATTACATGGTTGTTGGTAAGCACATATCCCTTGGTATCAATGATCACCCCCGAACCTGACCCGCCGCTCTGGGGCACCGGTTCCAAAAACCAGTTAATCCCCATCACCTCCGTGGTAATGTTTACCACCGCTTCATTATATTTTTCATAAACGGTAATGTTTTCCCGCTCATCCGGGGAGTAAGGCGCAAGGTCTGCCGCAGTATAAGCATGGGTTGCCGGTTCCATGTTTTTAGGATTGTTGTTTTTCCCGGTATTTAACGCCGCTTCCGCTTCTACCGGCATTTCCGATGTTTCTGTTATTATTGGGGCTTCAATCGCCTGAATTGCTTCTGTCTGGTATAAAGCAGTAAAAAAAACGCCGACTTTGGGGATTATAAAAACTGCCCCAAGGGTTGCCAGGGCCGCAAAAAGGACAGATACAAAAGAAATACGGAATAGCTGCCCAAAACTGTATAGTTTCATTATGCCCCCCTACTGAATATGATAACCATAGGGAATCTCTAAAAACTTCAGTTTTTAGAGATTTACCTCTGAAAAACGCACGTTTCGCAGCCCAAAGGGCGAGAAACTGCAAAGGAACCTCTGAAACAACCGGTTTTTAGAGGTTCCCCATAGTATACTATGAATTGGCAAATTGCTCCAGAGGCCGTTCAATGGTTAGTTCATTACGTGGGGCAACGCAAGGCTTTGACCTGTTTTGAACCGCCGTGATACTATAACCCATGGATTTGGGTCAGTTATTCAACCAGCTTATCCGTATTGAGGGGCTTGATATTTGGAGCGGCCTTTCTCATGTAGGGTGCAGCCGTATCGCCTATGTCGAAACCTTAAGAGTTTTTTGCATGGAATTGGGTAAAAAAACTGCGGCTGCCGCTCTTTTTCTTGAGCGGGAAAACTGGAAGGAATATGCCACAACTGTTCACGCGCTAAAGGGGGGCTTGGCCGGAATTGGGGCTTGGAAAATTGCCCAGGAAACCTGGTATTTGGAAGATGCCTCCTGGAAAGGTAATTATAAGTTCTGCCATGAACAAACAGACGGGGTTCTTAAGAAAATTCTGGAATTTGACATCGCCCTGCGGTCTACGATTTTATTTAACCGTGAAGAGATGCCAAAAGAAAATGCGCCCCTTGTGTATTTAATTGAAAAACTTAACGCTCTGCATTTGGCGTGTTCTTCCGGCAACAGTACAGACGCGGAAGCCCTGGTAAAGGAACTTGAAACAAAAACCTTTGATGCAGAAACCGATGCAATGATAGCGGCGGTTTGCGAATTCGTGGAAAGCCTGGATTACGATCTGGTCATAAAGAGCCTTGACGCTTGGCTTTCACAATATGCGGTTACTGATCCTGCATAAAGCCCCATACGTGTTGCCTCAAAAGAAAATCTAGCCGAAAAAAGTGTGCCCCTGCCTGCAGCAGGCAGGTCAAAAGTCGAAATTCTAGCCAAAGGTTTCTCAAGAAACCTTGTCAGAAGGAATACT
>JAITCP010000076.1 GCA_031283025.1 Spirochaetaceae bacterium | reverse complement strand
TCTCCAAGCCTGCTCAGTTCCCATAGCCGATTATTTTCGTCAAAAAATCCTTTCTGTTCCATGCTTTATATTGAATCATGTTTTTCAGATTTTAGCTAGGGTTTTTAGAGATTCCCTTATTATATATTGATGTGTTGCCCCGCATATTAACTGTAGAGCTCGATACCCCATGCCACCAATATCTATTGGACCGTTACCAAAAAGATTGATGGTATTGCTATGTACCGAAGCGTTATCCCGCATTGTAAATATCCCACCGTTAACCCCAACCCCATAAACAGTACTAGTATATCTTTCGTTAGTATGTTTATTGACTGTATTACCATATACCGATGCATTGTCCTGCATAATGAAAGTTTCACCATAGCAAACCCCACAACCAATAGTGTCCCAATATCCCGCAGTTACTGTGTTACTATGTACTGAGCTATTGCCCCGCATGGTAAGATTGGAAACAGAAACTCCTATAAAATCGTTATCGTGCACTGAAGCATTGTCATCCATAATGACAGTACCCCCTTCAACACCGGTGCCGTTATTGCCATATACCGACGAATCGTCTTGCATGATGAGTGTTCCTGAATAATAGTGGTAATAATTACCATGAAAAAGAATTCCTCCAGAACCACTACCGTATACTGAAGCACTGCCCCGCATAATAAGAACCCCGTTATCAAAAATTGTAACCACGTGACCGCTATTCGAATCAGCTCCATCTACGCCTATTTTACGGCCTTTGAAATCAATGTCACGCAGAATAAGAATATTATTTTGTTCTCCTCCTCCCCATAAAGCCATCGGGCCACTATCATCAAGCAGGGTGATGGTCTTATCACCACGGATGGAAATTTTGAGCCCTTCCGTTCCAAAATTAAAACCATTCGTTGAAAAATCCTCTGTTACATTGATAACATAGTTCTTATCATTACCGCCGTTATTGATAATATTTACGGCATTGCTCATTTCTTCGGTGCTGGATACGCTAAAGGTACGTGTTACAACTGCTGTATCACCAAAGTCCTCCTTGTTCAAAATGAGACTTTGTAGATAGTCATTATTAGTCAATGGCAAATCGCTCATCAATCTCAGCGTGTTAAAGTCCAATTCCGCGCAGCCATTGGTAAATTCAACCTGATCCGCATACCATGTGGTAAGGGTTGCCAGATTGTTCAGCATTACCAGATATGTCCCGGTTCCGTCAAAAGCGCTCAACGGGTTGGTAGCCTTTCGCAAACTTACCGGCGATGAAGAAGCCATTCCCCCCGATGGAATTGCAAGTCTTTTCGTAAAGTCCGCCTGAATAGTGGCAAAGTCCATTAAATTCGTTATTTCTCCGTCATAATCGAAGACGGTTATGATAAGAGATGTATCGGTGGGAAAATTGGCAATCGTCAGAGTGCCTCTTCCGTTGCCTCCGCCACCACCTGGAACCACCACCGCATTGCCCAGAAGGTCGGTCATATTGTCATAATCAATTACGGCGCTGCCGTCCGTAAAACTCACTCCGGTTTGGTACAGCACCGTAATGGGTATGCTTGTCGTATACAGGGCTACCATGTAACTCCCTGTTCCGGTAAACGCGCTGGCGGTACTTGCGCTGTATAGGATCATGGAAGAAGAAGCCGTTCCCATGCCTGCCGCGACAATATCTGACGCTACAAGCGCCCATTCCAATAGATCGCTGATTTCGCCTGAGTAATTGTAGACTCCCACCGCGTAATCAACGCCTTCGGGCAGGTTATTAATCGAGAGCTTGCCTTTTGTACCGCCGCCGCCGGGCCCTACCACGGCGTTGCCCAGAAGGTCGGTCATATTGTCATAGTCAATTACGGCGCTGCCGTCTGTAAAACTCACTCCGGTTTGGTACAGCACCGTAATGGGCATACTTGTCGTATACAGGGCTACCATGTAACTCCCCGTTCCGTCAAACACTTCGGCGGTACTTGCACTGTACAGGGTCATGGAAGAAGACGCCGTTCCCATGCCTGCTGCGACAATGTCTGACGCTACAAGCGCCCATTCCAATAGATCGCTGATTTCGCCTGAGTAATTGTAAACGCCCACCGCGTAATCAACGCCTTCTGGCAGGTTAATGATAGTCAGCGTGCCGCCGTCTCCCGGACCTACGCCGCCATACACTACCGCCGTAAAACCGCTGAAACTTGCCGTGCCGCTTCCGTTGGAAAAGTTTACCGTGGCGTAACTGTACACGGGGTTTTCGGAACTGGAGATGCTTCCGCTTGAATTAAGCAATAGCACCGGAAGATTACCCGATCCTGTCCACGTGCTTGTTTGTGATGTGCCGTTCCAGCCGTTCAGGGTAAATACTCCGCCGGACGAGGCCGTTCCCACAGCCTGATAACTGCCGGAAGTATAGGCGTTTACAATGGCGGTATAGGTGGAAATATCCGTACCGCTGGCGAACACGTACACCGCGTAAGTCCCGCCGCCCGGCAGGTTGGTGATGGTAAGGCCGCTTCCTCCGCTTGGGCCATTGGGGCCGTTCCCGGCAGGATTGCCGCAGGCCGAAAAAAGCAAAATTGCCGCGGCGGCAAGCGCCGCCAATCCTTTATAGAACACTAATTTTTTCATTTGTTACCCTCCTCCAGGTAAATGTTGTAGGAAACCTCTAAAAACTGAAGTTTTCAGAGGTTTCCTGTATATAAAACAACCCATACGGGCAGTTTTTCCTTGGTAAAGAGAATACAGTGTTTTCATTTGGGCAGACCTCTCCCCTGAAAAAGGACAGAAGGGAAAAAAGGTAAATTTTTTTTGCAAGTTTCTTCTATATAAAGAGAGAGAGAGAGAGAGAGAGAGAGAGAGAGAGAGAGAGAGAGAGATTCAGGTGAGTCCACGGAATAATGTTGCGATTCATGCTCATGGGGATATTGTGGCATATTTGGGTTTTCTATGCAAGGGGTTTTTGGGGGGAAATGGGAATTTATTCCGTTTTTTCTCACGGAGGCACAAGAGTCTGTAGGAAAACCTCGGAGAAGAGGTTCACACGGCGGGCACGGAGGAACACGGCGGCACGGGAGTCTGTAGGAAAAGTCCTTTTTTCAGGATCCGACATTTTATAATTCCTTACTATATAAAGAGTTACGAATTCAAAAAATCGCCAAAATAGGGTTTTCCTACAGACTCCGGAGGAAGAGGGAGTGGAGTTTATGTTTGTAAGCATAGTATACCCACTATCCACTATTCCCCATTCCCGTTTTTTCCCCTGGGGTGGAATTTTCCTGGGTTTCCGTTCATACAGTTTTTTGATACTGTTAGTAAGTGAGAATATTCAAAAACCCTTGGGTTGCCCGATTTGCTTCTAAAGAGGGTATACAAGACAGCGAACTCAAGGACATAGTGAATAATGTCCTTGAGACCGGACAAGCCGACGCTGATCTGGGGGGCGGCGTTTATAAGGTACGGATAGCCCGTTCAGGTGAAGGAAAATCAGGCGGGTATCGGGTAATAGTATTTTTTAAGAGCGGTGAACGGACATTTTTTCACTATGGTTTTGCTAAGTCAGCACTAGAGAATATAACCAAGGGAGAGTTAAAAGTAATGAAAAGGCAGGCAAAAAAATATTTTGCCCAATCCGATGAACAGATAAACAGACTGCTGATGAACGGTACTTTATTGGAAATAACTTGAGGAGATGAAGATGGATAATGACATGGAATGGAAAGGCAAATATAAAAGCGAGCTATTAATGGTTTGCCACATGGATGCGCAGGCAATGCATGGTATTGGAGTAATCAGTGACAAAGAAATGCGGGAATACGACAGGGACTGCCTTGTTTCATCCCCCAAAACATCTTCCAAAAGTACAAGCGTCCCAAGAAAAACGGTGCCGGTTTATGCCGGTTCCTCCCGGCGGTCATAGAAAAGGCCACTCCCCATTCCCTACTCCCCATTCCCTTTCTTAAACTTTGTGCCTTGGTGAGAACCTCTTCGGGAAGAAATCCCCGCACTCATTTCCACCGTATGGGAGCGGGCTTTCCGCAGGACGTGCAGCGGTAAAAAGCCGCTTTTTCTGTTGTTTCCGCCTGTTCTTCCCGCGCTAAACAAGGAGTGTTAACCCGGTAGCCAACGCGTTGTACCAGCAGGCTTCCGCAATGGCGGCAATGCGTATCGTTTTGTTCCCCCGCAATGTTGCCCGCGTAGACATGGGGGAGGATTGCGCGGGCCTGTTCCGCGGCGGCGGAAAGTTTTGCCGGGTTTGTGGGCGGGACATTCCACTTCCAGTCAGGGTGATAGGCGGAAAGATGCCATGCTATCTCCCCGCTTAAACCGGCTATAAACTCCGCAATTTCCGCAAGTTCTCTTTCACTGTCGTTAAGGCCCGGCACTACCAGAGTGGTGATTTCCGTATGAACACCCCGCGCTACGGCAAGGCGGATAAAGTCCAGTACGGCATGGAGCTTCCCTCCCAGAATGTTTGTATAGGTTTTTTCGGAAAAGCATTTCAGATCGATGTTGGCCGCATCGGCAAGGCCAAGAACAGCCTCCGCCGTTTCCGCGTTTACACATCCGTTGGTAACCAGTATGTTGGCAATATTTTCTTTGCGGGCTTCTGCCATGCAGCCGGTTAGGTATTCCGCATGAACCAAAGGTTCCGAGTATGTGTAGGCGATCTGCCTGCTCTCCGGTTCATAATGCTCAGGGTGTTTCGCCGTGCCGCTTTCCGCATACACGGCCATCACTGCGGCAACAAGTTCTTCCGGGTTAAGCCGCAGGCGGGCAGCCGGGGCGGGTGTTCCGGTGCCGCCAACTTGGGAAATATGCCAATTCTGGCAGAAGGGGCAGCGGAGGTTGCACCCGGCAAATCCAATTGAGGCGATGGAAGAACCGGGCCGCCAATGGTAGAGGGGCTTTTTCTCAATCGGATCAATAGCCAAGGCGGTGATATATCCGTAGTAGGGCAGTTCCAAAACAGCGCCGGCAGGCATACCGCCATTAGACGGCCCATTCCCGGATTTACCCTGCATCCCATTACCGGACAACACGGCCCCGCGTATCCCGCAAAGGCCGCTCCGGATTTCCGCTCCCCCCGGTACAAGGCAGCAGCGGTGGGGGCAGAGGGTACAGCGGACAGCCCCATCTTCAGCGGCAAAAAAACGCGCCGCAGGCAGTGTTATTCGCAAGTCTGGTTTACTGCCTCTCTGCGGAGGATCATTTTACTTTTCCCTCCAGGAGCAGCCGGCCCTGTTTGTCCCTGCCCTTGTTGATGAACTGAATCGGATCGTCTACCTCAAAAGGTTCCAGCAGCACCCCCCGCACCCCCCGGCGGACCCAGATTTTTACCAGGGGTATTCCTTCACCTGTTTCAGTTACCGCCTGGGGAATGTCCTCTATAAAAAGAACGTCGGCGGTTTTGAATTCCATAAGAGAAGGGTTTACCCCCAGGGGATCATACACCAAAAGGAGTTTGTCCTTTTCCGAAGGATGGGAACGGGGATAACCCGTAAACGGTACGGCGTTTTTCGGCGGCCTCCCGGCTGCCCTGGCAATGGAGTTAAGCGGAATGGTTTCCAGGTAACCGGAGGATACGGCGGAATGTCTATCGGCTTTCATACTTCTATAATAACTGAACAGCGGTACTACCGCAACAATTTGTGTTTTTGTACAATGGGGACATGGCCGGAACGAAGGTGTACCTTTTCCAAGGGGATGATCTTGTTATACCCGAATCTATGGGGGATGACGAGGTTCTGGGAGGCGTTGATCGGTATGCGGCGGACAGCGCTTTTGGCAAACCGGAATACTATGCCGTTCCTCCCGCCGGAGTAAGCGAACGCTTTGCGGAAGGGCCTCTCACGGCCTGCCTGCTTGGCGGCGGAGCGCCGCTTCCCCCACTCTGGCGGCGCTTGCCGGTGCGCCGCATTCTTTCGTTCCTCGCCGCAGACGGGGAGCTTCCCGGTTCCGGCAGCGTAAATTCACGGGGCTCCGGACAACTTCTGCGGGCCTATCACATTCTCCAGTGGCGGAACGATTCGGCGTACTGCGGAAGCTGCGGGGAAAAGAACGGCGATTCCCCCGATGAGCTTGCCCGGCTCTGCCCCCGCTGCGGCAGGATCGAGTATCCCCGGATTGCTCCTGCGGTGATCATCCTGGTTACCGATGATGTTGGGCGCGCGCTCCTTGCCCACAACCGGAAATTCAAGGACGACTTGTATAGCCTTATTGCCGGTTTTGCCGAGGCTGGTGAAAGCCTTGAGGCGGCGGTACGCCGTGAACTAAAGGAAGAAGCGGCCATCGAAGTAACGGATATCCGCTATGTAACAAGCCAAAGCTGGCCCTTTCCCAATTCTCTTATGGCAGGCTTTACCGCCCGTTACGCGGGCGGCGAGTTAAAACCGGACGGCGTGGAAATCCTTGATGCCCGGTGGTTTACCCGTGAATCGGCATTGCCGGAACTGCCCGCTCCCGGTTCGGTTTCGCGTTACATCATAGACAGGTGGCTTGGGGCTTCCCGCATTTTAACCGCGGATTGATACGGAGGGGAAGAG
>JAITCP010000166.1 GCA_031283025.1 Spirochaetaceae bacterium | reverse complement strand
GCGCCTCCGCCTTGAGTTTGGCCGCCGCTGTCTGGGCGGACTCAATCCCTTCTTTCTTTATCTTGTCGATAAGTTCTTGAAGTTGAATGTCCATAGATTCCTCTTTTTGATCAAGATACGCCTTTTATACAAATGTAACAGGTATTTCTAATTTGTGCAAGCGGTTTTTATCCATCTTGCATAGGGAATCTCAAAAAACTTCAGTTTTTAGAGATTTACCTCTGAAAACGCACGTTTCGCAGCCCGAAGGGCGAGAAACTGCAAAGGAACCTCTAAAAACAACCGGTTTTTAGAGGTTCCCCATATTTTAACAATAAATCGTCCGCATGGGCAAGGGCGGCGGCTCCAGCGGAATCTCCGGCAAGCATACGGGCGATTTCTTCCCGCCGGCCCTTGCCGGAAAGGAGGCGCGCCGTGGTTTGGGTGCGGCCCGCCGCGTCCTTTTTTTCCACCCGGATATGGTTGTCCGCCCGGACGGCTATGCTTGCCAGGTGGGTAATGCAGAATATTTGTTTGATAAAACCGATTTTTTTTAGATATTCCCCCACTGCCAGCGCTTCTTCCCCACCTATGCCGGTGTCTATTTCGTCAAAAACAAGAGTTTCTATGGCATCAGATTCGGCCAGCACGGTTTTGATTGCCAGCATGACGCGGGAAAGCTCGCCGCCGGAAGCGATGCGGGCCAGTTCCTTGAGCGGTTCGCCGGGATTGGCGGAGATGAGGAATTCCACGTCGTCAGCGCCCCAGGGGCCGCAGATAAGGTTGCCGCTGGGGCCCTTTCCTTTGGAGGCCGAGTTTACCGCAAAACGGGCCTTGGGCATACCAAGCCGCTGCAATATCGCGTTGATCTGCGCCCCCAGTTTTTGGGATGCCTCCCCCCGTTTGGAGCTAAGGGCTGCCGCCTTTGACACAAGCGTTTTTTCCAGAGCGGCGATCTCCGCGGCAAGTTTTTCCCGGTTTTCTTCTGATTGGGAAAGGGCTTCTATTTCCTGTTCTGCCTTTGTTTTGTAGGTCAGGATTGCTTCTTCAACGCTTATTTCCCTGCCTGTTTCATCTGCGGCACGGCCTTCCCCGCTTCCTTCTGAACGGGCGTACTTCTTTTTAAGCCGGAAGATCAGCCCCAGCCGGTCTTCCACTTCCTCCAGCCTGCCCGGTTCATAGGAAAGACCGTCCCGGTAACTTCGCAATTCGCCGGAAAGATCCTCCGCCTCAAAGTAAAGGTCGTCCATGCGCTTGCAAACGGCGGCAAGGCTTTCGTCCATGGAGGAAGCCGCTTCCAGGGAACTGCGGGCCTTGCGGGCCAGGCTCAACACCGACGCTTCCCCGTCAAAGAGAAAGGCGGCGGCGCTTTCCGCTTCCCGGCTGAGTTTTTCAAAGGAAGCAAGGCGCTGTGCTTCCGCTTCCAGTTCCCGGCTTTCCCCGGTTTTTAGGGCGGCCTTGGTTATTTCGTCCGCCGCATAGCTAAGGAGTTCTATGCGATCTTCACGGTTCCGTTCCGAATTACGGGAAAACTCCAGGGCCTTTTTCTTTTCCGCCAGCGTTGTAAAAAGATCGTTAAAGGCCGCCGCTTCCCCTTCTATGCCGGCAAAACGGTCCAGGCAGCGGCGGTGGGTGTCCTTACGGAGGAGGGATTCATGGTCATGCTGGCCGTGAAGGTCAAAGAGCATACCCATAAGATCGGCCAGATCGGAGCGGGTAAGGGGAACATTCTGCACATAAATGGAAGACCTGCCGGAAGCCTTGAGGTTCCGGCGTACTACTACGGCGCCGTCTTCAATGTCAATGTCCCTGTCCGCAAGCCAATTGCGCGCGTCGGCATTGGCGGCTGCAATGCGGACAACTGCGGAAACCCCCGCCTCGTCGCAGCCGGTGCGGATCACGTCGGCATCGGCCTTGCCCCCCAGAAGAAAACTTAACGAGCCCACTATGATCGATTTTCCCGCACCGGTTTCCCCTGTAAGGATGTTAAGGCCGCTCTCAAAGGAAAGAGAAAGGCTGTCAACAAGGGCATAGTTACGGATAGAAAGTTCTTCAAGCATTGTTTTCCCCCCCCGACCAGGCAAGTTTGGTTTTTAGCGCCCGGTAGAACGCCCAGCGGTCAGAGGCGATAAGGCACAGCGCCTGGGGCAATTTGCGGGCTATGATCCTGTCTCCGCTTTGAAGCGGTTCGGTTACCTGGCCGTCTACGGTAAGGAGGACATCGCTCCGCTGTTCCGGTTCAACAACGGTAATAATACGGTCTTCCGCGGGAACAACGATGGGCCGGTTTGCAAGGGTAAAGGGGCAGATGGGATTGATGATCACAGCGGCCATTTCCGGATCGATGATAGGCCCTCCGGCGGCTACTGAATAGCCGGTAGAGCCTGTCGGCGTGGAAACGATAAGCCCGTCCGCCCGGAAACGCCCCAGGTTAATTGTGTTGCCGGCGGCGGTTTCCGCTTCCACTTCCAGCCGGACCAGCTTGGCAATTCCAGCCGCGGAAATAACCGCATCGTTAAGGCAGGCGCTTTGAAAAATGTTTTTCCCTTCCCGCTCCACTGTTACGTCCAGCATGAGCCGCCGGGAAATGACCGCCTTGCCTTGTTCCCAGAGCCTAAAAGTTTCTTCCCATTGAGAAGGGGCCACTGCGGCGATAAACCCAAGCGTACCCAGGTTTACCGGCAGTACCGGCGTTTCCAGGGGGGCCATGATCCGGGAAGCGTACAGAACCGTCCCGTCCCCGCCCAGGCTAAAACTAATGTCAACGCTTGCAGTATTGCAGGCTTCCGTTTTATTTTCAAAAGAAAAGAGATCCGCTTGAAAGCCGGAATTTTCCAGAACCGCCGTGATTTGTTCGGCCAAGGCGGATGCGGCGGGTTTCTTTTTATTGACAAATAACAGGGCTTTTTTTTGCATCGATTCAACAACCTTATCGATCTATCAACCTATCGACCTTTATTAGGGAAGGGTCATGATCAGCTTGGCTACCCGCTCCGCCGCCTGCGCGCCAAGCCGCGGGTACAGGGGAAACAACACCGTCCGCAAGGAAAGAGAATACGCGCAGGGACATTGGGCCGAAGGAATCGCCCCGCTTCCCGCCAGCGTCGTGTCAAAGGCTTCTTCCACTTCAATGTCTTTCCGTTTTGCATAGGATTTGACATCCTTTACCCCGCTTTCCAGTATCAGGGAAAAGGAGTAGTTGTTGTATTCCAGCCCCTCCGTCTCGCGGAAACGCTGGTGCCTTGTCCTCATGCTTGCCTGGATATAGGCCCCGGCCAGTTCCGCCCGCCGGGCAAGGTTCTTTGCTTCTTCCCGGAATTGAACCGCCGCCATTGCCGCGTTAAGGTCGGGCAGCAGGTATTCGGGGGGCAGTTCCCCCAGCGAACGGAGCAGGGCGGCGTCTTTGCGGTTTATGGCAAAGAGCAAGGCCCCTCCCCCGGCGGTGATCATGTCCCTTTCTTCCAGCCCCAGAATGGCAAGCGTGCCAAAGGAACCGGCTTGTTTCCCGCCCAGAACCGTCCCAGCGCTTTGGGAACAGTCTTCGATTACCGGAAGACCCAGCGAGGAAACGCTTTCCGCCTCCGGCAGATAGCCCAGCGTGTGGCGAAATACGATGCACAGGGGCTTTGCCGCCATAAGGGCCGTGATTTTATCTTCCGCCATGAGGGGTGAATCGGCGGCCGTATCGCAGTACAGGGGAACAAGGCCCAGGCTGCGGATTACCCGCTCGTAGTAAAAGGGAGAAAGGGCGGAGATGATCACCCCTTTCCCTCTGGGAACCGATTCACTGTCATCGCCACCCCCGGCGGAAGGAGAAACGGCTTCTATTCCCTCCGCCTGCTTCCGGGCCAGAAGTGTTTCCAGGGCCAACTGCAGGGCAAAAACCGGACTGCGCAGGGCAAGGCAATAATCGAATTTGAGGGTATCCTTGGCCGTATGGATAAGGAACTGGGTATGCTCCCCCGGCCCTACCTGGTCTTCCACCATTGTTGTAAGCACAGCATCCATCTCCTTCCGTTTGATGGTCGGAGAATAGACTTCTATTTTCATGGGAAGATTATAGCATGGAAATACCCGTATAAACAACCATTTTTTACGGTAAAAAAAGAAAACGGTTTTTACATAAAAATTGCAAATAAAGGTAGTTGCGGACTAACAGTCCAAGTCCATAATGTGTCTACATTATGGACAAACTCTATTTAGGGAATCTCTAAAAACTTCAGTTTTTAGAGATTCCCTTTAACAAATTATACAAGCGCCACACATGGCTTTGCCTTATATAGGGCGGCCCTAAAAGTAGAAATTAACAGCCGAAAAGGAGTACAACCTGTTATGAAACTAAAACAAACGCCGGAAGACGACTGCCCTTGCATACCGTGGCATCCCGCATTTGTAGAAGCGCTGCAAATGGAACTACAGGATTATGAGAACGTGCTGGAATTCCATCCGGAATTCCAGCTTACTTCCGAACCTTTACGGATAGATTGTGTAGTAATCAAGAAAACGAAAGATGTTGTGATCAAAAAAAACATCGCCGTTATATTCCGTGAGTGGAATTTACTTGAGTATAAAAGCCCCGGCGATTATGTATCGGTAGCCGATTTTTACAAGGTTTACGCCTATGCCTGCCTATACGCTTCGTTTAACAATGTTCCAATAACCAGTATGACGGTATCTTTTGTGGAAAGCCATTATCCCCAGAAACTGCTAGACCATCTTGAAAAAGATCGTGGTTATAAAGTTGCAGAAACCAGCCCAGGAATATATACTGTAAGCGGGGATATACTGCCGATACAGGTAATTGACAGTCGGCGGCTGCCTTCGGATGAAAATCTGTGGCTAAAAAACCTTAATAACGAGCATGATAGATTTACGATTGATAAGATTGGCAAGGAAATAGATAAGAAGGGCAAAGAGGCGCGGTTAGCGGCGTATTTATATGTGATACTAACAGCGAATTTTGCTGTTGCAAAGGAGGCTGCAAAAATGAACGATATATTTGAAAGATTTATGGAAGAAACCGGATTTGCTGCCAAGGCTGAAGCCAGAGGTGAGGCAAAAGGACGGGCCGAAGAACGGGCCGAAGTGGCTCGTAACGCCCTTGCACAGGGGGCTTCGCCTGAGTTTGTACAAAAAATCACAGGGCTTGATATTCAGACAATTATCGGTTTTAAGCGTTTTTCAGCGGTAAATCTCTAAAAACTGAAGTTTTTAGAGATTCCCGTAAACAAAAAACAGGGCTGTCTGACCACTGCAAGTGGTCAGACAGCCCCGCTGTTACTGTAACAATTTCCCCCTAATTCGTGGGCGCAGTGGAGAAGCGCAGTTCAAGCAGCTCAATAAAGCCGCAGAAGTAGCCCTGGGCTATGCCGGTGGTATACCCGGCTGGCTTGTAGCCTCGAGGCAGTTCACCGGTTGCTGAGTCGAGTGGTGGTAAGCCGAGGCCGGGGTTACCGGAGGGGGTAAAGCCTACCCAGTCGGGTTTCCGTTCAAGACCGCCTCTTGACGAGTGCGGGGCGTGCAGGGGGATTGAACCTGAATTCGCGCCGAGGTTGTTATGCCACCATGTTAACGAATTATCATCGTATCCAAAGTGCAAGTCGCCGTGGGTCCAGTTCTGGGTCCAGGGGCGACCGTCCGGCAGGAAGAATTGCGCAATAGCAACGCAGATTTCGTATTTTCTGGGATCAAATCCTGCGGGGAAGTAATTTGCCGGGAACTGAATCCGGTACGGGTCTCCCTGCTTGACAGTAAATGGTATGATGTTTTTTGCGGGCAAATCGGACAGTTCAAAGATAAAGTGATCCATCTTGTTGTTTGTTTCCGTAAGGATAAGCGCCCGTTTGCTGATGACGGTACGGCCATCCGGGGCTGTAGCAACACACCAGTAATACCGGCTTTCACTTGTGGAACCGGTGATGAAATTGACCTTTTTGGGACCGCCGCCGCCAGGATACGACGGCAAGTTAGGCTTATAGGGGAATACATTATTTATTCCGCCGTCTCTTTCTACTTCAACCGGAACATTTTCCCAATCGGTGGGCGGCGTATAGCTCGTACCGGTTGCGCCGTCAATTTTCCACGCGATGGGTTCGTCCGCGCCGGCGGGCTGACGCATATTATAGGAAGCCAAACCATCCGGCTGGGCAAGATAGTAATACATATCCGGGCCGCCGTTAACATAGGAAATATTGTTCTTTTCGTCCAGCGCAGTCCCGTGCCTGCCATAGATGCCGTACCAGGAATCTGACTCGTACCACTGATAGGTAAAGGAGCCTGCCCTGTCCAGTTCAACGGTTAACGGTGCGGCAACGGCACCCCTCTTATACCACGCGGATTTTGGATGTGATTTGACATTGGCCGGTACAATGCTTACCTTAATCTTGTAATACAATACTACGCCGCCGTTTACCGCTTCTACCTTAATGGCAAGAAACTCACCGTCTGTAAATACCAACTTTTCCGGCGTGTCAAATACCGGGGTAGTATTTGACGAAGTAGGTACTTTTGCATAGGTAACTGTAGCTTCCGAGTCTTCGGGCATTATCTCAAATGCAAAGCCGTCATTGGGCTGGTCTGCAGTGGAGTAATCGCCGGAACCGACTTTGCTGTAGTCCGCGTTTGGCAGGCCTTTACCGTATATTATAAATTGCTGGTTAGCGGCATTACCGGCTTTGAAGGTCAGTGTGCCAATATCGGCAAGGCGGCCAACGTCCGCCTTGAATTTAAAGTAACTCTTTGCAACGGTGTTTTCCGCGGTTACTTCTACATACAACCAGCCCTGATCGGGAATGACCAGCGGTACATCCGCCGCGGTAAAATTTTCCGGTAGAGGAGGATCAGCATCTTCTCCGACAACGGCGTATTTAGTGGTGGCATTTTCATCAAAGGTTACCGCTTCTACAAGGGCTGCGGCAGCTTCGCCAATGGTAATAGAGATTTTTGATCCTGTCGCGTTTTCGGGAATATCTCCGCCCTCTACATCCTCTTGTTCCATTTTTCCTACACGGGTTTGTATCGAAATACTGTTAAGGCTGGCAACAGTGTACTTATACCTTGCAAAGACGCGGTAGTAATTGATAGTTTCATTATCGTCGGCGGTTACCCTGATGTAGATATGATCGCCGTCATCAATGAGAGGGATGGGAACACGGGGGTCGTAAAAATAATCGGGACGAACGCCAAGTTTTCCCATGCCCCATTCAATGCGGGAACCCGGATTTACCACGGCGCGAACGCGCTGATTCGTGGCCGCTTCTTCATTATTAAACGCCACCCTGCCGCGGTCTGCCCCGGCAAGGCTGTACGTTTCACTGTCCCATTGAATACCGGTAATGGGGTTTGAAACAGTTGCTACTTCATCCCCTATCTTTAACGAAATTAACAACGCTTCCGAAGTGTACGACACTGTTTGATCGACACAGGTTACCAGCATTGCGGCAGTGAGTACAATCAATACGGTAAAAATCCGCAGTTTGTTTTTCTTCATACTTTCCTCCTAGAATTTAACGCAGAAACGCAGATTCATCCACTGCGTCTGCTTGACTGGGTCTTTGCCCTCCGGATATCCCTCATAGTTCGGAATAACATACTCCCGCTTCCAGTTATACGCAAAGGCGATATACGATGTGATAGTGTTGTCGGACCAAAAGTTCAACTGAATTTTTGGTTCAACTTCCAGATACCGATAAGGCGAACCCGGATACAGCTTGCCGTCTCCAAAGTCCTGGCAATACTGGAACATCGCGCCTACACTAAGCAGCTTGTCAAACAAATTCAGGTAAAAAGAAGGTTTTACATAAAAATCGCTTCTGCTTTCTATATAGTCATAGCCAAAGCGGACCTGAGCGGTAAATAATTCCGGCTCATACTGGAAAAAGAGCCAGTTCTGGAACAGCTTCATCTCGGGGTATTCGGACGTTACACCAAACCAGTAACCAAGCGCCCAAATCTGAAATCCGGGCAGATACTCCTTTAATATCCGTTCTTCCAGACGGTACACCAGTTCGTCTTCACCCTTGCCGCCGCGGTTTTTGTTTTCCTGCGTTGCGTCAAATTCATCGTCAAAGCGGTACGCAAAGCGAACCAGAAACCGGGGGTTGGAATAGGAAATACCTATAACCGATTCCCGAAGAATGTTAAGAAGCGAAAGCGGTTTTTTTATATCCCAGCCCTGATCGCGGTCGGAATTAAAATAACTTAACACAAAACCCGCGTTAAGACCGGGAATAAAAGCAGGCTTCCATTCCGTGCGTATGCCGCCGCCGGATGCCGCTTCCAGTTCCTTCCACATTTCCGGGCCGTCGGTTCCCCATGGCGAGGCTCCCAGTTTGCCGACAGAAACGGTCATCTGGTTTTCAAAAAAGTTGCCATAGCCAAAGGCATAGGGCCATTGGGGCTGCGTATCGCTCCAGGTTTCCCAGTTGAGGCGCGCCTTAAACCCAAAATTATTGCCATTGTCATAATCCATATTAAGCCGGAAACGCCCGCGTCCGCTGCCCGCGTCATCTTTGCTCATCATGGTAACATTGGCATCTTTGGACAAACCTTCCTGCTGTTTTTCTTCCCAGTAGATGCCGCTCTTTGCCTCGCCGGAAAGTTTTAATTCCTGGGCAAAAACAAAAAAGGGTACAACAGCCAATAACAGTAGAAATAATGTTTTTTTATTCATCTACCCATTCCCCCGTTAGTTTGATCGATACCAGGTTTGCTATCGGCACATCGACAAACAGCACTGTTCTGTCTGCGCTCAGTTTTACATCGTAGGGCTGGAAAAGCTGGCTTGCCCTGTCGCCAAAGGAGCGGACAGCGGTTACGCCGTTTACCGTAAAGCGCTGAGTAACGTCCGCTCCTCCTCCTGGCGGAGTATAACTATGCGAAGGCAGCTCTACCCTGACGGTTCCCATTCCGTAACCGCCCGTTTTGTTGGTTTTTTGAGGCGTCCACATAACAAGGCTTATCTCTTTTTTATCTTCCGAAATAAAAGCGGTAACACGCGCGGAAACATTGTCCATATCGTCAACGGAGCTGTTAAGAATGGAGTTGGATTGGTCCGTATGGGCTATTACCGTGTTGTTTAACATTCTGCTTGTAGTGTTGGGGGTTAAACCAATTCCAACCCTGGTCATGCCGGTGGTAAAGCGCGCATAGTGGGCCAGGCCCCAGCCGCGCGGCAGGGGAGAACCGTCCGTTGTGCCAAACTGGCCGTCGCCTACCATACTATAAAAGCGCTTGCTTGCCCACCAGACAAAGGCGTTTTCGTTATTCAGGCGCAGAACCAGGTCTACGTCGTTAAGGAAGCGCCATACATAGGCCCAGGTTGAATCGTTGTAGTAACCGGTGGCGTTGGCGCTGTTAATGTTATGCTCCGTCATCCACACTTCCATTTTGCCTTTGTTTATGTCATCGGGACTGCCTATTTGTAAAAGCTCAGGATAATCGTTCCACAGACTCTTGGTTCTTTCGCCGTAGATATGGCGCGCAAGTACGTCGATTGCCGCCTTTGAAGTTGGATTTTCCAGCGCCGCATTGTTGATATACGGGGAATTTGCCGATTCGCCGTTCATGGTAAGGACCCACGGGGTTTCCCTGCCGCCGCCCCAGCCGCGTACGGCGGTAGGAATGGTAGTAAAGTGGCCCGCACTAACAAAGAAGTTTCTCATTTCCTCAGAAGTCCATTCACAGCCGTCGTAACCGGCAACATAGTTGGGTTCGTTGGAAATGGAAATACAATAAATGGGAGCGCCGTTATCCGCCATGTTCTGGGCAAATTTGCGCAGGTATTCGGCAAAAAGCGGATAGTAGCTGGGTATTAAGATTCCGCCGCCGTTAATGGAGTTATTGCTCTTCCAGGCTTTGGGCGGAGTCCAGGGGCTTGCCGCCACATAACCGCCGTACTTATTAACGATCTTTACATTTTCATAATAATCGGGCCTGTCTCCGGTAAGGAGCATATTGATTGTATCCGCGGGATCGGTATAATCCGCCTTAATCATAATCCGCAGCATATTGTAGCCAAGCCTGTCCGGATCATACATCAACTCCGTATCATCGCGGGTTGTCCGCGGGAAGTTACCCCAGGCAACGTCCATGCCGCCGTAACCCCGGATGTACTGGAACTGGTTGGTAGACTGATAGACATCCCGTATCGTTAAATATACGTTAGCGGTGTCGGCGGCGGCTGCAGAAACCGCGACGCTTATCCGCGCCGGAACGCTGGAAACGCTTGCTGTTTTTGTATTTGTTGCATATTGATTTGTATTGGTAACCACCGCGTAATAAAAGTAATTTTTTGCCGTGTTGTTGGGAACATTCGGCGTATATGCCGCGCTTGTCGCTCCGGAAACGGCCGTTCCGCCTTTATTGGAATTGGCGGTGTTGGAATACCACTGATAGCTGATAACGCCCGCGTCTGTTGATTCGCCTTCTACGGAAAGCGCCTCTATTGCAGAGCCTAAAAAGTAAAACTTGTCTTTTGGCTGTACGTTGATAACAGGGGCGGCGGCGGCGTAGGCCGGTTTTATGTTAAGAATAGCCGGAATACTTACCGCAGTTTTTGCCGCGCTGGATGCGCTGGTATTGGTTACTTCCACGAAAAATATATTTCTATCCAGCGTAAGCCTGTGTTTTTGGAAACTAACCTCAAGACGTTCTAAATTCGCGTCTTCATCAATATCTTCATCTACAAATACTTCCGATGCGTTGAGGCGTTTCATGCGCCACTTATACGTGAGTTCGTCGCCGGTAACGCTGTCCGGGGGCAATTTTGCTTTTACCCTAAGGTCGTTCATTGCAGCGCCCCAACTGTAGGTAGCGCTGACGGGGTTTGTTACGATAATCGGATACAGGGGAGCTCCCGCCGCACTGAAAGAAATTGCCGCTATTTCACTTTGTACCTGGGCTATTTTTGCGTCTCCCGCGCCGCCGTCTCTGTTAAAGACAACTACGTAATAAAAGAAACGATCCCCATCCTGCGGGCTGGTGATGTTATCCGGCGTGTAGCTTAGCGTAATGTCTCCTTCTCCGGTTTCAGGATCAGGATCATAAACAGCGGGGTTTTCGTAGTCGATTTCTGTTTCTTCCCCGATTCCCTCTCCGCCTTCATTGGTAAAATAGGCATCGATGGACGTAAATTTATACCATTGATAACTTAAAGCGCCGTCTGCTTTTTTCCATTCCGAAATTTTTACGGTTAATGCGGGGGCGGTAAACGCGCCGCCAATATGATACGAATGGCTTTCCGGCTGTTCGCTGATGTAGGGGCGCATTATTTTTCTTGCCGGGGGCTCTGCGCCGCCTATTTCCTCGCATCCGGTCATAACCAGAGACGCCGCCAGTACCATACCGGCAAGCACAATTAGTAATTTCTTTGTCATAATTACTCCTTGAATAAAATTATCTTGAAGAAGATCACACAAAGACCACAAAGGTACGGAGATCACAAAGCCGTACTTTGTGATCTTTGTTTGATTCTCTTCCAAAATTAACCCGGCACCTGATTAATTTGATGCCGGGCAAGTCCGGCGCCTCATTGCTGAGACGCCGGGTAAACCCAGCACCTAATTGCTTAGGTGCTGGGTAAACTTGAAAACAACCTATTCTGCGGTGAATTCAATCTTGGTGATCTTTACCTTATACTCACTTATTTTGGGATATGCTCCTCCATCACCGGCATCTTTGTTTTGCTGCAAAGAGAAACCAGCAGTAGTACCAGTAAAGAGGGAAAGCTTCCATGTGAAAGTTCCGCTACTTTCTAAAGTCAGATAAGTTGCAGGAGTAACATCACTCCAACTGTCATATCCATTCTTAAGGGTAGCGCCCCTTGTCGCGCCCTCGTTATCGCCCGTTGAAGTCGTTTCTGCCTCATAGGTAACCTTAACGGTGTTATACCAATTTCCTACATCGGCGGGGAATTTGTAGGTTAACATCGCATTAGCGCCGCTCATTTCCATATATCCGGTATCACCGGCTTCAAGTGCAGCGCTGCCTTTCGCTTCAATCTCAACATTCTCGATAACCAGCGGAGCATGGTAGACAACTACGGTGCTTGTTACCGCTTTAATCTTGATTGAGCTGATGGTAACATCGACTTCAGCCGGAGTTGCATTTCTCTTTTGCAGTATGAAGTGAATAAGAGCGTCTGCTTCGGGAGGATTTGATCCATCGACAGTACTTGTTTTGTTCGTGATGTTAATGTATCTGTGAATACCGCTAATCGAACCAATTGTACCGCCATTCAAATACATATCGGTGTGATTCCATCCGCCGCCGCGTTTTATACTGCCAAGACAGCCGCGGAATACCGCATCAGATACGCTTGATTCTGCCGCAAAGTTCACGATAAGAGAATCTGCGGCTTTAACCAGGGCAACTTGATCTGAGGTTAACGCAAAGGCCGCTCCCTGATCTTGAGAAGTGCCACTCCCGTTCTCACCCCAAGTGGAAGAAGCGAAGGAAATTTTCCCTTTGCCATCGGTAACAGCATACGTAGGTTTGCCCTTAAACGGATTGCTGGCCTGCCCTTCTACTAATGCTGATATATCCACACTGAACCATACCTCTTTAACCACAAGGGGACTCTCAACACTGAAGGTGTAAGCGCCAACGGTAACTTCTTTCTCAGTTGAGTCATAAGCTACTGCGGTTGTGCCATTTTTCACCAGTGCTTTAAGATCATTTTCTACGTCAGAACTATCAGCAAGAATAGCGTCGGCTCCCGCCCTAACAAACGCGGCGTCAATCAGTACTTTCAATTCGGAAAGGTTTGTCGGTGCGGCATTACTAATTCTGTCACTCAGAATGGCGGCAATGGCTGATGTTACGTTTTCGTCGTAGTACTCTTCACTGTCTCCGACGTCAACGTCCACTAAATCTGAACCGAAGTAACTATACCAAACACTGCTCAGTTTGCCTTCTTTTATCGCTGCGATAACAACATTCTGAAGATCCTTGGGGATTTTTTCTCCAACAATGTCGTTGCCGGGGAAGGAAGGCGTGTAAGCGCTGGTAAGGTCGCCATAAATCCACAACACTTCACTCCACTCAACGCCGTCAACGGTGAAAACAACCAGATACTGGCCGACTGCAAGTTCGATGGTGTCGGTAAAACCGTACTCATCAGTGCCGGGGGTACTTTTTAACTCAATTGCAGAATCATCGCCAATCGTAATCTTTACGCTTGTCGCAGTGTCGAACGCGGACAGGTTCCAACTGAAAGTTCCTTTGGTTGCTTCATTATCAAGAACCCTAAAATTCTTTACGATAACGGTTGCTGTCCCCTGCGCCACTACTTCTACCGTGTTGTCAAAATAAGCGTCTTCAGCCGGTTTCGGGGGTGTAGCATCCGGATCTGCTTCTTTGGCTTCTACATAGTCGCCTACCCAGGCTTCGGAGAACGCCTTGCCACCAATAGAACCGACTACTCTCAGAACATATTCGCCCGGGTCTACTACGGCGCCATCGGTCGTTACGGCGCCTTCAAACTTGGCAGTCGGGAATTCCGGTTTTTCCACGTCAGTGTCAGGATCCTCCGCTACTGCCGCTTCGTATTCTGCCATATCGTTGGCATACTCCAGCGCGTCAGCGACATCAAAGAGCTCGTATGTGTGCGTTACCCCGGATGGCAGAATGGTACGGCCTGTGCCGCCAACGGACAGCACCAGCTTGCCTTTCCCTGCCGGGATGCCCCCGGCAGTATCGGGACCATTAAAAGCACAACCGGTTACTACCAGCAGTACCGCAATAAGCGCCGCAAACAGCGCTATAAATGTTTTATTTCTCATCATTTTCCTCCTACTCTTTCACCGTGATGATTACGGTCTTGCTATAACTGTTACCGTCTGCGTCTTTAACCACCAACGATACCACCACTTTCTTGCCGATAGAGCTGAAATAAGTCGAAGTTTTCAGGGTAAGGTCTTTGGTCGTCTCGGCATCCGCTATGCCGTTAACTTTCCAGCTATAAGTGGAAAAACCAGCCGGAGCGGAGATGACAAGGTTGCCACGGGACAGTATAAGGTCCGCATTGGCAATACCCGACACAGGATCCTTAAGGACGTCATCTTCAATGGTGAATTTTACCGTGCCCATATTCGCCGCTGGGGGCGGATAGAAGGTAACGGACAATACCTGTACGTATTTAATGCCACCCTGATTGCCGTTGTACACCAGGAAACCGGCAAAGGTTGAAGCTACATCTTTAACATCCGGCGATACATCGCGCTTTTCCACTGCTGTTTTAAGATTGTAACCGCTACCCCCGATTTTCTTATAACTAACCTTACCATCCCCACCCGTAACACCTGCTTCCACATAATCAAACTGCACATAACTGTCTGCCGTAACATCGACAAACGTAGTGTTATCAGTGGTGGAACCTTTAACGGTTATGGAGAATTTCTCATAGGAAGAAATGTTAAGATCGGTGGGGAATGTTACCGGAATAAACACGCCATTGGGGCTGTTATAGTCGCCAGAGAACTCCGTTGTATTAACGACCACTGAAGGAAGAGTTACTTCCAGCTCCTCCGTAGCCGGCGGAGCGGGTGGTTCGCCAGGGTCAAATTCCGGCCTTGTGGCTCCACGATACGCTTCCTTATACCCATTTCCGCCGTCTGCAGTGGGCCATCCAGTAAACGCTTTATATTGTTTCGAACCATCCGCATTGGTGAATATGGCGGGGGTCGCGACTACATCGTCTTTACCACTATTGGACTTGGCTTTTAAGGTTACATTCCTTATCTGCTGCAGGGTTCCGTAACCACTGGGACCAGAGGTAACGCCTACGCCAAAGAAGAAGGGGCCTGATGCTTTGGGATGCGGTACATTTTTCTGCTCAAACTGAGAATGTCCTACCGTGCCGGTAATGTTATAAGTAACCGTCCACCAATCGCCAGCTTTAGTACCGGCGGAGGCTTCAGTTTCAACCATTCCTTCTACGGTTTTTTCTCTTGGTTTTGAGTTGTCTATCATATACGGGCCGTTCTTATTAGTGGGGTCGTTATCCCTGTAAACAGCAACCGCGAGATCTTTTCCTTCCATAGTTCCAGTTCCGGTCAAAACCGTAAAATCGGTTGATTTGTAATTGCCCAGCAACCGCATAGCGTTCGCGCCGGCTGCCTGGGTAAACCACTCAACAGGTTCACCTTCAATCTTTGCCGGTACATTGTACTCAGCCGAAAGGCTTTCGTAATCATCCCATACCGCTCCATCGGGCAGGGTAAATTTGTACACCGCATACCAGCCATTTTTAAGCAGAACCCATTCTTCACCGGCTGTTGTGTCCACTGACGGGATTATTACTTCCAACGTGTATTTGGCATATACAGTTATTGCTTCGTCAACAACTGTCGCTCCCGTAAATGCACTGCCTAGACCAGTTGCAAGCGTGTTCCATTCAGTGAATTCGTATCCGCTCTTGAACGGATTACCCGGCATACCATCGACAGTATCGTTGACTGTTAAGCCCGGTTGGACAGAAACTACAATTGTAGTATCTTCTGCTGAACCTTCTGCATTCCAGCCGCCGTTCGTGTTGAAGGTAACCTCTACCGGTTCATACTTCTCCCATTGCGCATACAGAGTAATTGCGTCCTCTGTAAATGTTGATGCTGATGTAATAGCAGCTCCGGAACCATCAACTTTGGTATTCCAACTCATAAAGATAAAACCGTCAGTTAAATATTCATTTAACAGAGCAGCTCTGGTTGGCAGGTCGCTGCCAATTTGATCACCTTTTACGACTGTTACAGGATCAGGCTGTTTTAATCCGGTAACATCAAACTCCGAATCTAATGCCAGTATGGCGGCTGTGTTCAGGTTAAAGGTGACTGTAGTTTCTTCAATGGGTACTACTGTCGTCCCGTCGCCGCCTCCTCCGCCGCCGCAGCTTACCATACCTATTACGGCAAGCAGCGCTAAAATCGCATAGATTGCTTTTTTCATCATTTTCCCTCCAAAATATTCTTAAAGAAGACTGTCTCTGGCAGTTCCAAAATTCTTAATACGCGCAACGCGCGGTTTTCACGGTTTTATTGCATTTTGCAATATACATACCATTGATGTATGTATAAACCATTGTAAAAAGTTAAAGATATAGATAAACCGGACAAATCAGGTATGAATTGCATATAAATTTGTAATTTTTAGAAAAAAAATTATCGATCAAAGTAAAAAGAATAATAGAATGTTCAAATCATGAGTAAATGATCCATCTTCAAAACCTTTACTAATTTTGAAAATGGCTTTTGAATTTGCGGAAGAATGTATGAAAGAAATGAATACAACAGAAGATTATGTGCCAAAAATTTTTTATAATGTTTTCAGAAAATGCCAGCCGGAATGGTGGCTGCGTCCGCATTTTGTAGAGCACAATGAAATAACGTACATTATTAATGGCAAAGCCCGTTATACCCTTGACGGAATAGATTATGAACTAAGCCAGGGGGATTTGCTCTGCCTGACAGAAGGCGTTAAAAGAACAGCGATAACCTACCCAAACAGCCTTATGCAGTGCTTTTCCGTCAATTTTTATTCGCTCTACCCTGAATCAGTATGCCCTCCCCCCGTCTTTCCCCTGGTAAACCATATAGGCATTAGACGGGACCTAATCGATATGTTCAAAGAACTAACGGTATGCTGGTCCAATCAACGGCAAGGTTATATAATGCGGACGCGGGCGCTGCTCATGTTAATCCTGAACCACTTGTCGGAAATTCTTATTTACAAGATCGATAAAATGACCGGCGATTACCGGATAAATAAAACAATACGCACCATGGCCATGCACTATTCGGATAAAATTACCGTAAAAGGCCTGGCAGAACAAGTCCATTTGGATGAAGCCTATTTTGGGCACCTGTTTAAGAAAGAAACCGGAATAACCGTACACCAGTACCTCCGCCAGGTGCGCGTGCGCAACGCAGAAAGCATGCTCCAAAGCGGCAGCTACAAAGTCCACGAGGTAGCAGAACTCTGCGGCTTTAGCGATGTTTTTCATTTCTACAAGTTATTCAAGGAAATACGAGGGTTCCCGCCGTCTAAGTGTATGTCAAAAAAACTACAGATTTGAAGGTTACTGCGGATGTTACAGATTAGCGATGGTTTCCAGGGGTAAGGCGATATCTTCCGCAAATATACCCGCCATCGAACAAACGCTCCGGCCTTTTACCCTGCTTCACCAATAACCGGGTGTTTCTGATCGCTGGGGGAGGCGCACCTGCGGCAAATATCACTGAAAAAACGGACGCTTTATGAGTATTTCTGCATATGGGCGGCGGGAAGAACACCCCTTCAGGCCGCAGAAAAAGCGTCCTTCAGGGGT
>JAITCP010000147.1 GCA_031283025.1 Spirochaetaceae bacterium | reverse complement strand
AGCGATGAAGCAACTGTTGAGTTTATGTGGAGCGTGTACCGCAAAGTAATCCGCGAGGGAATGAGTTTCCGTGACGCATATCGTAAGACAAAAGAAGAATTCCGAAAAGGCATTATTGTTTCCCGTGATAAACAAACTGACTGGAGCCACCCCTACTATTGGGCGGCTTTTACCATGTATGAGTAAAGGGGAGAATTGTAAGCAAGCTGTTGTTCTCCGTGTTTCTCCGTGAGATAATTTGCGAGTGAACCCTCCGTATGAAATATCTCAGGTAAAATTCTTACTCCGATTTTTGATCCACCGGGAAAAAACATAGAGCAGCAACGCCAGTGCATGGGGAAGGCCGAGCAAAGCTGTGGAGGGAATTTTTGCAAAACCTTGAAGAGACAGCGCAGACATCTCCGCCAAGGCGAAGATCAAGGAAGCGGCAAAGACACCTCCCGCATGGCGGAAACCCAGGTACACCGCAGCCAGGCTGATCCATCCCCGGCCTGCAATGCCCCCCGGCGTATAAGAGCCAATTCGGTAACACAGAAAAGCTCCGGCAATGGCCGCAAGAAACGCCGAGGCCGCCCAGGCAGCTTCCCAGTACAGGCCGGGCCGTATGCCCCGCTCTCTGGCCGCCTGCGGGGAAAGCCCCGACGCGCGGAGCCTCATTCCCCAGGAAGTGCGGCGAATGAAAAGCGCGGCGGCAATCACGGTAAGCCAGGAAACATAAACAGAAATTTCATGGCCTGAAACAACGGAACCCAAAAGAGGGATTTTTCCAATAACGGGAATGTTAAGGGATCGGAGAGCGGCAAAGTCCGGATTGCGCAGCACGCCTTTGGTTCCGAACCACAGCGTAGAAAGGGCATCGGTTATTCCTCCGGCGGCAATGTTGACGGCCAGACCGGCAATAAAAGGATTGGCATGGGTTTTCCGCACAAAGTGCGCAAGCGCCCATCCGGCAAAACCTGCGGCGGCGGCGCTTGCCGCCATTCCGCAAAAAGCCGATCCTGTCCGTGCTGTGATAACCCAGAAAAAAAACGCCCCGGCGCTCATAAATCCTTCTGTAAAAATTCCCAGCACTCCCGCCAGTTCGGTAAAGAGGGCTCCGGTGGAAGCGATGACGAGGGGAGCGGCGGAAGAAAAAAGCCGGTCAAAAAAATCGATCACAGCCCCCTCCCCCTAAGATGACGGCTCCCTGTGGCTGCCAGTAAAAGGATCGCTGCCTGAATAAAGGCCGCAGTTTCAAAACCAAAACCCGCCTGAAGCATCGCCGCACCGGCTCCGGCCCGCGCCGCGCCAAAGACAAACACTGCCGGAAAAAGGAACAGCGGCTCGTTCCCCGCAATGAGGGCCAGGGCGATTGCATCCCAGCCCAGGCCGCCGGAAAACCCCTGATAGCATTTGCCGTAAGTTCCTGCGACGGCAAAAAAACCGGTAAGGCCCGCGAAGCATCCTGACACGGCCATGCCGGGCACAAAACGCTTGTCCGCATCTATACCGCCGAACAGGGCAAGATCGGGAGCGGCCCCGGCAATGCGAAACCGGTAACCAGCTACGGTGCGGTGGATAAACAGATGGAACAAAAAGACAAGCGCCACAGCAATGATGATCGAAACGGAGAGGCTTGAAGGGGGGAGTATTTTGGGTAAAAGCCGTTCAGGGGCGAATGTGTCCGTTGCCAAAAGATTTGATTCCGGATTGCGGAGCACCGCCGAAACAAGATAATCTCCGGCAGGAATCAGGGCGGCGGACAGAAGGAAAGAAGTGATTAACTCGTTTGCCCCGAATTGTTTCCTCAGCAATCCCGAAACGCCGCCCATGAGGCCGCCTGACGCCGCCGCCGTCAGTGCCGCCAGAAGCAGCATAACGGGGCCCGGTATGCCGCTTCCGTTCAGGAGCGCGACTGCGGCGGCGCAGCCTCCAAGGTAGAGTTGCCCTTCCCCGCCCAGGTTAAAGCATCCGCCGCGAAAAGCGGCAAGCGCTCCCAGCGAAGCGGTAAGCAGCAGGGACATGCTGTCCAGGGTGTTTCCCAAAAACCAGCGATTGGACCAGGGGCCGGTAAAAAAAACCGCCAGTATTTCGGCGGGACGATCCGATCCGGCAAAAATAAAAATAACCGGAATAATAAAAACTATTGCCAACGGAATTAAAAAGGTAAAGAGCAGATTCGCCTGAAACAGAGAATTTTTTTTCATGCCGTGCCTACCATCGCTTCGCGTATCGTTTCCTGAACTTGATCTTTTCTCCGGCCATCACTGCCGTTCAAGTCAATCACGCGGGAAAAAACGCCGTCCCTTAGTACGGCAACGGAATCGGCAAAGGCAAGGAGTTCTTCTACATCGGTAGAAAAGATCAGCGCCGATTTTCCTTCTGCGGCTTTTTCCCGTAACAAGGCGGCGATTTTTTCCCGGTACTGCCGGTCCAGATTGCGGCCCGGATCGGAGAGTACCAGAAGATCGCCCTGCTCCGCCGTTTCTCTGGTTAAAAGGAGCCGCTGTAATTGGCCGCCAGAGAGCGCGCTGCCCTGCCCATTGGCTTTACAGGGCAGCTCTGCCGCCGCCATGATCGAGCCAATCCACAGGTTGATTTTTGAACGCTCCAAAAAACCGGAGTCATGAAAACGGCGGTGGGAGTGGATAAGCAGCAAATCCCGGATGGGAAGCATCACTCCCTCGTTCCGGGTGCCCAGGTATGAGCCCCCCGCGCTGCGGAAACTCCTGACCCTTTGCGCTGTTTTACGCGCTGTACGGTAAAGCTCCGTTCCGTTAATCCGTAGCGTTCCCGACGACGGCAGAAATCCCGTCAGTGCCAGTTCCAGCGTTTCAAGTCCGCTGTCCCGCACTCCGGCAATGCCCATAACGACGCCGCGTTTTAATTCCAGATTGATCCCCCGGATCAGCGGGCGGCCCGGAACAGTTACCGTAAAGTTACGCAATGAAAGAACCGGAACATCTTGTTTACCCCCCTTTGTTGTCGTGGAAGGAGTAAAATGTACTTGTTGTGTTACGGAAGCCGTACCGGAAATTCCGGTTGTTAACGCTGTGGAAGCAATCGAATCATCTGTGAAGATGCAGTTATAGAATTCGTCGTTTGAAAGATCGCCCGGCGAACAGCACATCCGCGTTTTTCCCTGCCGGAGTACCGTTACCCTGTCGGCGATTTTCAGGGTTTCTTCAAGTTTATGGGAAATCAAAACAATCCCCTTGCCTTGATCCCGCAGTGTTTCAAAAAGTTCAAAAAGATTTTGTGTCTCAGCGGGAGTAAGTACGGCGGTAGGTTCGTCAAAGATAAGGTACTGTACGTTCCGCAGAAGCATGGTAAGGATCGCCGCCTTTTGCCCCTGGCTTACCGTAAGAGTTTCCGCCGGACTGTCTATGGGCAAATCAAACCGGAAGCGGCTGTTTAGTTCCCGGATCTGCTCATGGCAGCGGCGGCGGTTCAGCCAAAAGGGAGGCCGCTCCTTTGATCCGACGATGCAGTTTTCCCAGACCGAAAAGCCCGGAATATGGTGAGGATGTTGGCAAACCATGCCGATTCCCGCGGCAAGGGCACGGGCGGGGGATGTAAAACGCTGTTCCTTTCCGTTTACCAGAATCAGTCCGGGCTCGGACCCCGGAGCGCCGGGTTTTGTAAAACCCGCCATGATGTGCATCAGGATTGATTTGCCCGCGCCGTTTTCCCCCAACAGGGCGTGAATCTCCTCTTCACGCAGATTAAAATCCGCTCCGTCAAGCGCACTGACTCCGTTGGAGTAAAAATACTTCCGTATCCCCTTTAGTTCTACCATATCCCTTGTAGTTCCGGCATCGCTGTCTTAAGGAAACAGCGCTAATGCTCCCGAACGGATTCTTTCGATCATGGCCGCCTGCTTTTCCCTGATTTCCGCCGGAACCGTTTCAAGGTAAACAGGATCATCCTGGATAAAGTCCACATAACCGTCATTAACGCCCATGACCTCGGCGCTCCCAAAAGGAAGCGCCCCTTCAAGATAACGCAGAACCTGATTGCAGGCGGCAATATCCTGGCGTATAACGGAACTGCCTATTACCGTACCGGGATTGACGTTGTAACCGTTACTGTCAAACCAAACCACTTTCGCGTTCCGCCGGTTTGCAGCGTTTACCACGCCTTCATTGGCGCCTCCGGCTATGCAGAGCAGTGCACGCACCCCGCCCTGGATCATGTCCGCCGCCAGTTCCCCGGCTTTCGCCGCATCGTACCAGTTGCCCACAATGCGGAAATCAACTTCATAAGAAGAATGTACTGCTCTGGCTCCTTCAAGAAAACCGGGCAGGATAATGTTGTTCATTACCGGATATTCCTGGGCAGCCACAAGCCCTATCCGCCGCTGCGCGCCGTTCTGTTCAGTTTCCGTTTGCAGGGCGGCGATGTATCCGGCCATGTACGCCTGTTCACGCTGGTTATAGCGCAGCGTGTACACACGGGAGTTCCCCTTCATCTCGCCGTCAAGAAGCAGAAAATGTTGATCGGGAAATTGTTCGGACACTTTGGAAACAATGTCCGGCAGGGAAGGATTGGAAGAAACAATCAGGTTGTAGGAGCCGGAAGCCGTCATGGCGGTAATTTTGTTTTCCCACTCGGCCTGATTGTAGCCCCCCTCGATAACCGTTACCGTTACCCTGCCGGCATTGTACTGTTCCGCCGCCGCCAGCACGCCCTCGACAAGCATCTCGTATACCGGACTGCCGGAACTTACACCGGGAACAAAAACACCAATGGCCTTAGCTGTTTGGGCTTCCCCGGCAGGCTCCTTGTTTTTGCAGGCAAGCGCAAAAACAACCACTACTCCAAGGACAAGCGCCCTGAACAATAGACGTTTCATAAAACCTCCAAAAGATTGATTATTGGGATTTTCAGGATTGGTTTATACAGGAAGGGCGTAATTATAGCACGCTGCATTTTCTTCCATCCGGACTATAACCGTCGGCGCCGGAATTTCACCGGACTCTGCACGCATGACCATCAAACCGATCATGCACGCTCGCGGGCTATACCGCCGGTAGGGAATTGTGTTTATAACCCTGCGGTTCTAAACATCGCACCCGACCCTGAAAATCTATACAAATATATCATGTCGTTTTGAGGGATGTCAAGGGAATTTTTTAAATGTGTGAATTTTTTCCGGACCAATCACTTTTCTGTCATGGTAATAGTAGCATCCCAATCAGGCGGAGGAGGATTAGCCAGAAATTCATCAATTCGGGAAAGGTACAGCGACGCAAGGTAGTCTGACTTGCCCGCTTTTTCTTCAAGGTACAGAGCTTTACTAAAATACTGTTTTGCCATTTCAAATTCACGCATGGCATAGAGTTTAAGCCCCTTGTTGTACTGATCCAGGGCTTCCCTGTCGATAACCAGAACGGCGGGCATCCCCTCCTCCGCTTCATCACGAAAGGCGGAATACACCGTATAAAGCCCTACAGGATGATCTTTTCCCTTTACACGCACGCTGTCGGCCTTTCGGAAAATAAAATCGTCCTTGGCCGCGTTATAAATATATTCCGATACGATGATAGTCTGGTGGTAATACTTGGTAATCCCTTCAAGCCGCGAAGCGAGGTTGACGGTATCCCCTATCACCGTGTAGTCCATTTTATTCTG
>JAITCP010000137.1 GCA_031283025.1 Spirochaetaceae bacterium | reverse complement strand
ATCGAAATTTTAGGGCGGCCTGTTACCACAAATAAATTGGTTGCAATAATGGTAAAGCCGTTTATCGGCATGGTAATCATGACGAACCTCATGGCGGCAGGGGCAAATTCCAGAAGGACGGAGCTTCCACTGGGGGCAAACAGCCGCACCAGCGCGTGGGGAAAAAGTTCACCCAAGACAAAACCGGTAAGGCATATTGCCGTAGCTCCGGTTACTGCCAGGAGGAATGCTTTCCGCACCCTTGAAAATTGCCTGGCCCCGTAATTATAACCCAGTATGGGCTGCGCGCCCTGATTGATCCCAAAAATCGGCATGAAGAAAAGCATACAAATAGTCATGGTAATATTAAATCCTGAAAGGGCGATATCCCCTCCCCCCTCACCCAGCATTTCAGCGCCGTACTTGCTGAAGCTCCTATTTAAGAGAAATTGTACGGAAGACATAATAAACTGAAGGAGAAACTGGGACGAGCCAAAAGTCATGATGTCCAGAATTGTCTTTCCTGAAAGCCGGAATTTGTTGAATGCCGTTTTTTTATGCGTAAATTTGAACCGTATCACCGCTTTTTTGCTCATGGTGAAAGAAATTATCCATATTGCGGAAATTGCCTGGGAGATAATTGTTGCCCAGGCGGCTCCCTCTACTCCCCAATCAAAAACAATAATAAAAACCGGATCAAGGATCATGTTCATCCCTGCGCCTATAAACATTCCGATCATCGTAATGGTGGGGAAACCCTGCGCTCTTGTGCAATGGGAAAAACCAAACCCCGTCATAAAAAAGACCTGCCCGTAAAGTATGATCCGGTAATAACTGCGGGCATAATCCAAAGCGCCGCTTCCTTTCTGCGCCCCCATGCGGGAAAGAATGGCATCCAGAAAAATCAACTCAAAGGCCATAATGACCAGCGCGGATATGATAAGCAGGAAAAAGCAATGGTTCAGGGCGTTTTCCGCTTCTTCCTTGCGGCCCTGACCCAAACGCATGGAAATAAGGTTTGCCGCCCCCAATCCAAAGAGCATGGCAAAAGCCATAGTGATTGTCATAAGGGGCATTACCAGGGAAAGTCCGCCCAGGGCTATTTCATTGACTCCCCGTCCTACCCAGACACGGTCTACCACATTGTACAACGCGTTGACGATCATTCCCGTAATGGCGGGAACTGAAAATTGTAACAAGAGCCTGCCAACCGGTTCAGTGCCCAGCCTGCTTGCGGCATTAGTCCCTGATGTAACTGCCATAACCCAAGTATAGAATGTTATAAACAATTATCCTAGATCACGATTCAGTTAATAATCCCGCTTCACGGTAGCTAAAAAACCCTTCAACGGAAAAAATCAGATGATCCAGAAAGAAAAGGCCCAGAATATCCGATGCGGCTTTTAACTTCATTGTAATTCCGGTATCTTCTTCAGAAGGTTTAAGCCTGCCTGACGGGTGATTATGGGCCACGCAAACAGCGCTGGCCCTGTCCTGGAGGGGATCGGAAAACACCTCCCGCGGGTGCACTATGGTACGGTTTACCAGCCCCACCGTTACCACGCGCACGGCCAGCACCTCATAAGCGCCGTTCAGGGAAATGCAAAAGAAATGTTCCTGCCTGCGGTCCGCATAGTGCCGGACAAGGTTGTATACGTCATTCGGAGACCGTATGCGGGCATCGCGGCCATAGCGGCGGCGGCCCAATTCCAGCATGGCGGCAACGGCGCAGGCCTTGGATTCCCCCAGGCCGGAAATGCCGGCCAGGTCTTCCAGGGAAGGAGTCCCCTTAATCCGGTCAAGTTTTTCCAGAACTTCTCCCGCCAGGGCATTAACATTTTTCCCTTTAATGCCCGTATTGAAAAGCACGCTAAGAAGCTCCCTGTCAGAGAGGGCCTTGGAGCCTTCCCGCAAGAGTTTTTCCCGCGGCCTGTCTTCTTTGGGCAGGGAAAGCGGCCCCGGTGTTCCGTTCAAAGTTCCGGAATAATCATACTGGGACAAACTGCTTTCTGTTCCGTACTCCAAAGAATTCATCTGATATTCGGCAATCATACCCTTTATAAGGCAAAGAGAAGCGCCTTGCTTTAATTTGGAAGCAAAAAATTACACAATAGCGGATCGAATTTCTTTTATTACAAGCTTTCGCGGCGGCGGCAGCCCGTACTCGACCGCTTCTTCAAGCCGGGGCAGGGCCGCGGCAAGGCCCGCATCCGTTGCCGCCCACACCGTCATTATCCGTTCCCCCGGCTTTACCGCATCCCCGCTTTTTTTGTGGAATTGAATTCCCGCGGTGGGGCTTACCGGATCTTCGGTACGGTTGCGGCCCACTCCCAGGGCAACCGCCGCTTGTCCTGTCATTAACGCGTCAATGCGCTTTATAAATAAAGCGCCGTCTTTCCCCGTTGTTTCCGCCACCGCGCCCGAGGGAACACAAAGCTCCGCGCTGATTGGGGAACGCCATTTGCCCCGCAGTTCAAGCAATTTTTCCGGGTCTCCCCCCTGGCTTTTAACGTTCTGCAAAAAAAGCTCCCGGGGCCTGCCGCTTGCAATGGAGTCTTCACAGAGCTTGCGGCCTTCCTCCGCATCAGCGGCTTTGCCGCCCAGAACCGCTATACGGGCGCCCAGTTCCAGAGTTACTTCCATTAAATCACCAATGCCGCTGTTCATCGCTCCCCGGAGCCCCGCCCCTTCAAGGCAGTCAAGACTTTCTTCCACCTCAAGAAAATTCCCCACCATGTTTCCCAGCGGTTCATCCATATTGGTTAAGAGGGCGGTTATCTTTTTTCCCATTGCCTCTCCGGTACTTACCAGAGAGAGCGCCAGTTTTTCTCCTTCAGCTTCTTCTTTCATAAAAGCGCCCGATCCGAACTTCACGTCAAAGACAAGCGCCTGCGCCCCTTCCGCCGCTTTTTTGGAAAGGATGCTGGCGGTGATGAGGGGTATTGATTCAACCGTTGAAGTTACATCACGCAGGGCGTAGAGAAGCCTGTCTGCGGGAACCACTTCCCTGGTTTGGCCTGTCATGGCAAAACCGTCACGTGCAAGAATGTTCCGGAATTCCTCCATGCTTAAACTTGTCCGGTAACCGGGGATAGCGTCCAGCTTGTCCAGGGTTCCCCCCGTGTGGCCAAGGGCGCGCCCCGACATCATGGGAACGCGGATACCCAGGGCGGCGGCCAAAGGGGCAAGAATAAGGCTGGTCTTGTCCCCCACCCCGCCGGTGGAATGTTTATCAACAAAGGGGCCGGAAATACCGGAAAGGTCCATCACCGTACCGGAAGCGAGCATTACCTCCGTGAGGACCGCCGTTTCCGCCGCCGTCATTCCACGGAAAAATACCGCCATGGCCCACGCGGAAATCTGGTAATCGGGAACAGCCCCGGCAACATAACCGCCAATAAGAAATTCTATCTCTTCCCGGCCAAGTTC